>CASBRD010000097.1 GCA_949128025.1 Oscillatoriales cyanobacterium PMM_0008 | reverse complement strand
GTCCCCAGTCCCCCCTCCCACGGGGTTATTGGCAGTAGCCAAAATACTTAGATTTACCTATAATAAAAAGAGTAAATTCTCAGTAAAGCAGTGGACAGAGGCTCTCAGCATTGGCGATCTGGTAAGACTAGAGATAAACAGGGTTTTTAAGTATTCACAACCATAATGACCACACTCACATACTGCAAAGCATTACCAACACCAATAGATGAGTTAAACGCCCTTGGCAAAACTCAGCTAGAGATGTTTTTGGTTGCTTACACATCAATATTCCGAAATGCAGTATGCGAGACGGTCAACTTTATGCTCTCAGGTGTTGACTTTAACAAGTCCAATTGGAACACACATCTACAGACAACTTATGGGATTAGTAAACGACACGCCAATGGGGTTATATCAGCGGCTAAGGGTGCTATTGACGCTGCTAAAGAATGCAGAATTTTACACATCAAAACCTTAGAAGGTCAAGCTAAATCTTGCTCGGTTTGGCTCAAAAAAGCTGAAAATAAACTTAAGAAGGCTCGGAAGTTCTACAGGGTAAAGAATTGGATAAATAGTAAAAAAGGGTGCGCGTTTCCCTTATCATGTTCTCTAAAATACCGCCAAAGCAACTGGCAGAATTTACGCTTTCAGATTCATAATAAAAAGCGTAAACTACACAGATATCAGCAAAAAATAGCGGCTTTAAAATTGGCGACTCTTAGGGGAGCGGTTCCCCATAATCAAGCCTTTGTAGTTGGTTCTAAGGATGAGTCATTCGGCAATCAAATATGTCAATGGGATGGCAATAATTTAAGATTCAGAGTACCCGCCTGTTTAGAATCAAAATTTGGTAAGTATGCAGAGTCTAAGATTGGTGATTTCCCGCGCAACATTAACCGATTAACAGCAACAGGAGCGAAAACTTGGCATTTTTATTACAAATCTGGTAAATGGTGTGCTGCTGTTAGTTTTACTCCATCGGAAGTGGAGCGGGTATCCCGTTCTGTGGATTACGGATGTATCGGTATCGATCTGAATCCTGGCTCAATTGGTTGGGCTTATATCGACAGTGAAGGTAATTTAAAAGCACATGGTCAAATCCCATTACAAACTGGACTGTCAAACGGTCAACAACAGGCTCAAATTGTTAAAGCTTGTCTTGAATTATCTGCATTAGCTACCAAGTTTCAATGCCCTGTCGTCTGTGAAGAATTAGACTTTTCAACTAAGAAAGAACAACTAAGAGAACGAGGCAAAAAGTACGCTCGGATGCTTTCAGGCTGGGCTTATTGTCAGTTTTTCAAGTTGTTAAACTCTATTCTTTCTAATCGGGGGATTGAATTAATCGCAGTAAATCCGGCTTATTCCAGTATTATTGGCTTGGTTAAATACGTTAAAATGTATGGCTTAGCCAGTGATGAATCTGCGGGTTTGGTGATTGCTCGTCGAGGGATGAGATTGTCTGAAAAGATACCAGGCTCCTTAACCGCCTTGGTTGAGGTGAACTCAAAATCGCACGTTTGGAGCCTGTGGAATCAACTTAATAAAAAAATCAAGTGTTCTGGTATGGTAACTAACCGACATTGTTACTATGCTATCTCTAACTGGGATTTCCTGGCCAATCTCGACATTGAGGAAGCGTAAGCATTAGGAAAGAATACTTAAGAAACTTATACCGCCCTTGTTTATCTAGGTTTACCTATATTTTAAAAAGCGGTGTGACAGCAGATGAGTCAGCAGCAAAAACCGAATTCTGACGATAAAAAACTTGTTAGCTTGGGGCGTGTCCTCCAGACCCTGCGGGAAGAGGATAATGTCGATGTTTTAATTGAAACCAGCCTCAATTATCTCCAGGCTGAGTTTGACTACAGCCTCATCTGGATTGGTTTCTACGATCGCTTAGATCATCGCATTTTGGGCAAGGGGGGCATTGCACCCACTGGCGACATCAGCTTTTTGAAGCAGCGAATTTTCCTCAACCCAGGGGATCTTCTGGAACAGGTGGTGATTCAGCTAAGACCGATCGGCGTCCCAGATTTGCGGCAAGAGACGCGAGCTGGGGAGTGGCGCAAGGCGGCGGCAAATTTCGATATTAAGGGAACACTGATTTTTCCGATTCGCTATCGCGATCGCTGTTTTGGAGTAGTGATGCTGGGTTCCGGCACTTGGGGAATCTCGCCTCGTTCAGAAGAGAAGGCGCGACTCTCTATGCTTTTGGGGGGATTGGGAGCCTCTCTCAATCAAATTGAATCTGATTGGAATCGCTCCCGAACCAAACGACCAGACGAGCCCATGTTCCGAATGCTGGAGCGGTTGCAGGAGAACGGGACCGTGATGCAGAAGCTGGAGATGGTAGTGGCAGAGGTTCACCAATTTGTATCGCCAACACGGACAAGCGTTTACTGGTTTGAGCGAGAGCGACGCTATTTCTGGCGGCGGATGAGTAACCGAGCTACTGGTGGTAGCTTCTCTGAGGGCTCTGCTAAGGCTTCTGGGATTACTGTGCAGGAATCTGGTGGCTTTTATGATGCTTTGGTCGCCGATCGCATGGTTTCGATCGGAGAGGCCCAAAGCTCCCTTAAGGCTGATGTTACCAGCCGGTTGTTGCAGAGGTTGGGTGTGAGAAGTCTGCTAGCCTCTCCGATTTGCTTGGGTGATGAGTTGCTGGGATTTTTGGCAGTGGAGGGTAATGAACCCCGGATTTGGAAAGAGGAGGAGAAGAGTTTTGTCCGGGGTACATCTCAGTTAATTGCTTTGTTTTCCCCTATTGAACGGATGGAGGCGACTATTGAGCAAACGAAGGAAGACCAGTTGCTGACCGCTCAGACAGCAACGGCGGTTACGACCCAGGAAGATTGGCTTCATATTTTAAAGGTTTGTGCCGAACGACTGACGGCTCGGCTGCGGGTAGAGCGGTGTTTGGTGTTGGTTTTCAACTCTGATGAGAAGCAATTTGAGGTTTGTTATCAGAGCCAGCCCGTAAATCGGCGACCTTTAGGTGTGGCTCCCAGGGGGGGAGATACCTCGACTTCGCTCAGTAGCCAGGGAGAAAGGGGGTCTAGAGGGGGGTCGGAAGGTAATTTTTTCCTGCCTGTATTGAGCGAGGTAGACTGGCAATTGCTGGAACGGGTGCAGGCAGTGGGTGTTGAGGATTTGTCAACGGATTTGAAGTTCGTTGTTTGGCGCGATGGGTTTTTGGAGGGGGGGGTGCGATCGCTTTTGGTATGCAATACGAGTTTAAAACGCCCGCTGACAGGACTCCTAATCGTGACAGGCGAAAATCCGCGTTCCTGGACTGCCGCTCAGCGAGAAATTTTTGGGGTGGTGAGCCAACAGGTCGGTCTGGTTCTTAACCAGTGGCGACTGCTGGAACAAAATGATGTCCAACAAAAGGGTTACGACTCCCTGCAATTGGCTTTAAGTTCCATGCAGGGTTCTCAAACTCTGTCTGGGATAGAGGGAGCGGCTTTGCGAGCAATGCTTTTGATGCTGGAAGCTCCGGTTGCTGCTTTGGTTACTTGGTCTGGGGGGGGTGAGGACGGTCGTGTGGTGACTGAGGGGGTGACTAATTCTCAATTTGCGATCGATAAGGATTTTGTTGTTCCGGTACGCAGCGATGAGTTAATTCAAGAGGCGCTTGCTACTGATGGCTTTTTGGTTAAAGATGTAACAACTCTATCTTCCCTTAGCCGAAGCTGGATTTCCGGCCCTGGCATTAAGAAGGTCCTGGTTATGGCAATGCGTGCGTCAGGGGATTATGCTCCGACGGGGGTGGCTGTAGTAGTCAGGGGGTCGGTCGGTGTTTGGCGATCGAGTGTTTTGCCGATGTTCGGTTTGTTAGTTTCTCAATTGGCTTGGTTTCGTCGGTATATGATGCTGACGGTTTCTTTTGGGGAGGATCGGCGGGAGTTGCAATATTTGAATTGGTACAAGCATCGTTTAATAGAAGATTTATATATTAAAGGTTCGGGAGTGGAGAAGGGTGCCGCGAACGCCCTATTGTCTATGCCTTATGCGAGAAGTTCTATTTCCGATCTGCTATTGAAGGGAATGTGGAATATGGGGAGCGATTTGCTCATTCAGGGAGACGCAAATACAGGTCTAAAAGATTCTTCTTCTTCGACTGCGCGAGATTCGATTAGGTTAACAAGTTTGCTGTTGCGATCGCTCGATCGGATTGATGGCTCGCTCAAACAAAAGGGAATCTGGACTCAGATACACGATGCTGGCGGCGAGAATGCGCTGATCAGTAATTTTAGCAATGATGTAGATATTCTCAAGGTGGAGTTGGTGCTTTATGAGGTGTTGATGGCTGCGTGCGATCGGGTTAAGAGCGGCGGAAGGATCGATATTTGGTATCGCCAATTGGGAAGAGAGAATAAATCAGGCATTGCGCGTGCCCTTGAGGAACAATACCCAATGCCTGATGCCCAAGAGCCAAAGGGCGATCTGTGGAACAGATCTGGGTCTTACCCAGATCGCTTTATAGAACTGTCCGTTACAGACGATGGAGTTATTGACCCCCAACTGATTGCAGAGCTTGAAGAGCAGCGTACCTTTGACGATCTGGCTCCTTCCACTCTGGCGAAACCTCCAGGACTGCACTTGCGGATTTGTCAATCTATTCTCAGACGGATGGGAGGCGACCTTAATTTCTACCAAATGGATGACGGTCGCGTTCTCAGTCGCCTACTCGTACCGCTAGGTTAATTTTAGATTTTAGACTTTATTCAATAAGTGAGCATTTACAGCGGTTCCCGCTGTAATGAAGTACATTTTAAGTAGGGGCGAAGCATTCCGGCAGATGATTTATTGGTAATCAGCAAAGATAAATTGCCGGAATGCTTCGCCCTTCCCCTTCGCATACTGTACCTTTAACAGCGGGAACTGCTGTAAATCTCAAATCTTCAACCTAAAATCTAAAACTCACCTATCACATTTGGGGTTGGAACTGGAACAACGAATAGACGACATTGCGACGAATCGCTGTCATCATTTCCAGGAAAGTTTCATATCCCTCACTCTTATACTCAATCAGCGGGTCCTTTTGGCCGTAGCCGCGCAAACCGACGCTTTCCCGCAGAGCATCCATCGCTTGCAAGTGTTCGCGCCAGAGAGTATCGATTTGCTGCAAGATGAAGAACCGCTCGGCTTGACGCATGAGTGCTGGCTGTACTTGCTCTATCTCCGCTTCTTTGAGGTCGTAAGCAATCCTGACTTGCTCGTGGAGAAAGGCTTTTATTTCGCCTACAGATAAGTCTTCAAGTTGATTTGGTTCCAAGTCCGCGAGCAGATAAACAAACTCTTTGACTTTGCCGACAAGTTTGCCCAATTCCCACTCTTCCGAAGGCAATTCTGGATTGACGTAGGCATCTACGATGTCGTCCATTGTTTTTTCGGCGTATTTGATGACTTGTTCCTTCAAGTCTTGACCTTCCAGGACGCGGCGGCGTTCGGCATAGATGGCGCGACGCTGATTGTTCATCACTTCGTCGTACTCAAATACTTGTTTGCGGATGTCGTAGTAGTAGGTTTCTACCTTTTTCTGGGCACCTTCTAGGGAGCGAGTGAGCATACCGGATTCGATCGGCATATCCTCTTCCACTTTAAAGGCGTTCATCAAACCGGCGACGCGATCGCCCCCAAAGATCCGCAACAAACTATCTTGCAAACTCAAGAAGAATTTGGTAGAACCTGGGTCTCCTTGCCGTCCCGCACGTCCCCGCAGCTGGTTATCGATCCGGCGAGATTCGTGTCTTTCTGTACCAATGACGTGCAAACCGCCTAATAGCACCACCTCTTCATGTTCGCTACCAGTGTATTGTTCGTAGTTTTCTTTAATTAAGTTGTAAACTAACCGCAGCTTTTGGATGGCAAGGTCCTCCGAAGGAGCCTTTTCTGAAGCGACCGCTACCTTGTCCTCAGCTTCCAGTTCCAGTAAACTACGTTCTCCATACTCGCCGACAGCGAACTCTACCGCGTCTTTGAGCATCTTCTCCGTTTCGCGGGAAAGTTCGACGGGGAAAATTTGTGGCGATGCTTTCCAAGTCTTCACCTTTTTACCTGGTGCAAAGCCGACGCCGCCACCACTCGACGATTCTGTCCCAGGAACGCTCTTGACCGCAAATTCCTCCTCATCTAGCTGTACGATTCGGGGCATAAAGTATTCTCGCAACTTCAGCCGCGCCATGTAGTCCGCATTACCGCCCAAGATGATATCTGTACCCCGTCCGGCCATATTTGTAGCGATCGTCACCGCGCCTTTACGTCCAGCTTGGGCAATGATTTCCGACTCCCGCTCCACATTTTCTGGTTTGGCATTCAGGAGATTGTGAGGAACTTTTAGCTGGTGCAATAGGGAACTGAGCAGTTCCGATTTTTCGACGCTAGTAGTACCCACTAGGACTGGGCGACCGAGTTGGTGCATTTGAGCGCATTCATCTGCGATCGCCTGCCACTTCGCCTGCTCTGTCTTATACACCACATCGGACAAGTCTCGCCGACCCGTAGTCCGATTTGTCGGAATAATGGCGACTTCCAGCTTGTAAATCTTTTCAAACTCTGCTTCTTCTGTCTTGGCGGTGCCGGTCATCCCAGCTAACTTGGGATAAAGCAGAAAAAGGTTTTGATAAGTAATAGTAGCCAGAGTCTGCGTTTCCGGTTGAATCTCGACCCCTTCTTTCGCCTCTATAGCCTGATGCAACCCATCGCTCCAACGCCGACCCGGCAGTACGCGACCCGTAAATTCATCCACAATTACTACCTCGTCGCTGCGAACGATATAGTTCACATCGCATACAAATAATTCTTTGGCCTTAATTGCATTAAAAATGTAGTGAGCCCAAGGGTCGTTGGGGTCATACAAATCGGTCATTTCCAGCAGCTTCTCGGCTTCGGCAAATCCTTCATCGGACAAGATGACGTTACGAGCTTTTTCGTCTACTTCATAATGGTCTTCTTTGTTCAAGGCTGATGCTACTTGTGCAGCCCGCATATACTTTTCGCTGGGTCGTTCCACCTGTCCTGAGATAATCAGGGGAGTTCGAGCTTCGTCGATTAAGATTGAGTCAACCTCGTCAATCACGCAGTAGTTAAAGGGACGCTGCACCACTTCTGACATTGATGTGGCCATATTGTCCCGCAAGTAGTCGAAGCCGATTTCGCTGTTTGTGGCGTAGGTGATGTCGCACTGGTAATTTTTCTGGCGTTCTGGAGAGCCCATACCCGATTGGATCAGCCCTACACTCAATCCCAGGAAGCGGTGGATTTGCCCCATCCATTCCGCGTCTCGTTTGGCTAGGTAATCGTTGACGGTGATGATATGCACGCCTTTGCCAGTCAGCGCGTTTAGGTAGGCGGGGAGGGTGGCGACCAGGGTTTTGCCTTCGCCAGTTTTCATTTCGGCAATTTGTCCTTTGTGGAGGATGATTCCGCCCAATAGCTGTACGTCAAAGTGTCGCATTCCCAAGACGCGGCGACCTGCTTCCCGAACTACGGCAAATGCTTCGGGGAGGATTTCATCTAGCAGTTCTTTCTCTTCGGTGAGGGTTTTGGCTTTGGCGAGACGTTGTTTGAATGCGGCTGTCTTGCCGATTAGCTCTCGATCGGAAAGGGCTTCTATTTCTTCTAATACGTTGATGTCGGCAACGAAAGGTTTGTATTGTTTGAGTTTACGAGCGTTTGGATCGCCCAGCAAAGTTTTTAGCATGGCAGCGGTAGTGGGTAAAAAAGTCAGTCAAAAGTCAAAAGTCAAAAGTCATTCAAAAGTCAAAAGTCAAAAGTCAAAAGTCAAAAAATAACCAATGACAACTGACAACTGACAACTGACAACTGTCATGGGGCGTTTTGCCATTCTGAGGTGAGACTGCGAAAATCGTATCCATCCGCTTTGAAGTGACAGATCAGGCAACTCCCCATTGTGACGGGCTGGGGTAGTTTGACTCTGGGATGGAGCGCTTTGAAATAGCGAGATTGAGCGATTCGATAGGGCGTCCGTTCTTCATCTGCTGTTTGCGTCCGGGAAAAGGTTCGTAGGTATTCCCAAACTAGCAGGCGTTCTGGGTCTATTAGCGGCGTCAGCTTTTTGCCGTAGTGCTGCTCATCTTGGAGGATATCTCGCCAGGTTTCGGTGGGCAACACTGCTGGCGGTATGCCGATGTGGCAGGTGGCGCAGTTTTTCAGGTAAAGTTCTTGCCCTAGTTGATAGCGTTCAGGTACAACGTCAACGGTGCCTGTAGGTGATATTTCAGCCGCTGGTTGAGTTTGGGCGGGAAGTTGGGTTATCAGAGTAAACCCCGACGCTAGTGCTACACTCCAGACTAAGAGCAACATAAACACAAGGATTGGCGATCGCGAAGCTTGCGCGTAGCCGATTCGCCAACCTTGCCATTGTTGTATAAATTTTGCTCTTACCTGCTGCTGTAGACGCCGCGACATAATGTTAGGTCAATTTTGGATTTTGGATTTTGGATTTTGGATTTTGGATTTTGGATTTTAGATTTGGGATTTTAGATTTTAGATTTTAGATTTGGGATTTGTTTTATTTCAAATCTTCCCTCTTCCCCTAACCCCTGTTTTGTTTTCTTTTGACTTTTGACTTTTGACTTTTGTACGGGCGGGTTTAGCCCACACATCTCATTACTAACAGAATATTTTACAAAACCCGCCCCTACTGACTTTTGAATGAGTGACTTTTCTAGCCTTTACGGAATCGGCACGCTAGCAAGCAAACGCTCCACAATGGTTTTTGCCCGCTTTCCTCCTGATGGGATCAGGCGATGGGAAAGTACGTAAGGCGCTAGAAACTTGACATCATCGGGAATAGCGTAATCTCTACCGGCAAGAAAAGCTAGGGCTTGGGTAGCTTTTTGTAAGGCGACTGTGCCGCGTGGGCTAACGCCGAGGGCAATTTCTTCATCTTCCCGTGTCGATCGCACTAAGTTGAGGATGTACTGTTGCAGGGGTGCTTCCACCTTCACTGTGCCACACAGACGCCGTAACTCTAAGACATCCTCTGGAGAAATACACGGTTGAAGCTCATCGACGGTGACGCCATCAGCAAGCCGTTGTAGCATTTGCAGTTCTTCTACTTCACTTGGATAGCCGAGTGTCAGGCACAGGGTAAAGCGATCCATCTGCGCTTCTGGCAGGGGGAAGGTGCCTTGATACTCGATCGGATTCTGGGTGGCGATCGCAAAAAACGGATTGGGAACTGGACGGGATACCCCATCCACCGTTACCTGCCGTTCTTCCATCACTTCTAGCAAAGCAGACTGGGTACGGGGTGTGGCGCGGTTAATTTCGTCTGCTAGTAGGATGTTGGCAAATACCGGCCCAGCCAGAAATTCAAATTTGCCGGTGCTTTGATTCCAGATGTTGGTGCCGGTAATATCGGTGGGAAGTAAATCGGGGGTGCATTGAATGCGTTGAAATTTGCCATCGATCGATCGGGCCAAAGATTTTGCCAGTAGAGTTTTGCCGACTCCTGGCACGTCTTCGAGGAGGGCGTGTCCACCAGAGAGGAGGGCTACTATTACCAAACGGATGGCATCGGCTTTGCCGACAATGGTACGACCCAGATTTTCTGTAAGTAGCTCGATCGGTTTTCTCATATTAGTAATTGTTAAAGAAGGGCTACGGGCGTGGGGCTAGGGAAAGAGAGGGAAGAATGACTTTTGAATGAGTGACTTTTCTAGCCCCTAGTCCCTTCTTGGTCATTGGTATTCAAAACAAATCTAAAATCTAACATCTAAAATTACCTATTAGTACCGATCGAGCGGTGGCGCTGTCGGCTTCAATTTGTAGTTTTAGCGCGTCTAGGGAAGCAAATTTTTGTTCGGGCCGCAGGAACTTTTCTAGGCTTACCGTTAAGGTTTTCCCATACAAATCTCCAGACCAGTCTAACAGGTGAACTTCAACTGTTGGACTGTTGCCATTTACGGTCGGGCGGCTGCCAATATTCATGACGCCGTGGATTGGGGGTGAGGGGG
>CASBRD010000096.1 GCA_949128025.1 Oscillatoriales cyanobacterium PMM_0008 | reverse complement strand
CTGCGGGCTTACGACTTCGTATCCCAAGAGTTGCGGGCGGCTGCCGACCCCGAATTTGAAACCTTTTACACCAAGAACATTTTGCTCAACGAGGGCATCCGTGCTTGGATGTCACCACAAGATCAGCCCCACGAAAAATTTGTATTCCCTGAAGAAGTACTACCTCGCGGTAACGCTCTGTAGTATCTAGTCTCATCCCGGCTCAGCTTTACTAGCCGAGCCGAAAACCCCTGCTTACCGATCGGTAAGCAGGGGTTTTTGTAAATTTTTTGGGAAGATACCCATTTCTTGTTTTGGTGTGATACATTAACTACAGGTGAATAACACCAATACTTCAATTTCCTCTTTGAGACAAAGACCGTTCAGGGAATAAGGAGGTGATGCCTATGCAAGATAGTAGTAAAATCATGGGTCATCAGATTGGATTTAACTGGCTGTGCGCCGGGGCTGTTCTCTAGCAGTTAAGCTTAGTTCCCTAGTTGAACTAAACTAATTGTTTCTGCTGGGCAGGTTAGAGTTCCTCCCGGCAGTCTAGTTTCAATCTGAAGACCCGCTAGACCGCTCTCAGCGATAGTGACCGAAATTTTACCAAGTCACTATCGCTGAGAGCGGATAGTTTTTTGTACCCAGAGCCAGATGAGAAAGTGGCTAATGAGTGAAAGCTGCGCTGCTGTAATTTGTTAATCTATAATTAACTTTAATCGCCAATCGCCGTTCTAATAAATACAGGCATCCCAGAAGCTATCAATATTTCCAAATAGATGGCCTATACTCTAGGAAAGTGAACCCCGTAGCACTTTCGCCAGTCAAATAAGTTAGTTTGACCAAGGTTATCGATCGGGAATTTTAGATGAATCCGTAGATTCTCTATGATGTGGTGTGAGGAGAAAGAGTAAAAATGTCCAAAATGTTGTTGAAGTCTCTGCTGTTTAGTCCGGCAATCCTGGGGGCGACCCTAGTATTTGGCTCTTCAGCAATGGCCGCAGAAAGCCAAACAATTGCAGAAGTAAGTCAGCCCCAAGCTGTAGCAACTCAAAGTCCTGAAGCGCAGCCAATTGCCGCAGCCAATCTAAAGTTGGATGCCTTACAACATATAGCTCCAGCGCTGTCAGCAGTAGAAGAAGAGGCTGCGGCAGGCGCTAAGTTGGAGACGCCTTTTGCTGAAGCTCCTATTTCGCAGCAGAAGGCAGCTGCTGCCAAAGTAGAAGCCCCAACTCAAGCCCGCACTTTGCCAGAGAAAACCCTAGCTGATAAGGCACCAACTGCCCCCGCATCTCGGAGTTTATCGTCAAATGCAGTAGCTCAGGCAGCACCCTCCAATAGTTCGGGTAATTTAGACCAAATTCTCCAATACGGCAACGAAGGCTCGGCAAACAGAGCCTCGGAGGGTCAAGTTACTTCCGTATCTCAATTGCGGGACGTACAGCCTACAGACTGGGCTTTCCAAGCACTGCAATCCCTGGTAGAGCGCTACGGTTGTATTGAAGGTTATCCCGATCGGACCTATCGTGGCAACAGGGCGCTGACTCGCTACGAATTTGCGGCGGGGTTAAATTCCTGCTTAAATCGGATTCAAGAACTGATTGCGTCGTTGCCGCAAGGTATTGGCAAAGAAGATTTGGCCGCGCTGCAACGACTGCAAGAAGAGTTTGCGGCGGAATTGGCTACTTTGCGAGGCCGAGTAGATGCTCTGGAAGCTCGCGCGACGCGACTGGAAGCGCAGCAATTCTCCACTACCACCAAGCTCAGGGGAGAAGCTATCTTTGCTCTGGCTGATGTCTTTGGAGATACTGTTGACAACGACAACAATACGGTCTTTCAAGACAGGGTACGTTTAGAATTCCAAACCAGCTTCACGGGTAAAGATCTGCTGCACACCCGTATTGCAGCCGGTAACGCTGTCGCCTTTAATAATTTCCCCGGCAGTACGTTTACTGATGGCGACGGTAACGGGACATTTCGGAGTACAGCAGAAGGCACCCTGCAATATTTCGTTGGTGGCGCTACCGGCAACGATATTGTATTAGACTGGTTGGCGTATGAATTCCCCTTATTTGGCAGCTCGCGTGCTTATGTTGCCGCTTTTGGGGGACTCCACGCTGACTACGCCGATGTTTCCAACCCTTACTTCTACGACGGTGATGGTGGCAATGGCGCTATTTCTGCCTTTGCACAACAGAACCCCATCTATCGGATTGGTGGCGGTGCAGGTGGTGGAATCAGCTTCAGTGTAGGACGCGGCGGTAGCTTTTTCAAACCAACTTCGCTAACTGTGGGTTACTTGGCGGGGGGTTCTGGTATTAATCGCCCCGGTAATTCTCCTACGGGGGCCAATAGTCCAACCGATACGAACGGTCTGTTTGATGGTAACTATTCCGCTTTGGCGCAACTAAATTTCAGCGTCAGCAATCGCCTTGGCTTTGCTTTAACATACGTTCACAGTTACCACAACACCGGCAGCGACATATTCGATGGTGGCGCAGGTGCTGGCGGTCGCCTCGTTGGCACCAGTCTGGGTAATTTGCCATCCACACTTCTGGGTACATCACAAAATGGAACCAGCACGCCGATTTCGGCGAACTCTTATGGGGCGCAGGCTGCGTTTCGACTCAGCAAGAATTTTTCGATCAGCGGCTGGGCTTCTATGACAGACGCAACTCTTGTCAGTCGCGGAAGCGCACAAATGTGGACTTACGGACTTGGCATTGCCTTACCCAACTTGGGCAGAGAGGGTAATGTTTTGGGTCTGTTTGCGGGTGCCGAACCCTACTTGACAGGTATAGAAGTTGCAGGGCCAGACCCCGCATTCCGCAGAGATATTCCTTGGCACTTGGAAGGTTTCTACAAGTTCCAACTCACAGACAACATCTCGGTAACGCCTGGTGTGATCTGGCTGATGGCTCCCGATCAGAACAAGAACAATGATGACATCTTTATCGGTACGCTCAGAACTACCTTCACTTTCTAGGTGATGCACAACTGACTCTGAGCAAAACAACAGCCCCGTCACCGGGGCTTTTTTTATCAATGGTGGTAAACCGATAAACTCCAGTGAATAACCGGAGTATACTAGAAAAAGTAATAGCTAATACTAATAAGTAGGTGGGCAGAATTAAACGTAAAACTGCTAGGCCCTTAGAAACCCGGTTTCTCCAAGAAACCGGGTTTCTGGGAGCTTTGTAGCTTTGTAGGTTGGGTTGAGGCACGAAACCCAACGCATTTGTTGGGTTTCGCTCACGCTCAACCCAACCTACAAAGAAATGGCTGCGAAGCCCAAAGAAACCCGATTTCTGGGAGTTCACTGGGAGTTCAGTTTATTTACACCCACCTACTTATGAGTTTTGAATTAACAATTTTGTTTTAACTCATTCCTCAAAACTCATTCTTCCAAACTCCCGAAGGGGACACTCCCCTAAAGCCCAAACTAAACATAATCAACCGGAAACGATATACTGTGGAACTCTCGTGTAAAAGTGAATACGCGCTTTTAGCTCTTTTAGAGCTGACAATTCACTATCAGAGCGGCGAACCGCTGCAAATTCGGCAGATTGCGGCTCAGCAAAATATTCCCGATCGATATTTAGAACAATTGCTGGCGACTATGAGGCGTTGCGGTTTGGTGCGTAGCCAACGTGGAGCTAAGGGAGGCTACGTCTTGGGTCGCGAACCCTGGAAAATCACGCTTTTGGATGTGGTGTGCTGTCTTGAGGGACTAGATGCTCAGTCGTCTGAAAGCGATGCTCCGCCCAAAACCCTAGAAAGTGCTGTGGTGCGAGAAATTTGGCTGGAAGGGCTGCAAGCGGCTAATTCAGTTTTGCAAAAATATACACTACAAGATCTACGGGAAAAGCGAGATGCTAGGCGTCAACTAGATATTATGTATTACATCTAATTTGGTAATTGGTTGAATGGCGCTAAGTTAAGGGAGGCTCTACCTCCTGTGTCCCAGCTAAACTTAGGGTTATTCGCTCATAACTAATGACTAATGACTACTGACTATTGACAAAGGACAAAGATATGCGGATTGCTCATGATATTACCGAGTTAGTCGGTCGCACGCCTCTGGTACAGTTAAATCGGATTCCACAAGCCGAAGGCTGTGTGGCGCGAATTGTGGTGAAGTTGGAGGGGATGAATCCAGCGGCTTCTGTTAAAGACCGCATTGGTGTGAGCATGATTGATAAGGCTGAGGAGGAGGGGCGGATTACACCGGGCAAAACAGTCTTGGTGGAACCAACTTCTGGAAATACGGGGATTGCTCTGGCGATGGTTGCTGCGGCTAGGGGTTATCGGTTAATTTTGACTATGCCGGAAACTATGAGCAGCGAGCGACGGGCGATGTTGCGAGCTTATGGAGCGGAACTGCAATTGACTCCAGGGATTGAGGGTATGAGCGGGGCGATTAGGCAGGCGCAAGAGATTGTGGAAATGACCGCCAATTCCTATATGCTGCAACAATTTCGCAATCCGGCTAACCCCCAAATTCACGCCGAAACGACCGCAGAAGAAATTTGGGATGATACGGATGGGGAGGTGGATATCCTGGTGGCTGGAGTCGGCACTGGTGGTACGATTACGGGTGTGGCGGAGGTAATCAAAAAGCGGAAATCTTCGTTTCAGGCGATCGCAGTCGAACCCACTAATAGCCCGGTTCTTTCCGGCGGAAAACCAGGCCCGCATAAGATTCAGGGTATTGGGGCTGGGTTTATTCCCGAAGTGCTGAAAGTGGAATTAATTGACGAGACGATCGCGGTTACCGATGAACAAGCGATCGCTTATGGGCGTCGTCTAGCTCGCGAAGAAGGGCTGTTATCCGGCATTTCGACTGGTGCGGCGCTGTGTGCGGCGATCGAGGTTGGCCAGCGAAAGGAAAATGAGGGACGCTTGATCGTGATGATTCAACCCAGTTTTGGAGAACGCTATTTGAGTACGCCTTTGTTCCAAGATACAGAACTCAAAATATCGACTCTTGGGTTAGCCTAGTGGTTCAACAATCTGATTTTGATAGGCACGGTATCCCCAACTTCTCTGCTTTCCACCTATCAAGATCGGTTTGCCCAACTACTCAATTAGTGTTATGGCAGATCCCAATCACTACGAAACCCTCCAAGTCAGTCCGCAGGCGACTCAAGCTCAAATCAAGCGATCGTATCGCCAATTAGCTAAGCTCTATCATCCAGATAGCCAGCACGAGAAAGCCAATCACGAGCAAATCGTCCAAGTTAACGCCGCCTATGAAATACTGGGCGATCCTCATCAGCGACAGTCTTACGATCGAGAACTACACAATCCCTCACTAACCTCCTCTAGCAATTGGCAACAGCGGACTAAAGCAGCGCAAAGAGAATACCAAAAACAGCGACAAAATGCAAGAGATACCGACGAGCAAATTCAGCAATGGCTCAACCAAGTTTATCAGCCAGTCGATCGCTTGCTTTGTCGCATTCTCAATCCCCTAAAGGCTCAGATAGATAACCTCGCCGCCGATCCCTTTGATGATGAACTGCTGGAGGCTTTTCAGGATTACCTCAAAGACTGTCGAGACTTTTTAGAGCAAGCGCAGCTTTATTTTCGTTCTATGCCCAATCCCGCCCAAGTAGCTGGCGTTGCAGCAACCCTTTATTATTGCCTAAATCAACTAGGCGATGGGATTGACGAATTAGAGTTTTTCACTTTCAATTATGACGATCGCTATCTGCACACGGGTCATGAAATGTTTAGGATTGCCGCCGGACTGCGCCGCGAAGCTCAAGCGGCCTTAAAAAATGTTGCTTAAGGGCATTGGAGATTCTCCCTCTCTGCGTCTTCTTCTCACTCAAGAGTCAAAAGTCCCCAATCCCCGTAGTGGAATCTGAGCGGTAATTGCTTTATTCTGGAATTAGTATAATTTTACGAAAGTTTACATTTTCCCCCCGCTCCTCCCCACTTGAATTCATGAAATGTATTGTTAATCGTCGCGCTCAGTTTTCGGCTAGCCACAGGTACTGGTTACCCGAATTAACTGAAGCGGAAAACATTCAGCGGTTTGGTGCCTGCACCCGCCCACCCGGACACGGACATAACTACGTCCTATTTGTCTACATGGCGGGTGAACTGGATGAGTACGGCATGGTACTCAATTTATCTGATGTTAAGCACGTCATCAAGCGAGAAGTCACCAGCCAATTGGACTTTTCTTATCTCAACGAAGTCTGGCCAGAATTTCAAGAGACTCTACCAACGACTGAAAATATAGCACAGGTAATTTGGCAAAAGCTGGCTCCCCATTTACCTTTGGTGCGTATTCAACTGTTTGAACATCCTGAACTTTGGGCAGATTATCTAGGAAACGGAATGGAAGCTTACCTCAGCATTGGTACTCATTTTAGCGCCGCTCATCGGCTGGCTCGTCCTGACCTCAGCTACGAGAAAAACTGCGAGATTTATGGCAAGTGCGCTCGTCCCAACGGTCACGGTCACAATTATCATTTAGAGGTGACAGTCAAAGGCGAAGTTGACCCGCGTACCGGCATGAGCGTCGATTTAGGCGCATTGCAAAAGGTCGTTGACGATTATGTGGTCGAACCTTTCGATCACACTTTCTTGAATAAAGATATTGCCTACTTTGCAGAAGTCGTTCCGACGGCTGAAAATATTGCCATTCGCATTCGCGATTTACTGCAAGAGCCGATTCGGGAATTGGGAGCCGAGCTTTACAAAGTAAAATTGGTGGAAAGTCCCAATAATTCTTGTGAAGTTTATGCTACTGAATTAGAATCAGGTTCGTTTGTTAGCAAAATCAGTGAGCCTGTTTTGGTGCGGATATAATTATAGCATAGAAAGCATAAATCGCACCTCTAATTTAAAGAGTAGGACTTAGGCAAATTAATCAAAAAATTGGGTCTATCCGTAAGTCTTTTTTATCTAAAAACGATCGCACGGTAGCCATCAATTCATCATCTTTCTTCCCCCGTGGAGACCCCCACCATAGCTGTATTCAGCTTGGTGGTGGGAGGAAACGGGGGGCATGGTCTATGCTGCATAACATATTTCTTGTAGAGAGTAGAAAACCTTTGCGCCCCAAAAGCGGTAGTTCTTTCTGGCATCCCCTGCTGGCATTACAGGATTGAGGCTACCGAGATTGTTCTGGAAAGACCCGCCTCGGTGGGGCGTTTAAGAAAGGGGATTTCTCCCTCTCCCATTACTGGGGCAGGGGTAAATGTTCGCCTTGACAAAGTTAGTGGTCGGTACTATCTTTCGTAGCACTGGCTTAACCCTCTAAACCTGTTTAACCACTTGGTTCTAGAGCTACAGACTGGCGTCGCATCCGTAGGTAGGAGCTTGAACGCTTGCCACTAACGTAGGTATTGCTACCTGAGTCTGGTCAACTAGGACTATCTTTCAAGCCCCCGTTATAGTCGGTACTCCGAAACACACGGTGGGTTGTTGACCGATATTCAAAGGCTTGCTGAGGTAGGCATTGGCACCAGCAGCCAAACAGCGATCGCGATCGCGATCGTCGGCACATTTTTCCACAAAGGGTGAAGCTTGAGGTGACGAATGATCTGAAAGCCATCTACCTCTGGCAATTGGATATCCATTAAAATGATATCAGGTAAAGATTGAGGTGTTACCAGAGGAGAGTTAATCATTGCTCGATATAGTAGGAAACATTTTCAGCCTCTGCTTGCTCAATAGTAGAAACCAGCTGTTTGTGCTGCGCCTCTAACCAGTAGCCCTGCGCTAAGATTTCAGCAAAAACAGCTTCATACGTCGGCTTGCTTTGCAGCCACTGTGAGGAAAAGCCCCAGATCGCAGAAAGCTTATTGTTGAACAAGACAAGTCGATGCTCGCGGTCAAATAGAGCGATCGCATTGTCCACTTGGCTTAAAATTAGTTCCTGCTCTTGCTTGAGTTTTTGCAGGCGCATCTCAATTGGCTCTGGGTGCATAGTTTCGACAGAGGCTGGGTGCAGACAATATTAAAGCAACTTTACTTTAGTTAACAAGATGTAATATTTACGGCAGGTGAGACTGCTCTCCATTTGATTGCGATCTGGAACACCTCTTGTAGGAGGGTGTCGATCTAAACAAGAAATGGCCTCGACTAGATGTTGGTGTATCATCGGAGCTTACCCAAATATGGCTTTTGTCATTGGTAGGTAAACATGACCCAGGTGGGTGAATACATCGGCAAGGTTGTGAGGGAAACTCTGTAATTAAGGACGTGAGGAGCTAGACTCCATGCAAATAGCTGAAAAATTAGCCCAGAATTGGCTCGCTCGGCTCCAGGTAGACTGTCCGAACTACGATCGGGCAACATACGAGAGTATTATTAGCTGGCTATTGGGAAAAGATTTAGCGCGGTTTGAGGAGCTAACCGCCAGCCAGTTAGCAATTGCCGAGCAAGCAATGGACTATCGCTACCGCATTTTACTGCATCGGTATCTGGGAGTCGGGCCAGAGCGAGCTTATCGTAATTTGATTACTCGGCTGGGTTCTCTGGTAATGCTGCGAAATAAAATAAAGACTTGGGTCTCCCTCAGCCGCGATCGCCACCGGGCTGTGGTCGATGTCTTACAAGAAGTAATTCAAGAATTGTTACACAGCGATCGCTATTTGCAGCAGCAAATCGCCTGGATTACCAAGTGCAGCTCGGATTCCCGACTGCGAAACGCCCTACTGCTTGCTTCTGCCGAAGAATACTGCCTGCGGCCCATCCGCAACCAACCGCTGCTGCTTTACCGTTTTGTCAACTACCTGCGCCGATCGGGACGGGGAGGTATCACCCACGTGCCAACAGGCGACCTAGTGCGGCTAGTTTCGGAAGAAGTGATGCCGGAAGATGCAGACAACCCAGTCAGTCTGCTAGACGCCCAAGCAATGGCTCAGTATCAAGAAACCCAAGCTTGGGAAGAAAGAATGGCAGCGCGGACATCTGTAAAACAGGAATTTGAGTCTTACCTGGTTCAAACCGTCGGCCCAGTCGCTCAAGATTGGCTTGAGCTTTATCTCCAGGGTCGCTCCCAGGAAGAGATCGCCCGTACCTTGGACAAGCCGATCAAGGAAATTTATCGGCTGCGGGAAAAAATTAGCTACCACGCCGTGAGAGTCTTTGCCCTCAAAATCCAACCTGAATTAGTAGCCAATTGGCTAGAAACTTCCTTACAGGAACACCACCTGGGTTTGACACCGAGCCAATGGCAGGAATACTGTTCAAGCCTCACGCCTGAGCAACGCCTACTCCTGGACAAACTGGCAACTGGCAAAACCCTAGAAGCGATCGCCCAAGATTTGAACCTGAAAACCAATCAGGTCATGGGTGAATGGAGCAAGCTTTACCTAGCAGCTCAAGAAAAGCGCAGCCCTTCTTAAAGAGCGTATAAAAAAACTCAAACCTTTTTATTAAATAGGACTTACGCAACTGGCACATAGAGTAGGGTGCATCAGAGTTGCCATCAAGGCTGTACAGAGGAATCAAAAAGAGTTATAATATTCTCTTTAACTGTAAGGGTGCTATTGCTGGCTGATATCCAATTGAATTTAGACCTATAACCCTAAAGTCAGAAAATCTTTCTTTAGAGGTAAACAGTCTTGACTAAAGAATGACACTTTGGTATCAAAAAAAGCATTAAATGAGAGAAGGGTAGGGTGTTCTAACCACAAATCCTTGGTTGGGTCAAACCTTCTGGGTACAAAAGTGAAACTGACACATTTGTAGGCTGGCTGCGAAAGTTGGGGTAGCAGAATTGGCCGCCAGCATTGTGTCGCAGCCTCCAAGTTCACTCCTGGGGAGAGTGTTAAGTTATGGGTTTCCAGTTTTGAATAGAAGAGAATCTGTACAGGCGAGTTTAACAAAGTAGACTCGTCTAAAAATAGATAAAGTAGTTAAACCTACCTCTAAAAATTCAAACCCAAAACTGAAAACTTTCGCTCCGGAAAAGGAGTGAGTGAGATGGTAGTAAGCTTTAATAAACACCTATGGCACCCTTGGCAAGTAATCTACTAAAGCTCAAGCAGAGCAGCGATCGGCAAGCATTTTCCTCACTTCAACCTGACAAAGGGATGGAACAGGCGAATTACGACGTAACGTTCCGGTTAATTGATGGTATCCTTCCCTTTGAAGCTTGCCTGTATCATCAAGTTCTGCCCATTTCTCTAGAGGGAACCCACCTTAATTTGGGCATGGTAAATCCCGATGACTCTGCCGCGTTGGATTACGTGCGCCGCATCTTGGCCTACATGAATTGCTCCCTGGTGCCCCAACCAATTTCAGCAGCAAAGCACCAAGCAGTGCTGTCGGCCTACTTAAACCATATCGGGCAGCTAAAGCAAGCAACTGCCAAACAGCAGAACACTCCATCTGAAAATAAGTTTGACCAAAACGTTGAACCCACGCTGATTGTAGATAGTCCAGAAAATTTAAACCAACGGGAGTTAGAGCCCAGTTCGTCACAGGTGACAGCGCCACCCACCACTTCAAGCCATTCATATACCCCTTCGTCCCAGCCCCCAAAGGATACACCTGAAAAGCAAAAGCTAAAGACAAAATCGCCCCAGCCGCCAACGCCATCCTCCGGCGTGGGCTTGCCTGTTTTAGAAGTACAGGCACATCACATATCAAGCCCAGTGGAAGTTCTGGCGACCCTACCACCTAAAAACTTGCTACAGGAGTTGCTAGCAAGAGTCCTCGCCGGAGGAATCGGTCGGCTTTTTTTCGAGCGACATCCAAATAGCGGTCGCATTCTCTGGAGTCAGAATGGTGTCTTGCAGTCCGTGTTGGAAGGACTGGATACCGCTGTGTTTCAGGGAGTGATCAACGAGCTGAAGCTCTTGACCCACCTGTCTTTGATTTCGGTAGAACACCCGAAACAAGTAGAGATCGAGAGAATTTATCAACAACACCGTTTGCTATTGCGCTTGCGGGTGATGCCCGGTACTCACGGAGAAGAAGCAACGCTGCAAGTATTGCGGGGAGCAGCTTTGAAGTTCTATCAACAGCAGCAGCTGGAAAATTTGAGTCGGGATGCCTTGACTATGGCTCAGCAGCTCCAGACCAAGATAAATGAAATTCAAAAGCGCACTCGCATCGATCCCACTCTAACAGCAGGACAGTTAGATGCTTTGCCTGCTCTAGACGAGTTGCTTAAGAGCCTGAACCAACAGCTAGAAACCCTGAAATTGCTGCAAGTGGAGATGAACTCTGACGAGAATGTTACCAGTTGAGGGTAGAGAACCCATTGCTTTGTGGCTCAGCAGGCTGTTCGGCAGCGAAAATAGGAAGGTTTGTAAGCAAGTAAAGGCTGACTGCCCTAAAAAGGTACAATACTAGAGCGGATACCAAAAACTGTTTGTTGGATTGGTTCTAAACCAGTTATCGCTAGACTAAGAAAATACCAGCTAACCTTTGCTGCCACTATGGCAGATCCTTGCTTTAGCAAGGAGGAGAATATCAATTCTGCCAAGGTTGGTCTACTCTTTTTAAGATCTTTCATGCAAACTGAAGATTTTAGTGAACTTTTCCCCCTTTTCAACACTGTCAACCCAGAAACCTTAGAATGGCTTCTGTCGGTTTCTGACGAACACGAATACCCAGCGGGCCGAGCGGTTCTAATGGAAGATGCTTGGGGTAACGCGGTTTACTTCCTGGTATCTGGCTGGGTCAAAGTCCGACGCATCGTTGGCGATGACGGTGTGACGCTGGCAATTCTGGGACAGGGTGATTTTTTTGGAGAAATGGCGATTCTAGATGAATCCCCCCGCTCAACCGATGTGGTTGCCCTCTGCTCGGTGCGCTTGCTTAGCGTCCATGCTCAACGATTTATTCAAACTCTGTTCAAAGACCCCCAGCTGCACCACCGGATGCTGCAAGTGATGGTACGGCGACTGCGCCAAATGAACCACCGCTTTCAATTGCGCCATCAGCCACCTGCTGTCAAGTTAGCTAACACTTTGGTGGCTATGGGAGAAAATTACGGTCAGGCAACCGAGAAGGGAACGGAAATCTATAACATCCCTTTGAAAGATTTGGCTGATGTGACGGATATCGGTGTGGAGGAAACGACTAAAATTATGGAAAAACTAGATAGTAAGGGCTGGATCAAGATTGATGCTGGGCGTCAAGTTATCCATCTGATCAACCTTAAGCAGTTGACGCACCTGGCAGGACGAGTCTAGCAATTTTAGATTTTAGATTTGGGATTTTGGATTAATGACGGAAGCCACTCAAGTCCGATTCAGCCGCGTTACCCCCACTACACCGGCAATTCACTACCAGGTTGCGATGCCCCTGCCTAGTTCTCACCTGTTTGAGGTGACTTTGCAGGTTGTAGGTTGGTCAGTTTCAGTGCTTGATTTAAAGCTGCCGGTTTGGACTCCAGGTTCTTACTTGGTGCGGGAGTATGCTAAGCATTTGCAGGATTTTTCTGCCTATAGCGGGGGCAATATTTTGCCTTGGTGTAAGTTAGGGAAAAATCACTGGCAAATTGAAACTGATGGGGTGTCTGAAATAACAGTGAAGTACCGCGTGTTTGCTAACGAGCT
The DNA here is from genome assembly GCA_949128025.1 of Oscillatoriales cyanobacterium PMM_0008. GTDB lineage: Bacteria > Cyanobacteriota > Cyanobacteriia > Cyanobacteriales > Aerosakkonemataceae > Argonema. The sequence continues at coordinate 10,733 of CASBRD010000096.1, read as the reverse complement.
GACGGTGCGTACAAATCATTTAGATAATTCTCACGGTTATTTCAATCCGGCGGCGCTGTGTTTTTATTTACCGGGATTTGCAGATCGACCGATCGCGATCGAAATTATACCGCCTTTAGGAGAATGGCGGGTGACAACGCCTTTGCCGCCGGTAGCAGGGCAAGTTAATGTTTTCGAGGCGGTGGATTTTGATACGCTGGTGGATAGTCCGTTTGAAATTGGCTATCACAAGTTATATGAGTTTGAGGTGCTGGGCAAGTCTCATGAGTTAGCAATTTGGGGACAGGGAAATGCCGACGCGGATCGGATTATTCCCGATCTCCAAAAAATTATCCAGGTAGAAGCTGGAATGTTTGGGGGGCTACCTTATGAAAGGTATGTGTTTCTGCTGCATTTGGCTTCTACGGGTGCTGGTGGTTTGGAACACAAAAATGCCTGCACTTTAAATTATTCGCGTTTTGGTTTTCGGGCTAAGGATAAGTACGATCGCTTTATGCAATTGGTGGCGCATGAATTTTTCCATTTGTGGAATGTTAAGCGCCTTCGTCCTAAAGGGCTAGAAAAGTTTGATTACGATGGGGAGAATTACACTCCTTCACTGTGGTTTAGTGAGGGGACGACAAGTTATTACGATCTGTTGATTCCGCTGCGATCGGGGATATACGATGCTAAGTCATTTTTGCATAATTTGGGTAAGGAAATTAGCCGATTCCTGACAATACCGGGACGAAAGGTGCAGCCGGTAAGTGAGTCGAGTTTTGATTCGTGGATTAAGCTTTATCGACAAGATGCAAATAGCAATAATTCCCAGATTTCTTATTATTTGAAGGGGGAATTGGTTTCGTTGTTGCTGGATTTGTTGATTCGAGAAAGACATGAAAATAAGCGATCGCTCGATGATGTGATGCGGCAAATGTGGTCAGAGTTCGGTAAAGAGGAAATCGGCTTTACGCCTTCCCAGTTGCAGCAAGCGATCGAATCTGTAGCTGGTATGGATTTGAGCGACTTTTTTGCTTGCTATATTGATGGAACGGATGAGTTGCCTTTTGATAAGTACCTGGAACCTTTTGGGTTGCAAGTGCGATCGGACTCGGAAGAGGAACAACCACCACTAATAGGCTTGACAGCTAAATCACAAAATGGTAAAGAAGTAATTAGTTTTGTAGAAATCGGTTGTCCAGCTCAAGTAGGGGGTGTGGATGCTGGTGATGAGTTGTTGGCGATCGATGGGTTGCGGGTGACGGCAGAACATTTGAGCGATCGCCTCAAAGATTATAACCCGGGCGATACCATCCAAGTTACAGTTTTCCATCACGATGAGTTGCGGACTTTGCCAGTTACCCTAGCAGCACCGCGCCCCAACTCTTACAAAATTGTCGCTGTGGAGAACCCATCCTCAACGCAGAAACAAAACTTTGCCGGGTGGTTGGGAGTGCCGATGTCTGGTATTTCGTAAGAGTTTGAGGTTTTGACTTTATGACGATTGCACCAAATCAACTCAAAACTGAAATCATCTATCCCGACTCTGATGGTACAACAATGGCAGAGAGCGATCCAGCACGCGATTATTTAATTTATTGTGTGGAAGCGCTAGATATTTATTTCCAAAATAGAGAGGATGTCTACGTATCCGGCAATCTGTTTTTTTACTATAAAAAAGGTGTGCCAAGTGCGGTGCTTGCTCCCGATGTTTTTGTGGTTTTTGGAGTCAGGAAGAAAAAGCGTTTGAGCTATAAACTGTGGAAGGAAGAAAATAAAGTTCCTAGCTTTGTTTTGGAAATTACTTCTTTGACTACTCAGGAAAACGATGAAGAAGAAAAACCGCGTAAGTATGCTCAACTGGGAATACCAGAGTATTTTCAGTATGACCCGACGGGAGATTACCTGACTTTGCAACTTAAAGGTTCTCGACTTGTTGATGGTCATTATCAACCTATTGCAGGTAATGTTTTAGCGGATGGTGTTTTATCAATTTATAGTGAAGGGTTGGGTTTAGATTTGCGATTAATAGGAGGGGAATTAAGATTTTACGATCCTCAAACTGGGAAGAAATTGTTGAGTCATAAAGAAACTGAATTGGCGCGACAGCAAGCAGAACAAGCGCGACGAGATGCCATTCCTCGGTTATTGAGATTAGGATTAAGTGTAGAACAGATAGCAGAAGCTTTGAGTTTATCTGTGGAAGAGGTGAGAAAATGCGTTGAGTAAATTTGAACTTTTATAGGTTGGGTTTTGTTATCGCTTAACTCAACCTAAAATTTTGTGAACTTTCGGCGATAAAAACGAGCGAGTTTTTTTGGGGAAATACCGAGAAAATAACCAATAATCATAATTTGGTTGATTAAAGTAGTTTTAAGGACTCCTAATTTCTGCCAACGCCGTCCTGATGTTATTACTGGTACTGGGACAATTTCAATTTTTCCTAATTCTCTTAAACGACGGATGAAGACAAAATCTTCCATAATTGGCAGTTCGGGAAAACCACCAATATCGCGAAATACATCTGCCTTAAGAAAGATAGCTTGGTCGCCGTAGGGTAGAGAAAAAAAGCGCGATCGCAAATTGACCATCTTTTCTACTAACCGTATTCCTCGGATTTTGGAATTAATTCCCAATTCAAAGGCACCCGCAATGGGGGGTTGAGATCCCCCCCAACCCCCCCTTAAAAAGGGGGGGCTAAAGATTGGATTTTGGATTGGAGAATTTTCCTTGTGTTTCTCTCCTGCTAAAGTTTGACGAACCATTGTGTCGAAATTTACGGGTAAAAGAGTATCGGCGTGGAGAAATAGCAGGATATCGCCGCTAGCAAGTGCTGCACCTGCGTTCATTTGCTTAGCGCGTCCGGGAGGAGATGATAAAAGTTTGATGCCTAACGAGTTAACTATGGCGACTGTTTCATCTTGACTTCCACCATCGACAACAATAACTTCCACATTAACAGCATCCCGAAGTAATAATACAGTTTTAGTAATATTGTTTGCCTCATTTAAAATAGGAATAATGATGGAGATTTTGGGATTTTGCATAAAGAGAGCCAAAGAAATATTAGTTGAGTTATATTGTAATAATTATATATCTTCGGGGCGATCGACATCAGAAAGTTCGGTCAGGTAAGCAACTTTTAAATTAAGTTTCTCAGCAATTTCTAGGGTTTGTTGGAAAACTTCAGATGTACTCCAGCTAATTCCCGTGAATAGTTCCGGGATAAAGCGGCGTAAACCAATTAAATAATAACCGCCATCGGTGGCGGGGCCAAGGACTAAATCGTGCTGGGAAAGTGCCTGAAATGCTTCTGCGATAATCTGAGAGTTCAGCGTCGGACAATCAGAACCAATGATAATAACATTATCCATATTATTGGTAAATGCTGTTTGAAATGCAGACGCCATTCGCATTCCAATATCGCCTTCACTCTGTTGTGGATAAAGAAGATCGTCTCCCAACCATTGTTCCATCAATTGTCGATCGCCACCAGCAAAATGTACTTCCAGAGATAGGGGAAGGGAGGATTGAAGTTTTTTGACTTGTGCGATCGCAATTTCTGTCATTTGGCGATGTAGAATAGCAGCACCTTCAGCACCCAGAACTGGGATGAGTCGCGTCTTGACTTTTCCTGCTTCTGGATAGCGAGTAAAAACGATTAGGCAATTGGTCATTACTAATTACAGATTTCAAATTTAATCTAAAAATATTTTAAATTTGAAATCTGCAATTTGCAATCTAAAATTATTGATTAGCTCATTTCCAACATACGTTGCATTGATCGCAATGCAGCCAATCGCGTTTCTTCTGGTAAAGTTATTTCTGGTTCGCGATTTTTCATCGCCCAATAAAGCTTTTCCAGAGTATTTAACCGCATGAAAGGACACTCATTGCAGGCGCAATTGTTGATTGGTGGCGCTGGAATGAAGCGTTTTTGAGGTTGCTGCTTCTGCATTTGGTGAATAATACCAGGTTCGGTAGCAACAATAAAAGCTTGACTGGAACTAGCTTGAGAATACTTGAGCAAAGCACTGGTAGAACCGATGTAGTTGGCGTGACGCAATACTGGTGGTTCGCATTCGGGATGAGCGATGATTTCGGCTTCTGGGTGGGTAATTTTTAGCTGGACTATCTTCTTTTCCGAGAAGTTTTCATGTACAATACAGGCTCCTTGCCAGAGTACCATGTCTCGCCCAGTTTGCTCCATGACGTAGCGACCGAGATTGCGATCGGGAGCAAATATAATTGGCTGATTTGCTGGAATTTGGCGAACTATCTTGACAGCGTTGGAACTGGTGCAGATAATATCGCTCATTGCCTTAATGGCGGCAGAGCAATTGATATAGGAAATCACCAAATGTCCTGGGTGCGCGGCTTTAAAGGCGGCAAAAGCGTCGGGGGGACAAGTATCTGCCAAAGAGCAACCGGCGTTTAAATCTGGTAAAAGTACCAATTTATCTGGGTTGAGAATTTTGGCTGTTTCCGCCATAAAGTGAACGCCAGCGAAGACGATCGCATCTGCATTGGTGCTGGCGGCTCTCCGGGATAGCTCCAAGGAATCACCTATATAATCCGCTACATCCTGAATGTCAGGGTCTTGGTAATAGTGAGCGAGAATAACGGCGTTTAGCTTTTGTTTCTGAGCTTGAATAGCCTCAAACAAATCATGGGGAGTTGTTGGGGCTTGGGTGGAATCTTTGGGAGGAAGTGTAGTAATCAACACAGTAAGCGTCTACCGAGAGTAGGAAAACATAGCCTTGATTATTGATTAATTATAGTTGGTTTTACTAAAAGTGTTGGCAAGTAGTATCGTAGAAATTACGGAAATATCGGTCGCTGCTTGAGTTGGCTGCCAAAACAGGCTTTGCTTGCCTATCCTGGAAAAGGATGATAGGGGAAGTAGTATGGCTGGTCAGGGGAATCAAAATCAAGGGATTAAAATAGCAGTTGTCGGGGATGTCCACGACCAGTGGGAAGCTGAGGATGGGGAAGCTTTACACAGCTTGGGTGTGGATTTGGTGCTGTTTGTGGGGGATTTTGGGAATGAGTCGGTGGGGGTGGTAAGAGCGATCGCATCTCTCGATCTCCCCAAAGCGGTCATTTTGGGCAACCACGATGCCTGGTACAGCGCCTCGGAGTGGGGACGCAAGCGGTGTCCCTACAACCGCAAGAAGGAAGACTGGGTGCAGGATCAGCTGGATGCTTTGGGCGAAACTCATGTGGGTTACGGAAAGCTGGACTTCCCAGAATTGAACTTAACTGTTGTGGGGAGTCGTCCCTTCAGTTGGGGTGGAGAAGTTTGGAAAAATATCGATTTCTATGAAAAACGGTATGGCGTGACCAGTTTTGAAGAGTCTAGCAGCCGGATTGTGGAGGCGGCAAACAGTGCAACATCTGATATAATTATTTTCCTCGGTCACAATGGGCCTTTCGGGTTAGGCGATCGCCCAGACGATCCCTGCGGTAAAGATTGGGAACCCGTGGGAGAAGATTTCGGCGATCCTGATTTTGCAGATGCTCTAGCGCAAACCAAACATCTCGGTAAATCCATTCCCCTGGTAACATTTGGGCATATGCACCACCATTTGCGCTACACCGATGATGAGTTACGCACTTGCGTTGCGAAGAGTCCCGATGGGACAGTTTATTTAAATGCGGCAAGTGTGCCTCGGATTGTGCAGAATGGAAGCGATCGGCTGCGGAATTTCTTCCTGGTATCCTTACAAGCTGGTGTCGTCTCTGAGATATCGCTGGTTTGGGTTGGCGAAGAGTATACTGTTGAGTCTGAGGAGATTTTTTATCAGCGATCTGATACTCTGTTGGCAGAAAGCGGGTTTCTGACGGCTGCGAATCGGGTTTTTGGTTAACCTACCTCAAGAAACCCGGTTTCTTGTAGCCAGTTGCGATAACTGCTGGTAAAATAGAAAGGATGCACCTGGAGAGGTGGCAGAGTGGTCGAATGCGTCTGACTTGAAATCAGATGAACCCGCAAGGGTTCCGTGGGTTCAAATCCCACCTTCTCCGTTGAATGAAAGAGCGATCGCTATTTTGTCGAAGATGCGATCGCCCATCTTCAATCCTTGTCAATGTTTTTTCGGAGTTCTAGGTATTTTGGCATAATTGAAAGAACATCTGTACCAGGGATCGTAACATGACGGTATCTCAGTCAGAAACTCAAACTTCCAAATTGTACGATCGCGACTTCTGCTTGTGGGCCGAAAAAACAGCAAAGCTTCTCAGAGAAGGCAAATTTTCCGAACTGGATATGGAAAACCTGATCGAAGAAGTGGAAGACATGAGCAAAAGATATAAAGATGCGCTGAAAAGCAATCTCCGAATTCTCTTGATGCACTTACTCAAGTACAAATACCAGCCGACAAAACGTTCTCAAAGTTGGCTAAGTACAATTCGGGAACACCGCACACGCCTGGAAGAAGCCTTCGAGGATAGTCCTAGCTTGAAGCCATATTTCAAGGAAGTTTTCGACAAGTGTTATCAAAAAGCCAGTAAACTAGCTGCTGATGAAACTAATTTGCCCCTAGAAACTTTCCCCAGCGAGTCACCTTTCACGCCTGAACAATGTCTTGATGAAGATTTTTTACCTGAGTTGTAAGGAAGCTTGACAATGACAGTATCTCAGTCAGAAACTCAAACTTCCAAATTGTACGATCGCGATTACTATGTAAAGAATTAGTCGAGTTGGAGATGGAATTAGCCCCAGATAGTTTACCTAGCGAGTCACCTTTCACCATTGAAGAATTTCTAGATGAAGATTTTTTACCGTTGTAGAAGTTTGGGTAATTTATGAATTATTGGTTGGAAAAAACAACGGCGTCGCACTATGGCACTATTTCTGAGTTGGGAAGAAGTATTTGTTGATGAGTATGAGTTGCCGGAAAATTCATAAGGTAAAGCTCAAGGAAGGTTGCGATGGGTGCATCCCAATAAGCAAATCGCCCACACCCTCTCATGGTGGGGCTATACAAACGAAGTCCGCAAGGCAAGGACTTGTATGAGAGCCTGCTCTCGTCAGGCTTTGTTTGTGTAGCCGCGATTTCAATCGTCAGGTATTTTTTTGAAAATATACCTACGGGTAATTGCTGATGCTTTCTGGTATCTGCTAGAGTATTATTTATTTTTAGGCGATCGCCCTCCCGATGCCGCCAAACAGTGCCTACTCTTGGAGCCATGTTAAGTTTTATGGGGGTTTCAAAACATGAATGAGTCAGAAAGTCAATCAGAAAAATCCACCATCAATGAAATTGACGCGGTGCTTAAACAGCTAGCGACAAACTGGGCAAAAATTAAGAAAGCAAGAAAAGACTTAGACTTCAAAACATCCGCTCAGAGCCTTGAAGCCCTTAATAAAGACATTAGGCAACTAGGGGAAAGCTGGAGCGAACATCAAACAGTTATTAAAGATGCAATACAGGTCGATCAAAATTTTGTCCAGTCTGATGCCTATCCAACGGAGGTCGAAAATGCTCTGAAAAATGCAGGAATTACGCTAAAAGGCGAATTTCCCAGCTATGAATTTCCCCCTTTTAAACTGACCTTCTCCCGTGAAAATGGCTTAGTAAAGCTCAGTATGGGAAGGCGATCGCAACAGTTAAAATCTTTTGCTCCAGCACAGCTATCAGTGCAGATATTTCAGGAATACCAAAAAATCATCAACAACAAGTTTAATGCTGAAATTTTATGTAAAGACTTGCTCGGTGCCTATGAAATGGCAAATAAATTGAATCTGAATAAAGATTCTGTAGTTTGGGGACATCCCGTTCCTCTTAAAGAAATATACAAACTCTTAACCCTGAAACAGTCTGCTAAACAGGACTACCCAGAAATTATGTTTTCCTACGATCTAGCCAGGTTGAAGGAACAGTTTGACATCGGCTACGACGGTCACAGATTTGAATTTGTACCATCGCGCAATCAGTCTAGCGGATTTCTATTGGTCAATAGCAAAGGACAGGAAAGTAGAGTTAGCAGCCTGATTATCTACGACAAAGACAATTAGTAGAACGGGTATAATAATCCATGAAAATTGAACAACAGGATATCGAAGATTTGCGTTCTGGTCAGCCACCTTTGAATGAAGAATTACTGGCAAAAATGACATTGGGACGCGAGTTATGGCTAAACGGTTTTAAAGAGCATTACCTGGAAAAATACATTGCCACTGGTGGTAGCAAGGTGAAAGTATTAGTAGGTAGTGCTGGTACAGGAAAAACCCATCTGCTAAGCTGTATTGAGCTAGATGCCAAGAACTTGGGTTATCAGACAGTTTACCTTTCAGCGCTGGATTATAGCCTTAACGATCTACCTGGTTTGTATCGCGCTATCGTTAAGGAAATAGACAAAGAAAGAATAGTGCAAGGTCTGTGCTGCTACGTTGCTACGGTACTAGGGTATGGAGAAGATCGATATGATGGCACACAACCTTTAGCACCAATGCTATACGATGAGCTAGGACGAGATCTAGCGGTGCATGAAATCAAAAAGGCAGCGGGAGAGGCATTCAAAGATGTAGATTTTGGGCCATCTTTTAAGGCATTTGCCTACGGTGCGATCAACAACCGCATGATCAATGGCAATGAAACAGACATTGACCTGGCTTTGAAGTGGCTATCTGGTGAAAAGTTGGAGCGTCGTGAAAAACAAGCGTTGCACTTATTTGAAGGACTTCAGAAAACCAATGCTCGCTATTGGCTGAATTCACTGATCAATCTGTTGACAATTGCGGGGATAAAGGGTTTAGTCGTAGCGATTGATGATTTAGAGGCTATGACTGAACGCTCCGATAAAACCAAGCGATTTGTTTACAGTACAAATGCTATAAAAGATGTTTGTGAGCTTTTCCGTCAATTGATTGATGACGGGGAGTTACTAAACAACTTCCTGCTGTTGTTGGCTGGGCGTCGGGAAATGATTGAAGATGAGAAGCGCGGTTTCAAAAGTTATGAAGCCCTCTGGATGCGGTTACAAACTGGACTTGTGCCGAGCGAAAGATTTAATCCCCTTGCCGACATTGTTGATACGGACAAGCATTTGCAGGCAAATGGTGATAATTTTCCGGTGCGGGTTAATACCAGGCTGCGGGAATTGTTCCGTGAGATAGATCTAAAACTTGAATATAAGGGTTTGCCCGATCTTAGCAAATATAGCAATCTGCAAGCCAGAGTGATTGAGGCTGTTAGCATGGCACCGGGAGGAAAGGTTAGATGATGCAAGGATATGATAGAACTCGCAGACGAGCGATCGCGGCTGTAGAATCTTTGAGAGCTGGTATCCCCACTCGTGCTTCTACTAAAGAATTACCTGACTTGCGAACATCGCTAACCGAACGAATCAAGCAAGACTTAGAGCAAGTCGCAGATGGAAATATGCCACAGGGCAGATTGCTTTGGGGAGCCTACGGACAGGGAAAAACTCACGCACTGACTGCAATAGAACATTTGGCATTAGAGCAGGGATTTGCAGTCAGTCGAGTGTCGTTGAGCCGTGAAGTTTCCTGCCATCATTTATTTAACTTTTACGGGCGGGTAGCATCGGCAATTCGCACACCAAATTCACAAGTATTCGGCATCCAGCGATCGCTCGACAAAAAATCCTCTGGAAACCTACCCGACAGTCCAATTCAAAATCAAAACCGCTATATACATCCCCTACCTGCTATTATACTTGAAGATTACTTTCACACCACTGGTGAAGAGCAAGATTTACTCTATAGCGACTTAATGGGAACTCGACTGGCTATGCCAGAAATAAAACGAATCCACCGCGCCAGCAGAGGGGTAACGATGCCCAAATTTGAGTCAACCTTCGGGGTTAATAAACACGGTAGCGCTTACTTCGGAGTGATGGCAGATGCGATTGTTTGGTGCGGGTACAAGGGCTGGGTGATTTTAATCGATGAGGTGGAACTGATTGGGCGACTGGGTACAATCGGGCGGCTACAGGCTTATCAAAATCTAAATTGGCTGTTGAATTGGTCTGAGTCTGAAACTATGGACTATCCTATCTACACGGTGGGGGTTGTGGCATCTAGTCTCAGAAATGATGTTTGGTTCAGTAGCGATCGCACTCGGCGTGGCAAGAATGATAGCACCCAAATACCAGAGTTAGCTGCCCAGAAATTCGGCTATGATGCGTCAGCAGAAATGAAGGCATTTTTTGATAAAGCTATTAATAAACAATGCCTCACCATTGAACCGCTGGCGGAAAATGACCTGACAAACCTACTCCAAAAGTTAGTACAAATTCATGAGATTGCCTATGCTTGGGACTCCAAACTAGACGTTCAAAAGTTGATGTGGGCAATCGGCAGTCAACCTGTACGCACTCATATTCGGGCGACTTTGGAATCTCTAGATATTGAATATGTCTATCAGGAAACCATCACACCAGAGGCAACAAATCTGGTGGAGGGATCTGTTGAGGAAGACGAAGGATTCTTTCATAAAGATGGCGAATGAGTAATTATTAGCAACTTCTAAGGGACTTATTGTGGCAGATGGAATAGCAAGCATTGCCCTACATCAAGCCATTCTGACAGGGATCGCATTTCCTACCCCTATTCCCTTGGTGCATAAAGAGCGATCGCTCTCACCATACCTATGCACTTACACACAGGCGATCGCCCTTCCTTCCCTCCCTCTCAACTTCCTCCCAAATTCAGCACTCCTGACTGCATATCCACCACTAACCGCCGACTTTTCAACCACTGACGACAAATTAAAACTTCTGGAACT
>CASBRD010000095.1 GCA_949128025.1 Oscillatoriales cyanobacterium PMM_0008 | reverse complement strand
TAGCGGTGATGCTTGGATTAGATCTAAGCGGAATCAGTAGAGGCGAATTGAGTGCGCCTTTGAAGTTCAGACTCTGGACTCTTCAAGAATCTCAGCGGCTTTAGCCCTGAGAGTTTCAACAAAGCTCGCCAACGCTCGATCGTGGATTTAGCAACGCAGCAGATTGGTTTAAGTCCCTTAGACTGCCCTGAGACAGGCGATCTTCTGGAAACAGAGAATATAAGCTATCGACCCGTAGACCCCTGCCATGTTGAATATCTTACAGCAATGGGGGTGCGTTCTACTTTAGTAGTGCCGATTCTCTATTACAACGTCACAACCCAGCAGCCGCAGGCGCAACTCTGGGGACTGCTGGTATCTCACCACTCCGAAACAAAGTCTATTTCCGAACGAGAACTGGATGTTGTCCAACAGGTGGCGGATCGAGTTTCGATCGCGATCGCCCAGTCTACCCTGCTCAGCATGACCAGTCAACAGCGCGATCGAGAAGCGGGGATTAATCGCATCGCCACCCTACTGCACAGCTTACCAAGTATCGAACTGCAAAATGCTTTGGAGGAAACCGTCGCCTTGTTTGACGGTTCCGGTGGCAGAATTTACATTACCGGACAAGACGCCCATTCCAAACTTGAAACTCTATCCCATAGCCAGGTTTACATCTGTGGCGCTCAACCCACTCTCTTAGAGGGGGGTAGAACAGGAGAATCAGCAAGATTTATTGAACAGCACCCCTGCTGGGAATCAGCTGGGAGTGGCTATCCAGAAGTGGCGAAAACATCTACTCGCCTACAAGCGATCGCAGATATTTATAATAACTCTCAATACCTTGCAGTGGCTCCCGCCTTCCAAGCTACCCAAATTCGCGGCCTGTTAATTATACCTTTAGAGTATCGGCAACAATTTCTTGGTTATTTAACTATTTTTCGCGATGAAATTGATACCGAAACTTTGTGGGCGGGTAGCTTCGATCCGGATCGGCGACAAAAATACCCACGTCGCTCCTTTGAGGCATGGCGAGAGGTTAAAAAAGGACAAGCGCGTGCGTGGACTTTTGAAGAAATTGAACTGGCTGAAGTATTGGGCAATCACTTTGCAATGGCGGTGCAGCAATATCGATTGTACCAACAGGTATTTCATCTCAATGCCGACCTCGAACGTCAAGTTCAGAAGCGCACAGATGAATTACAAAAAGCGCTAGATTTGGCCAAAGTTCTTAAGCAAGTTACAGACCAAATTCGCAGCACCTTAGATTCAAAAACAATTCTGCAAACCATCGTCACAAAAGTGCGGAACCTGATAAATACAGACCGAGTAGTGATTTATCAGTTCACCAAAGAACGTCAAGGCAAAATAGTAGTTGAAGCAGTCGGGGATGAGTGGCTCTCAGTTTTAGGCTTGGCAACACCAGAAGAATGCTTTCCCGAAAAGGTTGTCAATTTTTATAAAGAAGGGCGAGTTCGGGCTATTGACGATATCTCGAAAGCAAATTTAACTCCTTGTTATCTAAAGCTTTTGCAGAGAATTCAGGTTCAAGCGAATCTAGTTGTACCAATTAGGATGGGCGAGCAACTGTGGGGTTTGCTAATTGCCCACGAGTGTCATGGGCCTAGAGTTTGGCAAGTTGGAGAACTGGATCTGTTGCAGCAGTTAGCAGATCAAGCTGCGATCGCGATTCACCAAGCAGAACTTTACCAACAAAGCTGCACTGCTGCAATGCAAGAACAAGCTAAAGCTCAACAACTGGAGAAAATCCTGGATGAGTTGCAACAAACCCAATCCCAACTAATTCAAACTGAAAAAATGTCCAGTTTGGGACAGCTGGTTGCTGGTGTAGCCCACGAAATTAACAATCCAGTCAATTTCATTTTTGGCAACCTTATCCATGCAAGTCAATACAGCCAAGATTTACTCGACCTGCTGCAACTTTACCAGCAGCACTACCCCGATCCCTACCCAGAGATAGAAGAAAAAGCCTCCGATATCGAGTTGGAATACATCAGCGAGGACTTGCCGAAACTTCTAAGTTCGATGAAAGTAGGGGCCGATCGCATCCGCCAGCTAGTATTATCGTTGCGTAATTTCTCCCGTCTCGACCAAGCCGAAAGAAAGGCGGTGGATATCCACGAAGGAATCGAAAGTACCCTGTTAATTTTGCAACATCGACTCAAACCCAAAAACGCTCATTCCGGCATCCAACTAATCAAGGATTACGGCAATTTGCCAACAGTGGAGTGTTATGCCGGTCAGTTAAATCAGGTGTTGATGAACCTGCTTTCTAATGCGATCGACGCCCTTGAAGAACGCGATCTCAAACGCACACCAGATCGGAGCCAAGCTCACCCCAGCCAGATTACCATCCAAACACAATTTTTACCGAAACACACAGGCGAAGGGCCCTGGGTGAGAATTAAGATTGCTGACAATGGGCCGGGTATGACAGCAGATGTCCAAGCCCGCATCTTCGATCCCTTTTTCACTACAAAAGAACCCGGTAAGGGAACGGGGCTGGGCTTAGCCATCAGCTATCAGATTTTAGTAGAAAAGCACGGGGGAGTATTCAAATGCGTGTCGCAACCGGGGATAGGTACAGAGTTTTCTATTGAGATTCCCAGCCAGCCGCAGATCCGAAATTAGTTTGAGCGAAGACAAAAGTCAAAAGAAAGAATATTATCTTTTGACTTTTGACTTTTGACTTTTGACTTTTGACTTCCCCTATTTCTTTTGTTGCTGGCGCTTCCATTGAGCGATCGCTTGCCGAGATTTTGGATAGGCGGGCGTATTTTTCGGCACTAAAGATGCTGTATCGATGGCAACATTGAAATTTCCCTGAGATGCTCGCTTTTGAGCCAACTGAAGAATAGTTTGACTCCATTGGGCGATCGACTTCTGGGCTTCAGCATATACCGGCTGACCGGCTGGGATTTTGCGGGCGATGTCGATCGCTTTGTTGTAAGAAGAAGCTTGTTCGGGCTTAATCAATCCCTTCGCAGTTTGTAACAAAGCCTTGTTAGCCTGCTGCTTCTTCGAGACAACGTTCCACTGCTTAATTGACTTTTGTGCTTGGGCGTAAATAGGCTGTGGGTCTTTGGGTACTAGATTAGCTGCTGCGATCGCACCGCTAAAATTCCCCAGATTGGCACGTCCTTGAGCCGTATCCAGAATCGTTTGGCTCCATCGCTCGATCGAGTCCTGTGCTTGGGCGTACAGAGGTTGACCAGATTTAATTTGACTAGCTAAAACGATCGCCTGACTATACTGGGAAACCTGATTATTCTGAAGCAAGATTTGAGCTTTATCTAACCGTTCCTGATTGATCTGTTGCTGAGTCTTGGGTTTAGCTGCCACAGACCCAGACTTATTAGATAAAGCCGGACTTGGTTGACGACCTGCTGTCTGCTGACGCCAAGGACGCCCAAAAAGGCTCATCAACAAAAGCACCAGAAGCAGCAAGCCGCCTCCCCAAAGCAGCATTTGTTGCCAAAAAGCCCCATCATCATCATCATCTTCTTCTGTATGAATGATGTTTGTCGAACTTGCTGAATGGCCGTTTGTTGTCTCTGTCGGGGTAACAGCCGGTTCTTCCTGCCAATTAGAGCGCGGTTCTATATCGTCCAAATTCCCATCGAACGGGTTCCGAATGCTCGATCCGCTCCCAACAGTTTGGGTATGTTGCTCTTTAGCAACAAGAGTGGGGGTGACCGTTGCGCTGCCTACCGCATCAGCAGCCAAAGTCTTACGCTCCGCACCCCCAACGTGATAGCCGCTTGTCACTGGTATTCCCAGCTCCGGCAAAATCACCTGATGGCTTTTTCCGGGAGGATGTACGACAACCACAGGTTCTTGTCGGGGTCGCCAGTGAAGTTCGCATAATTCAGGTAGGCGCTCGCTCAGATAACGCTTCAGAGTAGCGAGACTCATATCAGCCCCTTCCGTGCGTAGACCTTCCAAGAGTGCTGCTGTAAATAAACCGTGCTGTAGGTCTGAGGCTTCGTGAGACAATTGGTTGGGTTGGCAGGAAAGTATTGTGGGGATTTCCAGTTCGCGAGCCAATTCCACCGTCTGACTTCCTACCTGCGTACCTGGTTGGTTTTCCCGATCGCGGTTCATATCAAGCAAAACCAGTTGCATGGTGGCTTTTGAAGTTTTCAGGCTTTCATAGAGCGATCGCATCGCCACTCCTGTGCCTGCCATATCGGCTGCGTTCCCATCGATCGGCATCAGATAGTCCTGCCCATCCGATTTAACCCCATAGCCGCTAAAGAATAGCCACACCAGGTCGCCTGGTTGTATTGCCTCCCGGCACAACCAATCCATCCATAACTTAATATTTTCGCCGGTTGGATAGGTTGACTGACCCTCGACGAACGGCGAGGTGTCGGTCAATAGCAGACAGCGATCTGGCATAAAGCCAGCTTTGCTCACCAGAAAATTCCACAGCGCTTGTGCATCTGCTTGGGCATAACCCAGAGGTTTGAAGTACTGATATTGGTTAATGCCAATTGCCATCAGCCAGTGATTGCTCATAAAAGATGTACCTCACGTCAACGACAGTTATAGATTGTTATCAATGATCTGATATCAGAAATTTCAAGGTAAGAGTTTTACGATGCGAATTGCTTCTTTGAGTTTAGTGGCTTTGTTCGGACTAAGCGGAAGTTTTTGCGCCTTTGAAGGGGCGATCGCACCTCCAATAGCTCAAGCTTATACCTCTCGCGTTAATATTACGCTGGATCGGCAACCAAATGAATCCTTTGCGACCCTGGTTCGCAGAGCCGAGGCCGTTGCCAGAGCCGCCGCTCAGCGCAGCTTCGACAATGACATTTTAGTCACAGAAGCTGCCATTGTGATCACAGGCCAAAATATTGGTTTGTCAGCACCGATACTGACTTTGCAAGTTAGCCGCGAGAGCTGGAAAAACCAACCCGACACCCAGCGTTGGTCAACTTATTATCCCAAATCTAAGGAGCTATTGAGAATTGACGATCCTGTCCCCGCAGTGGCCACCACCCCCAGTCCCGCAGCCGGACAAAGACCAGAACCAACACTTGGTACAGGTGTTATTCAAAGTACATTGAGATGGTCTACGACTGACGACCTGGACTTAGAAATCACCGATCCCAGCGGTCAGAGAGTTTTCTTCCAAAACAAGCGCGTACCATCGGGTGGTCAACTTGATGTTGATAGTAACGCAGGTTGTCAGGATACGATCTCAAATCCGGTCGAAAATATTTTCTGGCCGACAACGGGCGCTCCTCCCGGTAACTATGTCGCAAAAGTCAACCTTTATCAACGTTGTGGAACGCGAACAGGGCCGATCGCATTCCGGTTGAGGTTACTTGTACAGGGGAACACAAGGGAATTGACGGGTAATGTGGATGATTCAAATCAAATCCTTAGCTTCCCCTTCTCGATCGTGCCTGCTGGCTCCCGAACGCCCGGTCAATTGCCAACAAGCCCCCCAAATGGTACGGGAACAGGGACTCAACAGTCTCCTCCAGCCACAACCCCTGGGCGCAGTCCCGCCAACCGCCGGAGCAGCCCTACTCCACGCCCCACAGCCCAGCCTACAGCCCCCACTAATTCCCCGCCTCCTACTCGTCCGGGGTCATAAGTGAACAGACAGTAAATAACCCCAAATCCGCAACGATTACCCCCTTTATGTCTATAGGCTGTAGAGACGTTTCATGAAACGTCTCTACTCTACAATGTTTAGGCCAAAAATTCTCATGGGGTAACCAACCCGGATTTGGTATAACCCCGTTGACAGCATAAAGGCTAAAAACCCGGTTTCTTTGCGTTGCTCTCAACAATCTGACAGAATTTGACCGCGCCGCAAGCCCACCCATAAGAGGGGTTGGGCTTGCGCTGCGGCTTGAGCCGCTTTGAATCCCCAATTTTGGCTCTAAGTAATCGGACAGAATTAATTACAATATTGGTTCTTTACTGGGTAAGGCTTGTCGCCAAAATTTTGTGTAATT
>CASBRD010000094.1 GCA_949128025.1 Oscillatoriales cyanobacterium PMM_0008 | reverse complement strand
TGACAACTGACAACTGACCACTGACAACTGACAACTGACCACTGACAACTGACAACTGACAACTGACAACTGACAACTAAAAATGCTTTGCAGTTGCCAAATCAGAAATATATTGTTAGACTTATTCGCCAAACTCACTCTTAAATCGTAACTATAGGGAATCCAAATCAGCGTGAACGCAGCTCAAAAAGCCACCAATATTGAAGTTGCCAGTAAGATTGCTGCCGTGGTTAACTTGTTCAAGTCCAAGTTTCCCGACGCGAAGGCAGACCTCAAACCTTGGCAGAACGATGTCGATACCAGGGAGTTAGTCGATCCTGATTCTATTGATATCGGCTTTCATTTTCCTGGCTGGAGTAGACGGTTTCAATGTCGAAGCATTTTGGTGCAGATTCGTTTTTACGAAGATCCTGTGGATGCCTACCGTCGGCTAATTGGCATTGAAACAGATGGATTTAACCATCAAGGTTTAGCTTGGCGTCTTTCCACTGTTGAAAATTGGAGTTTGGTAGGTGATTCTCAACCAGTTCCGGAGGTGGGGGAAAAGCTAAAACATTTTTGCAGGCAAGTCTTTGAATTGTTCAACGGTTAAATGTTATACCATTTACGCAAATGCTCGATCTAAATGGGTAGGGGCGGGTTTAGCCAAACAGCTTGATTCCTATCGATCGGATTAAAGTCAAAACCCGCCCCTACTCTACAATCTGTAGCAAACATTTAGGTATTCGATATTCGCCTCGTCGCCTCGTGACCAGGCTCTGCCTTGGTTCAATCCGAGCAAGTTCCCTGTGAGCTACAACTGATAGGGTAGCCAGACTGATATGTGGCGGCACGTTTGCCAAATAAAGTGTAGCGATTGTCGCGAATTTGTTCGTAAACGCGATCGCCCGCCCACTTCACCCCCGGTAAAGCTCGATAAGCCTCCACAAATATAATACCGATCGGCAACAAGCGCCCGATTTCCTCAGCAGCATCGCTACCTTGCCAGCGCCTCTGGGGTGCATCTGCATCAATCAAAATCATCCCCATTTCGCAGTCTTTCGGCGTAATCCCAAACCGACTAAGAGTTTCTTCCTCCTGCATCGGCGCATACTCAAACATTTTGCCGCTATCCAAGCTTTCTAGCAGTTGCACCAAAGTAACGCAGAGATTGCAGTTGCCATCGTAAATAACGTTGTAAGTCATAACAATAAGTGTTTTACCAACAAATTATATCATGTCCGGTCGATTGCCCATGATAAAACTTTGTCAGGTATGTTGTTGCGCTTCAGCGCTCTTTAAGAGAGCGCTGAAGCGCAACAACATACCTAATATTTAACTATAGCTATAAAGATTGTGGTCTGGGTCTAGCCAGACAACGTAAAAAACATTTTCGCTTAAAAATCCATGCACTCTGCCGTATTCATTAGCAGATATTTGAAACTGATAGGGGGTATTTACTAGCTCGTCTTCGTTAGGAATACCGAAGCCATTAGGCTCAGTTGTATCTTGCCAGTCTATTCCATGACAGCGCAGACTTTTACTCTGATTGTTAATGACTTCTTCAGCTTTCAATTGTGATAAATCGCGCAGCCTTCTCAAGAGAGATTCCAGGTATCTAGCATCTCGATCGCCAATTGAAAATTTATCTTTATCATCCTGATAATACCTGAAAGAAAAACTAATTCATTCCGGGATTTTTACATCTTGACGCTTGATGCTAGATAAGGATTGCTGGCGGCGTAGATCTGCCTTTTTAGGTTTCTTCGATGACACGGGTTTTGTAAAAGTCTCTCATTAATTCCTTAGAAATAATACCCTGACAAGGTTCATCTTTTGGCAAGTTACCTCTAGCCTTAATCCAAGGGTCTTCGCGGCGCACCATCAATTCTAATTCATAAGCATCGCAAAAGAAATACTCGTCGGCTAACTCGTCTAAAAACTTTTGTACTTCCTGTGGAAACTCTGGTTTTTCGACTTCTTTCAGAATTGGCTTAAACCCAAATTGTTCTTTGTATTCATAAAATAAAGCCGGGATAGTCGGCCCATGCACCCAAGCTTCAAAATCCTCATCAAAAAGGGGTGTATCTTCAAATGCCAGATACCATGCTTGGGCATAGTACAATAGTTTTTGTAGCTTTTGGTTGCTGAGGTAGGAGCCCACGTCATTCGCGAACCAGATGTAGTAATCAACGAGTTTGGAGAGTGTTGTCACCGTAGCTATAGTGGTCATATAACTCGACTAAATAAGTTTGATAATTTTTATGATACCACAGTGCGATCGCACTCTTTAGAGGACTGAAATTCGGGTCTTTCGGAATTATTATGCTAATGTTCACTCCTGTTCATTCTTGTCGTAGCACAGCATAATTAAAACCTTGGTATAACAGACATATTGATGATGCCGTGCCCCTACAGCATATTTAACCCAAAAGAACCGCAATATCTTAGTTATAACCCTTTGATATACTGCCTCATTACAGGTGGCAGAATGTAAAAACTTCCTTGTTGTTCTATCAAGCAGCGCCGCGATAAAGATTGCAGCGCGTTTAGTAAATCTGACGCTGGCATTCTGCTATTTTCTAACAATTTTGCTATATTGATTGGCTCGCTTTCTTTAGCCAACAAAGAGAGAACTTTTTTTTCTATTTCGGATAGGCGGCTAAACTACTCCTCTAAAACATCTTTTAAATCTTCTGGCAACAATATGGTATCATAAGGTAATAACTCAGTCACGCCTCCTCCCAACTCTTGAATCAGAGTGGCGACGCTTTTTAACCATAAGGGGTTGCCTTGGTAACGGTGAATTAGTGCTGAGTAATTCTCGATTTCTCCTACCCCATAATCTCTCAGTATTTCCCGTCCCGCTGCAATATCTAAACCAGTGAGTTGTAAAGTCCGAATGGAAGTATTTTGGTTTTTTACTTGAGTCACTTCTCTTGGTTGTTCCCAACCGATTAACAGAAAGCAACTTTGATGAGATAATGTTTCTATCTGTTTGAAAAAGGAGCGATATTCTTCGTATCCTGGTTTATACTTTCCTGCCAATTCGCCGCTACTGAAAAGGTTGTGAATGTCATCTAAGACGACTAAACAGCGATGCTTTTGGAAATATTTAATCAACGGTAAGGTTTTTGGGTTAGTTGCAAGCGAATCTTGCTTTTCTGACTGGGAGAAAAACTGGATCGAGTTAGCTTCAAATTTAGCTAGAGTGGATGATGCGTCTAGACTGCACCAAACCACGTACTCAAACTCATCTTTTATTTGTTGAACGAGTTGCGCTGCTAATGTTGTTTTACCGATACCGCTGATACCCGTGAGCGCTATTAAGCGACAGCGTTGTTGTAAAATCGATGTGGTGAGGGTTTCGAGTTCGGGAGTGCGATCGTAAAAAGCACCCAATTCCGGCATCTCGCTTAAATCGTGATGCGATGTTTCTTGATTTGGTGGGTGTGAGTTCGGTATGTTTGGCGGGTGTCTAGCTTCTCCACAGACGTTAACGCTGTTAATTTGCACAGATTCTTCTTGTGCAACATTTGAATATATCGAAACTTGGAACCTCTCCATCGATGATCGAAAATTCGATTTACTAACCTCTTCCCCTAACTGTTCTGAAAGTATCCGCCATAATTCCGATCCCACTTCCCTAACACGACTTTCAGAACAATCAAAATCCTTAGCTATTTCCTTATACGTCTCGCGTTGTAGAGTTCCTCGCAGTACCGCCTCTTGTAAATCGTCAAGGTGCTGACCCGTTTTGGCAAATACTATCTCATCAGCGAATTTTAACATTTCTTTAAGATTCATCTGGATAGGTAGATGGGAGCATTTTCGGTATTATAGCGCACATCTGCCAACATTTTCGTACATTTTCGTACAAAACTAGATTGAAGAGAGGGAAAGTGGGGGTAAATTGGCGGCAAACTTGTACATTTTTTGGGCTAGACAAGGGTTTGATTTGTTATGATCATGGGAGAAGCAAGTAGGTGCAATTAATCTCAGTGAGGCTTTGATGACTACAGGAATTAGGGGATTGAATAACCAGTCTGATCAAGGGGTACGCTTGATCAATACAGAAAACTCCAGTGATGAAAAATTCATCACCTCAAAAACTAAAGACGATTCTGTATATGCTTGGATCTCTCAGCATCGTGACAAACCTCTGAAAGTCACGACAAAGAAATCAACCTGTAGCATTTGGGACGAAGATTGGAAAGTTGTAGGTCGCTGGGATAATGAAGACCACGACATTGTGTTAGAAAGGGTTACTAAGAGTCCTTTGGATTTTTTTATGACGATTCAAGAGAATGGTAACATAAGCCTTTCGGCACTTTAGAACAAGGTTAAGTTCGATCGCCCTTCCTTTTAGTTTGAGTTAACGCAAGGAAACCCAACATCTTTTTTACTCACAATCTTATCCATTTATACCATGACAATGCGATGATTGGACGGAGAGCGATCGCACTACCAAAAAAAGTGCGATCGCTAGGGTCAGAGATTGGTAAACTGTAGCACGTACTTGAATCAAACAGCCTACATTTGTGGAAAGAATTCCAAACGAAGCCCTCGTAGTTCGTGGTGGTCGTAATCGCCCAGAGGATATTCAACGTGCCACAGGAACCCACCCTAGCGGTATCACGGGAATTTCTGTAGAATGTGCAGTAGGATTATCTGTAGCAGAGTTAGCAGTAGCAATCCCTCATGGACAAGTTGGGGTGACGACAGTAGGCGAGATTCGCTCGGAAGGTGGAGATGTCATCCGTACTTCTGGCAGAAGTTCAAATCATGCAACTCTAATTGGATTAACGCCAGAGCAAGCAAGCTTTCTGCTGACACCAACGATTCCCAATCCAGCAAAGCAATCATCCAGATCGGAGTAAACTTATGAGTAACCCTAAAATTTTTGCCGACTTTCATAATGCCGATAAAAAAGGTCGTCTTCGTCTGAATTGTATGGGCACAATTGAAGATTTGAGTCGCCAAAATATTAAGTTGCAAGATGGTCAATTGCTCATTCTCTATAGCGAAGAATTAGAAGCGGATGGTGTGGTGCAATATTCTGAAGAGGAAACTCTTTGGGTGGCAGTAATTGATTGGCAGCTTCTTAGAGAGGTAGAGGATATTATTCCGAGCAATTCTAGCTTACCTGAGAGTGGTATAGCTCTACCAATATCCTGAGAAACTTCACAATGTTATCTATTTTTATCATTGCAATGTGATGATTGGATAGATAGCGATCGCACTACCAAAAAAAGTGCGATCGCTATCTGCGGTATAATAAAGGTAAAGCTCATAATTAGTCTTTCAAAAATTAACATGATCAACCTAGACTTGTCGCAGTCCGCTCCATTCACCAACATCAAAGTCACACTCCTGCTAGAAGCACTGACATCCGGGCAAGTTGCGGCATCTGTCAGAGAGTTTCCCGACTGTCGAGTGAAAGCAGAAACAAGAGAAGAGGCGATCACACAAATTCAAGCTACTTTTTTAGAACGGCTAAAAAATATGGAAGCGATTTCATGGAACGTGCCGATTCAGACTTCAGAAGTAACCTGGAAAAAATTTGCAGGTGTCTTTAAAGACGATGCCGATTTGGCTGCAATTATGGAGTCAATTCGCGCCGAAAGAACATTAGATGATAATTCGGAAGTCGATCCTTCCTATTACCTGTAGAGGTGGCTTTTGGTGTGTCAATATATTTTGGATACCGATTGCGTTTCACTGATTCTCTACAATCATCCCCAAGTTATCGCTAATGCGGCAAAGCATCAGTTTGTGCTGCATCATAAGCTGCTAAAGCTTCTTGTCGTCCTAGTACCAGGGTTGACGAAAGTGCATAAATATCTGTAGCTTCATCAACGTAAATTAATAGTGATTGTAACAAAGCAATAGCTAGCTCCGATTGCTCAGTTGTTATCCGGTTACGTCGTTCAGCAACGAGTAGAGTATTAGCAATTTCTAGCGACCAAATCAGGGGTACATAAGCTTCACAATCCGGCATCATTGCCAGAATAGCATTAGCATAATCGTCATTTTCATCCACCAAGCACCAACTGATTGCTACAGAACAATCCAATACAAACTGCATTAAAACCTGCGCCCCTCTTCAATCATTTCGCGAATTGAATTTTTATCCAACGCCACTTCTTGCCGCAGTTGTCGCATTTTGGCAACTGCTTCTTGAATTGATTTTTTAGTAGTTGGTTTTCCCCAAGCGTTATACTGTGGTTTAGTTTCCTCAGATGATAACGGCTGTACAACTACTACCAACTCAACCGAAGTATTTTTAAGCTCGGCAGGCATCTGAATTTGCAATATGCCATCTGTGCCAATATGCGATCTCAGTTTCATTGTTTCCATGTCAGACCTCAGAAACTCTACACAATTATAGCTTACCTGAGAGTCGTATCACTCTATCAATATCATTACAGACCAAATAGGTGATTTAATTAGCACCCGTTTAGCTACCCGACAAGAGTTCGATCGCCCTTCCTTTTAGTTTGGATTAACACTAGGAAACCGAACACCTTTTGCGACTCACAATCTTATCCATTTCCACCATGACTATGCGATGATTGGACTCTCTAGCGATCGCTTGATTCAAACCTTGCGATCCCTTGCTTGAATTTTAAGACAGTCGCTACGAAACTCATAAGGTACGCAATATCCACCCTGTTTAGCCGTAAGATATGATAAAATAGTTCGTAAAAATCACTGTAGCGATCGGAACTTACCTCATGCAAACAATCCTTCTCAGCCGTGAAGAAGTGGCAAGACGTGCAAAACAATTGTACGAAAATAGCATCCGTCAACAAGTGGAAGTGGATGAGAACATCGGCAAAATGGTCATCATCGACTTTGAATCAGGAGACTACGAAATTGATGAAACTGGGTTAAAAGCAGCCCGTAAACTCAGCGAAAAACATCCAAATGCTCGTCTCTTCGGCATCCGCATTGGATACAATGTAGCGGTGTCATTCGGTGGAGTTATGGAGCGTGTTTACAAGTGATTTCTGGTATCGTCTACAAATCCTCGTACATCACTTGATCGTTTTCCCGGATTTCTGTTTCAATTTCGTCCGGGAAAGCTTCAGCATAAGCCCAGGCATTTGCAATATCAGTAGCAGAAAGCGATGGATAGCTAGTGAGTAAATCGGCTTCACTATATCCAATGCGACGAGCTTCTATAAGTCCCCAAACGGTGATGCGAGTTCCAACAATACAAGCACTACCACCACAAACACCAGGCGTTTTTTCAATACCGCGCCCTAGATTAATTTTGCCCTGGGATAGGAGTTGAACGACTTGAGCTTTTTCGTCGTCAGAGAGTGCCAGCAGTTGGGGCTCTAATTCTTTCAGCGTCATAGCAAACAATAGAATTGCGACTAATTACTATATATTATTATGATTGTAGACGATCCTGACTTTGATGCCAAAATCCAAGCAGCAGTTTGGCAGCAAATGCAAACAGCAGCTAGTGCGTTCGCGTAAGCGATGCTTAGCATTATCGCCCTTCCTTTTAGCTTGGGTTAACGCAAGGAAACCCAACCTCTTTTTTGACTCACAATCCGATCCATTTCCACCATAACAATGTGATGATTGGAAGGAGAGCGATTGCCTACGGCACGCTGCGCGATCGCACTACGCCAAAAAAGAGCGATCGCCACTTTTCAATTACCACAAAAACCACGAATTATCAACAGCCACATATTTACCAATAACTGTCAATGGTAACACTTCCCCACTGCCTAGCACATCAACAGAAATTCCATCTCGAATCATAATTTTAAACACTTCATCCCCACTTTTAATCAAGCTTGCATCTAGTTCAATAACTTGACCCTCTTCATTCAATACACCCAGTAAATCCGAAGTAGATAAACTAAATACTTCTTGATTATTACCTTTCTTAGTCAACCGATCGCCACACCTTCCAGTAGCATCAATATCAGAAATCACCCATTCATTAGATAAATCCCAATTTTCACCTAAATACTCAACAATTTTAGCAACTCTGGATTCTAATGTTTCCTGTTCTTCACAGCAGAGTGTAACAGCCCACTTTTGGCTAACATTTTGGATCAAAGTAAAAGTTTGAGATTTCATAATGGTTCTGGTCTTTTATTTCTAGTAGGAGTTCCACCAGTAAGATTTGGTATCCACCTATGTTGATGAGGTGGCGGCAGATGATCTGGGCGAGGATTACCGTTAGGATAGGTAGGACTGGTAAAATCTAAATCTCTGACTGGTTGTCCAGACCCATCAAATTCTCGCATCTGATAAATCCTTTGGTTATAAGTATCCCATCTTAATTGAGAATGCGGCCCTATAGCATTCGGATCGGGTTTTGCTTCCCCAAGTCTAGGCGGTAGCTGACTTTTAAGTACAGGTGTATCATCTGCATAGCGTGAGTGGACTGACAATCTAATTTTATCGTTTTGGGGTAGTCAACTTAATGATTTTATCACTTATTGTAAAAAAGGCGATCGCCCCGACAAGAAACCCGGTTTCTGTGATAATTTTTGTCTGCTAATAGAGATTTGATTAAGAAACCCGGTTTCTGACTCTGACGCGAAAGCCCTACATTTTGAGGACAGTTTCCCGATTGGCGGACAACATTCAACACTTTATTAGGAGGAGGATTTGATTGAACTTCTGTGACTGATTGAGCTTGAGTTTGTACAGTAATTGAAGTTACCAGCAACACCAACAAAATTCCAAATATCGTTGCAATTATAGTCGAATTTTCCATAGTTAAAAGAAGGAAATTAATCAACTCCCACCCATCTTACAGCCGGACGCGAAGATACGACATTTTTATATATAATTGCGGAAGGATTACCTGGAGTGTCTGGTTGCAGTTGGACGCGAAAAATCACATTTTTGTTTTGGAAGCGGAAAGTGTAGAAAGTTCTTTCATCAACAACTTCAGATATAGCTTCACCTACGCAGTTAGCAAAGTTGCTTTTCAATGGCGCTATGAATTCCGCTACCTTTTTGTCTGATTTAACCAATCGGGCCGAACTTGCGATCGCACTCGTGTCAGCAATAACGGTAAATACAGAATTACCAGCGTATTTACCAATCAATGTCCAAAGCTTGATGTTACGGGGACAAGTTCCCGACTGGCGTCTTACGTTGAAAGTCGTATCGGGTGGAGTTCTAGGCACAGAGGGCGCTGGGAGATTTTGCGATATTGCTGGCGTGACTGCAAGCAATAGTAATAATATGCCCAACGTTGGGATGAACTTTGCTAACTTCTTCATAATTATGTTTTAATTACCGCTCATTGGCAATTCCTAATTTTAATGGGTAATTGGTACGATTATTACCCATTATCAATTGCATAATATACAGAAGTAGATGTTACCCGATTTGATTTCAATTAGTCGGCAATTTGCCATTTTACAGCTGGACGGGAAGACACCACACCTTTATAAGCAATTCCAGAAGGATTACTAGGAGTGTCTGGTGGCAACTGAACCCGAAAAGTAACTGTTCTATTTTGGAAGCGGAAACTGTAACCGTTTAGCATTTCTTCGCGAGACGCTGCTTGACCTACGCAGTCAGCAAAGTTACTTTTTAATGGCGCTGTGAATTCGGCAGACTTTGTGTTTGACCGAACTAAGCGAGCTGGCCCTGCGATCGCACTCGTATCGGCAATCACAACAAATTCACCACCGCCATCGTATTGACGAGATGAAGTCCAAAGCTTTACCGTCCTGGGACAAGTTTTCCCGACCGGCGCGTCACGTTGAGCGTCGAATCCGGTGCAGTACGTGGCAAAGTGGGTGGCAATAACCGTTGATTTTGGGTTAGTGCTGGTGTACCGGCAAGCAAGGCTGATAATATGCTCAAACTTGTAGTGAATCGCCACAATTTTTTCATCTGGTTTACCATAATTTTAGTCAGCGATCGCCCAGCGCACAGCAGGACGGGAAGAAACTACATTTTTATAGGTGATTAGGGAAGGATTACTGGGAGTATCTGGCGGTAGCTGGACGCGAAAAGTAACATTTATATTTCCGAAACGGAAACTGTAATTAGACTCTTCCGCAGACGTAGCTTGACCGATACAGTCAGCAAAGTTACTTTTCAACGGCGCTGTGAATTCGGCCAACTTCTTGCTCGATCGCACTAAGCGAGCTGGCCCTGCGATCGCACTCGTATCGGGAATCACAGTATTTTCCCCACCGCCTTCATAATAACGAAATGAAGTCCAAAGCTTGACCGTCGTGGGACAAGTTCCCGACTGGCGCGTCACGGTGAAAGTTGTATTGGGTGATGTGCGAGGGACAGTTGGCGGCGGTTGGTTTTGCGTCATTGCCGGTGCTGCGGCAAGTAGAGTTGATAATATGCCAAAAGTCGTTGTGACTTGAGCCAAATTCTTCATAAGTTTTGTCAGAATTTTGCACTACCGAAGGTCAGTAGACGATCGCAATGCAGCCAAAGTTTCATCACCTTACGATCGAACCTCGATAATAAGGTGATTTCAGCTACAGTCTTGAGAGCCACAGCGATCGACAATAAGAGTCTGGGTAGAAGCAGCTTCTGAATTGTCCTTATTTCAGCTAATATGAAACCTCGAATAATTGTCTGCGGCTTAGGCCCGACTGGCTATAAAATCTTCAGCTTGCTAAGGCAACAGGGAGCATCTGTTGTTGGCATCCATGACCAACGTATCCCTGGTGAAGACGATGATGTTGTCACCGGAGATGTAAAAGCGGCGGCTACCCTGAAAGCGGCTGGGATTCACGAAGCGCATACCTTAGTTCTAGCTGGGAAGGACGAAGCGCTGAATTTGGCGATTCTCACCCAGGCACGAGTTCTCAACCCCCGCATTCGCATCATCAATCGGCTGTTCAATACCAGCTTAGGCGATCGCTTAGATAAAATCCTCCCCGATCACGTTACCATGAGCGTTGCCGCCCTAGCAGCGCCCGTATTTGCCTTTGCTGCCTTGGGAAATAAAGCGATCGGACAGTTGCGGCTGTTTAACCAAACTTGGCCCATCCACGAAGAATACATTCACGAAAACCACCCCTGGAAAGGTCGCAAGCTGAGCGAACTGTGGGACGATCGTTCCCGGATGCTGATTTACTATATGCCAGTGAACGGTCAAATAGATTTAGTTTCAGCCGTCGTCTGCGGACAGCAACTGCAAGAAGGCGATCGTCTGATTATAGGCACCCAACCCAGCGTCCGCAACCATCGCCAACCTTCAATTCAGAAACTGCTCAAAATTTTCACAAATTTGCGACAATTTAAGCAACACGGTCAACCGCTAGCCGCGATAACTATCGTACTTTTCCTAACCGTTTTTACTGGCACGCTGACTTATATCTTCACCGATCTGCAAACATCTTTTATTGATGCGCTCTATTTTTGTGTCGGCATGATTAGCGGCGCTGGCGGTAACGAAAAAATAGCAGAAAACGCCCCCGACAGCATCAAATTATTTACAATATTCATGATGCTGGTTGGGGCAGCAACCATTGGTATTTTCTACGCACTGTTGACCGATTTTGTTTTAGGAACCCGCTTGAAACAATTTTGGGACGCCGCACGAGTTCCCGCACGAAATCACTACATTATCTGCGGACTAGGCGGCATCGGCGTGCAAATAGTCAATCAACTGCACTGTCACGGACATGAAGTAGTCGTCATCGAAAAAGACCCCAACAATCGGTTTGTCAATACAGTTCGTTCTTCAGGCGTTCCCGTGATTTTGGGAGATGCCAGTTTGTCGGCAAATCTGAAAGCTGCCAACCTTCAAAAAGCAGACGCTTTGTTAGCAGTTACCAGCGACGATATGGCAAATTTAGAAATTGCCCTCACCGCCAAAGGCATTATGCCCAAATTGCCGGTAGTCGTGCGTAATCAAGACCCGCACTTTGCTTCCACTGTGCAAAAAGTGTTTGAATTTGAATCTGTGTTGAGTCCGACTGAATTAGCTGCACCTGCTTTTGCGGCAGCAGCTTTGGGAGGACGCATTTTGGGTAATGGAATTACCGGCGATACCCTGTGGGTTGCCTTAGCAACGATGATTACTACAGGACATCCTTTTTGTGGCAAGCGCGTTAAAGAAGCGGCGATGGATGCTGACTTCGTGCCTTTGTATATCGAAACCAAATCCCAAACCATTCATGGTTGGGATGTATTGGAAACCGCATTAGGTGCTGGGGATATTTTGTATCTCACAATGCCTGCAACTGGACTGGAACAATTGTGGCGCGTGACGCCTGCTCAAGTTTTAGCTAGTTGAAGGGTTTAGGGTAACCATTACTCACCATAATTACTACTGATATCCTGTCCTGTCTAAAAGAGTAGGGACAGCTTTAGCGTTGTATATGACTAAAGTCGCCACTATTTTGCTTCCATATAAGCAATACACTGCTGCATCTGGTGACGCATTGTCTCGGCGTCAGCGTTGTAGCGGCGTCCGTGACCTGGTAGTACCCACTCGAAGGAATAGTCTGATAGTTTACACATCGCCATTAAAGCCAAACCTCAGACACCAACCAAAAACCCCATCTGTGTTCATCTGTGGTAAAAAATAAATTTAATTGAACCACAAAGAACACGAAGGACACGAAGAAGAAAAGAAAGAAGATAAGGAGGAATTTAGTATCATCTACCATCTGCTAACTGTTGAACTCTGGCGATGATTTCCCTCACTGTTTCAGCTTTGGGAGATTGGATATGCTGCAATATTTCTAGAGATTGCTGTAAGTAATTTAATCCTGTTTCAAAGTCTCCTTGTTCAGTAGCAGCTAACCATCCTAACCATTGTAATGTCATTGCTTTACCTTGGAGGTTGCCAATACTTTCAAAAATAGCTAAAGATTGTTCGTAAAGTGCGATCGCCCCAGCAATGTCTCCCGTGTTAGCTTTGAGACTTCCCAGACAGTGCAAAGTCGCCGCTTTAGTTTGGAGGTTGCCAATACTTTCATTAATAGCTAAAGATTGTTCGTAAAGTGCGATCGCCCCTGCAATGTCTCCCGTGTTAGCTTTGAGATTTCCCAGACAGTGCAAAGTCGCCGCTTTAGTTTGGAGGTTGCCAATACTTTCATTAATAGCTAAAGATTGTTCGTAAAGTGCGATCG
>CASBRD010000093.1 GCA_949128025.1 Oscillatoriales cyanobacterium PMM_0008 | reverse complement strand
TCGATCGCAACCCACTTCTGATTTGACTCATTCATTCTTTTAGCCAACCACACCAACCAATGACGACTTTGTTCTGGACGTGGTTCCTTATTTTTGCGATAACATCGGCTGGGAATTTGCAGCGTCAGCATCCGACGAATATAGGCATTTAACAAATACTCGTAGCGTTCTTTTTTGTCAGCGATGCGTTTCCAAGCATGAATTAAAATTTCCTCATACGCTAAGGTCATCATATTTAAAAGTAGCGGCGTTTTTGCCAATTCTAATAACTGCGGCTCGGTTTTGATGTTTTCCCATAATTCTCGACTTCTCGAACTCATCAAATATTCCTTAATCTGAGTTTCTCTGAGCGATCGCAAATAAATTGCTCCATGCAAACGCAACTTGGTATGGCAGCTTTTGTACTCTTCTAGGCGACTACAAACAACAATATGCTTCAGTTTATTTTCTCCCTCAAGTAGTTGATTAATACCTTGAAGGCATAGTTCTTGTCGCGTTAATTCCAGTTCATCCAGTCCATCCAGTAGCGGTAGCAGTTGTTGCTCATTAATCCACTGTTTGCTAATTTTGACGGGAATATTATATTTGGATTGTAGTTCAGATATCAACCAATCGGCAATAGTTTGCTTGTCTTCTTGCCAAGATGAAATATCGAACAAAACAGGGATTGGTTTGCTGATGTCATTTTCCGCCGAAGTAACTAGCTGGTTGGCAAGTTCCAGCAGAGTTGTAGTTTTACCAGAACCCTGCGTTCCCAAAATCATCAACTTGCCGCCAGTCTGCTCAAAGATTTGAGCTATGCTTGTTTGGGAAGGTAGTTGGAAAACGGTATTCCTGCCGATTTTTACCTCGACATCCCAAAGGCGTTGCACTTGTTCGGGTTCTGTCTCTTTAAGCAAGATAATCCGCACGGCATTGTGTAATGATTGTGACTGCCGTGCTTCTACTTCGCTTTTCACGGTGGTTAGCAATTTATTGCGATTCCGAACACTTCGCCTGGAATAATTCATTGTCTCAGCTTAGTAATGGAAATTTCGCTAAAAATATAGAGTTTACGCAAAAAATGTCTGGATTTTCTAGGAAATCTAAGTATTTAGTAAAATGGTTTCTGAGCAGTTATGCGGTATTGGTATGAATAGTTCCTCTAAAACACTGGTTTTAATTGTTGCTGGCGCGACTACTCTGGCGGCGACGCTTGGTGTGACCTTGGGAACGATCGCAACGCGATCGGTTGGTACGCAAGACGCTGCGGGAACGCCACAACCAACTCTCACTTTATCGCAAACACAACAACCAGTGGTAAGTGCGATCGCAGCAGATCGACCCGAAACCCCACAAACCACAGACTCATCGGTTGCTAGTGTAACGCCTCACTCACAGGTTGCTACACCAAAAACTTTACAGCCAGAGGTTTGCACCAGAGCTAATATGGCCATAATAGCCGATCCAAATCCGCCGCTGAATGTCCGTTCTAGTCCTAGAGTCGCTTCTAATAATATCGTCGGTCAGCTGCAAAATGGTACTCGCGTCTCGGTTGTCGGCGAACAAAATGGCTGGTTCCTTTCTTAGCAGTCCCGTCGAAGGATGGGTCGCCAAAAATCGCACCCAAAGCAGCTGTACTCAGATGCGGGTCAGAATTACTTTTCCTGAAGGTCAAAATTCTACTACAGTTAGCGATCGCTTGATTGGTGGTGGCGAACACCAGTATTTCCTCAGACTCGCGAACGGTCAAACGATGACTGTCACCACGAATAAAGGCCCATTCCCAACTATTATTGCTCCTGATGGCAAAATTTTGGCTGGAGATCCTTATACGGATGCCGATCGAACTCGGTGGACGGGACGCCTACCGCTTTCGGGAGACTATACCCTGCAATTTGATTCCAATGCTGCTGGATACGAATACGGTTTTACTATTCAACTTAGGTGATATCGATTTTAGATTTTAGATTTGCTTCAAGAATTCACTTTAAATTGGGACACCCTATCTCGCAAGCTAATTGCTGCTTTGTTAAGGTCTTCAATTGCTAGATATGTCTGACTCAAAGAGTCTTTTATTTCCCCCATTCCTTGACCCAGATTTACCATCGAACTACTGATTGTTTGCGCTTGGGGTGATAAAGCTTGTACCTGCTGAATAATTTTACCAAGCTGGGAGCTAATTTTACTAATCTTGTCAGCACCATAATAGAATTGTGGGATAAAGTTATTCATTTCCATCACACCTTCTAAAACCGCTAATTGCATATCATTAATTATCCGTTCAATATCTAAAGAAGCAACAGCAGTTTGGTCAGCTAATCGGCGAATTTCTCTAGCAACAACAGCGAAACCTCGTCCAGCTTCACCAGCTTTTTCTGCTTCGATCGCAGCATTTAAAGACAACAAATTTGTTTGCTCTGCTAGTTTGGTAATGGTAGTCAGTATGACTGTAACATTTTTCGTCCTTTCATCTATGGTTTGCAGCTTCCTAGAAATATTTTTTGAAGCATTTTCCATGTTTTGCATAGTTTCTTTCATCTGGATTATATCTGACTGACTATTTCTGGCAAATTTAGCCGTTTCTTGTGACGTGGAAGCAACTTGACTAATTTGTTGTACCAGGTTTTCAATTAGTTGCGAAATTTCCTGAGTAGATTTCATCACCTCAATAATCAATTCCGCCTGGTTCGTTACTACCACCTCTTGTTGTTTTGCAGTCGCCAACAATTCTGTAGCTGAGGCGGAAACCTGAATTCCCGATTCTTGTGTTTGTTTAATCAAAGAATTCAAGTTTTTAATCATGTATTTAATAGCAGACAATAACTGTCCTATCTCATCCTGAGAATCGATGCGGACATGAATTGTAAAATCGCCTTGAGCAACATCTTTAGTAATAGCTCCAGCCTGGGAAATGCGAACAGTAATTTCTCGCGATATTTGGAAGACCAAAAATATCGAAATACCCAGAGCGATTAAACTCGATCCCAGATAAATTAACCGCTTATTTTCTAAATCCTGAATACGTCGCTCAATCAGCTTATCCAGTTCCTTTCTCGTAACCGTCCACAGTTCGGAACCTTTGCTAACTACTTCTTCTCCCTGTTGAAAAAAACTTTCGTTGAGGATATCTATACTACCAGTTCTGGCAAGCTGAATCAAAGTTTCGCTAAACTTCTTGACGGCAGCTTCATAAGAGCTAAGAACAGGTGGGATATTTTGCAGAGAAGGAAGCTCGCCATAGAAATTCTTATCTTCCCGCACAGAAGTAGAAATTCCTTGGACAATCCTCTCCAAATCTGCATTTTGTAGCGATGACGCATAGACTTCTAACTTTACTTTTTCGGGATTTGCCAGTTGGTTCTGCGAACTTAACCCTTGGCTGTACAATAAAATTTCTCCAACTCGTTGTTGAGCCTGGGGAATGGCTAAAAGAACAACATCCATCAAATAATAGGAATCCAGATCCGGATCTAAAATTAAATTTGAGGTATCGCCAACTCTGCTAATTAATCCACTTATAAGTTGTTTCAGATCGCTATACTGCTGAGCCAATTGTTCTTTGTTGAGATTCTGACTGCTTTGCAATCTCTGCCACTGTTCTGTTATTGTTGCAGGCAATAATTTTTCCATACCTGCTTCTTTTAGCTGTGAAGGAGTAATTTTAAGTTGCGTTCCTACAGCTTCTGTTTCTTTTTCAAGCGTTTCCAGGTTATTTTCAATCAGATTTTTTATTGGTGTTAAATTATCTATGAAGGGAGGATTTTTAAGCCGTGGAATCACAACCAACCGCTGCTGTTTTGGAACTAATGCTAAAAGTTCGGTTAAAGGTGCTAAAAGTCTATTGCCAAAGATTTCTAACCGAGCGAAGTTGATATCGTAGTTAATCCCAGAAACTGTGAAATACAACAGCATCAGTATCGGTATGGAAAAAGATAGAACGCTCAGCCATAGCTTTTGCGATATCTTGAGCGAATTTAAAGATATTCCCATAAAATTTAAGACCTCTTCTCTTGTACAATGATGCTGATCGCCGGGGAAGCAGGGATGGCGGAGGACAAGGAGGAATCTTCCTACCAACTATTTGCGATCGCACTCTCACAGGGGAAATAATAACATTGTATTCGGTAGGATTGGACAAAGATAACAGAGGAAGTAGGGTAAGTAGGGTAAAAAAGAAAATCTTACTCCACAAAGATGATTTTCCAGACGATGAAAGCCTTTCTAATTATACAAGGATTTGCGGAATAAGGCACTCTACTAAAGACATATTTTCGACATACGGATGCCGATCGAACTCGGTGGACGGGACGCCTACCGCTTTCGGGAGACTATACGCTACAGTTTGAGTCTAATGGTGCGGGATTTGAATATGGTTTTTTGGTGCAAGTTAAGTGATATCGCTTTTCGTCATTTTTTAAGAATGCGATCGCACGTTTCTACTCTGGTTCTACCCAAGGTATATCTAAACGCCTAAAGTCGCGATCGAAAGATACAACCCCTCCACCTTCTCTCCGAGCTACTTCTGCGAGAAAGCTAAATCGGGTGGATCTCCAGTTAACAAACGCAGCAGAACATTAGCATCAACCCAAAGATCTGTCATCAATTTTACTCCAGATTTTTTTGGGCTATATTTTCGGCAACATTCTGACGAATTGCCTCTTTTCCTGGATAGGGAACAGTTGCAGGTAAAGCACCGTAAAATTCACTGAGTCGCCTGGGTTTGAGAACCCGCAATCTTACGTCAGTTCCTTCTAAAATTAACAGAAGTTCATCCCCTGATTGGAGTCTTAGCTGTTGTCGAATTTCAGTAGGGATTGTAATTTGTCCTTCACTCGTCAGCTTGACTTTCATATTTAAAAATCAGTAAAGGTTAGTTGAGGGTGCGGAATGAGCAAAGGTATGTTGTTGCGCTTTAGCGCTAAAGCGCAACAACATACCTAAAAATCAGATCAAATACTCAACCGTTGGTAAATCTCATCCAAATGTTTGAGATGATGTTGCGGATCGAAACAGGCTTCTATTTCTTCTGAAGATAACACTTTAGTAACCCGCTCATCTTGACTAATTAAAGCATGGAAATCACCTTCTGGTTTATTCCAAGCTTGATGAGCTAAAGATTGCACGATCGCATAAGCTTCTTCTCGCGCCAAACCTTTTTCTACCAAAGTTAACATTACCCTTTGACTGAACACCACGCCGCCGTAAACGTTCATGTTCCGCGCCATATTTTCTGGGTAAACTAGCAGATGTTTCACCAAATCGGTGATTTCAGATAACATGAAATGGGTGATGGTGCAAGAGTCTGGCAAAATCATTCGTTCGACGGAACTGTGAGAAATATCTCTCTCATGCCAAAGTGCTACATTTTCTAAAGCTGCAACTGCATTACCGCGCACAACTCTTGCCATTCCGGTTAGTCTTTCTGCGCGAATGGGGTTGCGTTTGTGCGGCATTGCTGAGGAGCCTTTTTGTCCTTTGGCGAAGAATTCTTCTACTTCGAGAACATCTGTGCGTTGCAGGTTGCGAATTTCGACGGCGAAGCGTTCGATCGATGCGGCTAAAAGTGCTAATACTTGCACGAATTCGGCATGGCGATCGCGCGATATCACCTGAGTTGATGCGGTATCGGGTTCGAGTCCGAGTTTTTGGCAGGCGATCGCTTCTACTCGCGGTTCCACGTTAGCATAAGTTCCCACCGCACCGGAAATCTTGCCTACAGCAACACTGCGGCGAAGATTGACTAAGCGATCGCGATTTCGGTGCATTTCCGCCAACCAACCAGCCAATTTAAACCCAAAAGTAATCGGTTCCGCGTGAATTCCGTGACTTCTGCCGATCATCACCGTGTTGCGATGCTGCTGCGCTTGGTAGCGAATCGCTTGAATGAAATCTTCCACCCGTTCCAACAATACATCGACGCTGGCTACCATTTGCAGCGCCAAAGCGGTATCCAGCACATCGGAACTGGTTAAACCCAAGTGAATGTACCGTCCCGCATCGCCTACATATTCGTTGACATTTGTCAAGAAGGCGATCATATCGTGGCGGACTTCCGCTTCAATTTCCAGCACCCGCTTGGGGTCAAAATTAGCCTTTGCCTTGATTTCCTCAACAGCCTCAGCTGGAGTATAGCCAAGTTCAGCTTGCGCTTCGCAAACTGCTATTTCAACTTGCAGCCAGGTTTTGAGTTTATAGGTTTCTGTCCACAGATTGCCCATTTCCGGCAACGTATAACGATCGATCACAGTCCGCCACTCAGTACGACTGTTACATTTTACCGCTATCTGGCACGACTGCGATCGCCATAGCGGTAGACTGTGACAATTCTCCGAAAAATATGGCCATTTTTTATTAGTAAATTATTGTAAATCTTGGATGACAACATTATCTAAATCAGTCATAATATCAATCAGTTAGCTAAGCTTTTATGGAAGTAGGAGAGTTTATTATGGCGACATTGGGAAAGTGGAGAAAACCTTTAACATTATTCACCTTATTGTCCCTATCTTTAAGCAGTGTAAAGTCTACCACGGCTACACAAATCAACCATAAGCTAACCCAGTATAACCCAAATGAATATCTAGTTGCTCAACGTTGCACAGCCCGGTTTATGATGGTGATGACTCCCGATGGTGGCCTGATAAATGTGCGCGATCGCAGCAATATTAATGGCAAAGTTATTAGCAGTATACCTAATAGATCTGTGGTGCTACGTAAGGGTTGGGATCGATCGGGAAGCTGGGTTAATATTGTTACAGACAGGGGACGAGGATATGAAGGTTGGGTATGGGCAAATTACCTAACTTGCGGCGCTGATTGATAACTAAATATTTTATTCGGGAATCCGTTTTGATCAACTTCTGGCTAATTGCAGGTAGGGTGGGTATTGCTCACCCTACTTTAGTTTAGAAAGTCAGAAAAAAATATGAAGCAGTTTGCTTGTAGTACAAATGTTCTATTTTAGAATTTAGGGGTAAGTGATCGACTTTTCCTCTTAATGTGACACATCGACCGTAGACTGATAGACCACAAACATCCACAATCGGCACATGAACGAATCGAGAAAAAAGATTCTGCGTGCCTTGGGTCAACTTGTCAAGCAACGGCGAACAGCGCTTGGTATCTCCCAAGAGGAACTCGGACTACGCGCTAATTTAGATCGTACTTACATTTCTGGAGTAGAGCGCGGAGTCAGAAATCCTTCTGTTACAGCGCTTGTCAGTCTTGCTAGTGGCTTAGGTATCACAGTTTCCGATTTGCTCGAAAATTTGGAAATAGAAGCGGATAAGATAGAGTGACTGATAAAAATTTAGTAGAAACAATTAAATCTCAAATCAAAAAAGATTCAACCCAATATAAAGTTTTTAACCTTTTATCAGATCAACAATGGCATTGTCGGGAGTGTGAAGGAAAAAAGATAGGTTCGGGGCAATATGCTGGTGGTGGAGGAATTCAAGGCTTACAACGTGGGACAAGGAATCGTCCTGGTCTTGCGATCGAAACAGAAAAGAGATCCTGTGAAAATTGTCAAGCAATACGTATAGGCGATCGGTGGACAGGAGAAATCAAATCGGCAAATTCGGCTGCTAACATACCTGCATCTTTAGTACAAAGAATTTTAGAGGTCTATTCTTATATAGATGTTATAGAGCAAAGGCAAAGACCAGCCCATGAGTTAATAATCGATCATCGCTTTCCAATGGAGCGTTGGGGAGAAAGTGAGTCACCACATCTTACTTCAATGAGCGATGAAGAGATTAAAAAAAAGTTCCAGTTACTAAAAAAGGATGGATCTGGTAATCATAATCTTCTTAAATCTAGAAGTTGTGAACGTTGTATAAAAACTGAAAAAAGAGGTACACCTTTCGGCATTATATTTTGGTATGAAGGAGGAGAAGATTGGCCTTCTGTACATCAGCGAGGTGCTGAAGCTGAAGAAGGCTGTGTCGGATGTGGCTGGTATAACTTTGAAGCTTGGCGTGATGCCCTCAATCAAAAGTTAGTTGAATCTGCTCAAAACGGTTAACAGCAATTGCAGGTTTATTTCTAGATTCAATTGCATTCAAATAAGATATAAGTGCATAACCTATACACTCTGCTAATCTCGGTGGCACAGCATTACCAATTTGCCACATCGCTTTTTTCATTGAACCTTTAAAAATAAAACTGTCGGGAAATGTCTGCAAACGAGCCATTTCTCTCGCTGAAATAACCCGATTTAAATAAGGATGAATGTGAGTACCGCCGTGATTTTCTTTGACAGTCATACTCGGTTTCCCAGGGTATTGACGCTTGAAAGCATCGACATAACTTTCATATAAAGAACCACCTGGCGGTACTTTTGCTATTCTCTCCATATATTCTGCTGAATGGCGAGTCCATTCGTGATTTATTTCTGGAATAGCTGTATAATCTGGAAGATCGGAAATTGCTGATTCAATTGGTTTGTATTGATCGGGTAATAATTGAATTTTTGGATATGGGTTTTCCATGCCAAATCGATTAGCAATGAAAATGGCTCTCGGTCTAATTTGCGGTATTCCATAAGCAGCAGATTCTAAAATTGCGACCGACATATTTGGATATCCAATATTAGCAAATTCTTCACAAATAGCTTTCAGAACTGCACCTTTTTTCATGGTGAGAATTCCCGGTACATTTTCCATTACTACGTACCAAGGACGGATTTCTGAGACAACGCGGACAAATTCTTTAAATAAACGATTGCGAGGATCGTTTGGATCGCGTTTTCCGGCAACTGAAAAACCTTGGCATGGTGGCCCACCAATTACCAGATGTATTTCGGGAGAACCTATTTCATTTAGCCAATTTTGGGAATTAAAATTGGCAATATCTCCGTTAAAATGATGACATTGAGGAAAATTAAATTGATAAGTGGCGGAAGCAATCGGGGTTATTTCTACACTTGCTATTGGTTGAAATCCTGCTTGCACTAAACCTTGTGTGATTCCTCCAGCACCGCAGAAAAGATCAACAAATTTATAGGTTGATGTTGCGGTAGGTGGTGTGTTTACATCAACAAATATTTTGCAATGGTCGTCGCTTTCGTTGAGTTCCTTTTGGATGCGTTCGTAACGTCCTAATTTAGGTTTCTTCTGTTTCTTGACGAGGTTTTGATTTTCGCGATCGCCAAACAAAGATAGTTGTATTGCTTTCATACTAAGTTGCTTGCTTTTATACCTGTAGAATTGTCGCAGATCAGGCAAGGTAAGCGCGATCGCACTCTGCCATATAGTACAAATGTTCTATTCTTTAGAGAGAGGTAGGCGAGCGCGGGTTTCGTTTAATGCGATTATTGCGTTTATTGCGAATCGCTGTTATGCTCTAAGAACATATTACCATTTTAAATATTATGCTGAAGCAAAAATTGTCGTTGGAGTCAGTTATTCAACTAGAAGAAGCAGAGGCGATCGCAAAATTAGCACAAACCCTCAACCAGGAAACTTCACAAATAAAATTAGTGGAAAGCAACGGAGAAGAAGTTCTAATTCCTGAGTCTGTTCGCAGTATGTTACGTGATATCGTTAAGAAGATTGCATCAGGTCAACCAATATATTTGATTCCCCACAATCACGAATTAACCACACAGGAAGCTGCCGATATTTTGAATGTTTCAAGACCTTTTTTAATTAAGTTATTGGATGAGGAAGAAATTCCTTATATTAAAATAGGAAAACATCGGCGAATTCGTTTTCAAGATTTGATGAAGTATAAGGAAAAACGGGATGAAAAGCGCGGTAAAGCTCTGGATGAGCTAATTCAAATGAGTCAAGAAGCTGGATTCTATGAATAGGAGTAATTCAACCCCTACAATAGTTATTAAACCACTTCTATTCTAAAATTGCGAAGTAACCACAGACGGCAAATAATCAGTATCTAGTGGTTTTATTTCTTCGTTTGTATACTTTTGCATGGCCATAGTTCCTGATTCAGAATCTAAAGCTTGCGAATAAAATTCATAAGTAAAATTGAATGTCTTTGTACTTATGACATTTTCCTGAATTTTGTGTATAGCTTGTTTAGCAGCAGCAAAATCTAAAAACCCAGGTATTAGCACGCCCGTCTGCACATTTTCTTGTGGTAGCAATTCAACCAGTTCTTTTTGAACCTTGTAATTTTTATTATACACATCTAACAGCTTTTCAGGATAAATTATTCTTTCTTCAGCTAAATATCTTTTTCCATACCATTTACAGTTTTTTACAAATTTCAATTTATTTTGCTCAAGATACCCATATAAAGCATCGCGCTTAAGATATTTATGGTATGGAACAAAAACTCCGTATTCTCGATTTGTTAGGCTAGGACAATTAGAAGCAAATAATTCAAAAGGATCTTTAGAAAAATAGTAAATTCCCGCCAATAGTAACCAAACAAAGCCAACAAAGACAACACATGACAGTGTTAATCTTTTTGCATTAATTTGATCAATACTACCAACAACTGGAAAAGTTTTAAAAGCATTTTCAGTTTCATCACCCTCTCGGTTTCTATCTGTATTGTCTAAATTTTATAACTGAGGTGAATCTATTTGAGAATTGGGATGAAATATATTAATGCAATTCTTAAAAGAATTGCCATATTCATTAATTTCTCCAGCAACTTTTGCTATATCCTTAATTGCTCCGCCACTCATGTGACCGATACCAAAGTTGCCGCTTTGTTCGTAGGAATTACCCCCACTATGAGAGTTATCCTCTTCTGAATGCTCTTGCTTTTCTGTCACCACACTCTCCCCCTAGAAAGTCTTTAAATCCTCAAAAAGCACGCGCAACCACAATTAGACATCTCCAAAAATTAAAGGTGCGTTAGCTGAAACCCTTGTAGAGACGTTGCATGCAACGTCTCTACATTCTTTTTTGGAGATGTCTAATCAAGATTTAGGTTCCCCAGTTTCCTGCCAATCTTGAAAAGCATTAATCACAAAACTAGCGGCGGGATGGTTAAGAAATGACTCCAAAGAAGAAACACTACCCGCCTTTAAAGCACTGAGTATCCGCGCCATCAGGGTAGGGTTGTTTTCGATTTGCTTGATGGCTTCCGTTGCGATCGCCATCTTGTCAGCAGTAGTATTAGTAGGGTAAGACTTCTCTAGCTGTTCGAGTAATTGCTGAATTTTGGCAGCAGTTTCCGCCAAGTTGCGTTGTTCCGCTTCGTTCAGCGCACCCGCCACTTTCGCCCCAGCCTCGATTTTACCGCCGCTTATATGACCGATGCCGAAATTTCCGCTTTGATTGTAAGTATTTCCGCCCGTCATAGCCCTACTGCCCTGTTAAAAATCAGACTTACCAAATCAGTTTTAACCTATTCTCTCAACTTTTTACCACTTTTGGCTGATTTCTGGAGGGAAGGAAAGCGATAGTCAGAGTACAACTGTCTAATTATACAACTCACAGGTAAGCGATCGCAGGTTATGTTCCTCCTTGTTTGCTACTAACGCAAGTTGCTAGTTATTTGGATCAAGGTATGTTGTTGCGCTTTAGCGCTCTTATCTTAGTTATAATAAGAGCGCTAAAGCGCAACAACGTACCAAAGAGCAACCCCAATCTTATAAATAGCAACTTGGGTTACTAATTAAAAATTTTTGTCTTGGGCATTATTATTTTGTTATACTGATAACAGATAAAAATAAATTTCAATTGGCAAATATAACTATGAAAACTGAAAAAATTACCCCTTGGGAAAAGTTAAAAATTGAATTAGCAGCAAGAGGTTTTCCAACGACTTACAACTCACCAGAAGATTTCATCACGGCGATTAAATCTGATTTCGATCGGGGAGGTTTGCATATAGCAAGACAATTAGCTTTCCGAGCAGTTGAATTATACCCCGACCACGAACAAATCAAGTATTACGCCCATGTTCTTGCCCCTCCAAAAGTAACAGTTAGTCCTAGTTCTCCAGAACGCCGAAAAATGGTTGCTGCGAATCAAGATTGGTTGAAGGAAAACCGGATAAAATATCTGAATCGTTGGGTCGCAGTCTACAATGGTGAGCTATTAGCTGATGCTGCTTCTATTGACGAATTAGTCGTTCAATTAGATGATATAAAGGGAGTATTAATTACGGTGCTTTATTAATGGTTCTGTTCTTTTTGAATGGCGATACTTTTGCTACAGGCGCTGCTCGTTATGATTATCGTCCAGCTACGGAAGGTGAAGTTACAAATCGCATTATTCTGCAAGTAGACATCGCTGGTATTTTAATAGAAGCTGTGGTTGATACGGGTGCGCCTTATGTAGTCTTGGAACCTACAGTTGCCCGAATTATAGGGCTAAGTTCGGCTTCGGCAATCGCAAGGGAGAGAATGTTGATTAGAGGAATGCGGCTGGATGGTAATGTTTATCGGTTTAATATGAAGTTGCTAGCTACATTGGGTGAAGATGAGGAGCTAGAGGCGACTATTTTTGTGCCAGATAGTGAGGAATATTGGGGAAATTTTCCTTCTTTCATCGGTTTGGGTGGTTTATTAGAAAGAGTTCGTTTTGCCGTCGATCCATCAACTGATATGTTTTATTTTGGTTCGCTAGCATTATCGTAATCGCATCTCAACTTCTAAGCAAAGTTCGATCGCTTCTTGAATGCGTTCCATCAGTTCATCCAGTGACTTTGCTTGCGTATGACACCCAGGAAGACTAGGCACAGAAGCAACAAAATAACCTTCAGAATCTCGCTCGATAATTACATTAAATTCTCTGTTCATTTTCAGCCGTCCTTGTTTGCTGCTAATTACCAATTTCCTGCATTTGACCAATTAACCAACCATATATCTGACTTCTCCCACTTTCACGACCCCGCCGCAAAGCTTCTTCTAATAAGCTAAATGGTAAATTGGGTAATACTTGAGATTGTGTTATTTGCCTACTTCCACCATCAGCA
Source organism: Oscillatoriales cyanobacterium PMM_0008 (assembly GCA_949128025.1). Classification (GTDB taxonomy): domain Bacteria; phylum Cyanobacteriota; class Cyanobacteriia; order Cyanobacteriales; family Aerosakkonemataceae; genus Argonema. The sequence goes on along the minus strand of CASBRD010000093.1, from coordinate 6,347 downwards.
ATAGCAAAAGCAATCAATAAAGCTCGCACTACATTCACAATCCAATATTCTCTCACTCCCAGTTGTTCGTATAACATTCGCTTGCTACCGATATCATCTGCAAGAGAAGTTTTGGCAATCTCGATGACTAAATCTGGTGGCGGGTAAATATTTAGATCGACAATAGTTGTATTCGGTGGAATAATTTCGGCATTTTCACCAATATAAAAGGCTAAATCTGGTTGAGCTTCTGCTTCATTCCCTCGCCTGAAAGTACAGTTAGTGAGTCCGCTAATAGGAATGCCTGCGACCCCACTGAATATAGCGATCGCAGAGCCAATAGAAAAGTTATCATAGGAATGGTCGTAACCTTGGGGAGTCATGTCAATTCGCAGTTGTCCTTTGTAGTAATAGGTTTTGGCATTTTCTAGATTGCGATCGCTAATAGCTTCGATGTACTCATCCCAAGTCGCCGCTACCCATTCATCTGTTATTAATTTGGTTTTTACGTTTAGCATAAGCTACTTTAGCACATAAATCAACTTGTTTAATATTTTAGCGCAAAATTTCCAAACCTTGCTGCACGGAAAGCCACATTTGATAAAAAGCACTCCACTCCACAAAATCTACATCATCGCCCATTTCTCCTTGCCGAAAGCGTTGATAAAAATCCTGTGACGATATTTTATATTGCGCTTCAAACTCTTGCAATTCTGCGTGCAATTCTGTCGATTCCTTTTGGGCATTTGCTATTTCATGGGCGATAATTTTGTCTAAAGTTCGCTCTACGAGATCACTCGCATATCCTTGACGGCAGAGTGTTTCAAGTAGTTGTAATTTTTCTAATGTTGTTCCTTGGTTTGACATTTGTTATTACATCCTTAAAGAATGGTATTTAAATCACTGCATTCTATCTATTGTTCGATACTGAATTGCCTCGGCGACGTGCTGGGGTTTTAACTCATCATCTCCTCCTAAATCGGCAATTGTTCGCGCTACTTTCAAAATCCGATCGCTCGCTCTTGCCGAAAGTCCTAATTTCCTGATTGCTGCTTCTAATAAGTTGCGAGAAGCATCATCTAAATTACACCATTGTTGTAAGTGACGACTTTGCATTTCGGCATTAGAACGCAAAGAAGGTTCGGCTTTGAAACGAATTTGCGATCGCTCTCTTGCTACCTGCACTCTCTCCCTCACTGGTGCAGAATCTTCTCCCAGCGGTTGTCGCGTAATTTCCTCTGGCTTCAAACGATTTACGGCTACTTGCAGATCGATGCGATCCATCAAAGGGCCAGAAAGTTTTGCCCAGTATTGTTCCCTTTTAGCAGGAGTACAGGTGCAAGGTTGAATGGTATCCCCAAAATAACCGCAAGGACATGGATTTGTACTCGCAACTAAGGTAAACTGAGCAGGGAACATAACAGATTGTTTGGCACGAGAAATTGTTACGTAACCATCTTCTAAAGGTTGTCGTAAAAATTCTAAAACATCTCTTTTAAATTCCGTTAATTCGTCCAAGAAAAGGATACCTCTGTGGGCTAAAGAAATTTCCCCCGGACGCGGAAAACTACCACCGCCAACAAGAGAAGGGCCAGAGGCAGAATGGTGAGGACTGCGAAAAGGTCGATCGCTCACCAATGTTCCTCTATCCTTAAGTAAGCCAGCAACAGAGTGAATTTGTGTAACTTCGAGTGCTTCTTCAAAGCTCAATGGTGGTAAAATACTAGGTAGCCGTCGCGCTAACATCGTTTTACCGCTACCTGGTGGCCCGACAAAAATTAAATTATGTCCCCCAGCAGCAGCAATTTCTAAAGCACGACGACCGTGTGCTTGACCTTTTACTTCTTTTAAATCAGGGCCGTTAAACAGAGGCTTAGTTAACTCTTTTCTGCTATCAAATTGTACGGGTTGATAACGTTCTGGCTGGTTCAAAAAGTTAGCCACATCCGTCAAATTCTTAAACCCGTAAACTTCTAACCCTTGCACTACAGCCGCTTCCTGTGCATTATCAGCGGGTACGATTAAACCGACAATACCCAACCGTTGAGCAGCAGCTGCGATCGGCAGCACACCAGCAACCGGGCGTAAGCTACCATCAAGAGAAACTTCTCCCAAAAACAGATAATCTCCCAGCAATTGAGCGCTTACCTGTTCCGACGCCGCCAGAATCCCCACACTGATAGGCAGATCGAAACTTGGCCCCTCTTTGCGTAGGTCGGCGGGAGTTAGATTAATGACTATTTTTCGCATCGGGAAGGCGTACCCAGCATTTTTCAGGGTCGCCTTCACTCTTTCTTTAGATTCTTGAACCGCTGTATCTGGTAAACCTAAGACGACAATTCCCGGTAAACCACCTGACACATCGACTTCGACGCCTACCTTTACGGCGTCGATACCAACAATAGATGCACTCCAAACTCTAGCAAGCACGTTAAATATCCAAAAGACTTCTAAAAACTATAGTGCCTGCGATCGCACTCCAATTAACACCCTGCGATCGATCTGTCACATAACCGAGCTGCTAAGGAAATATAAATGTCCGAATCGCCTCAAAGTATTGCGCTGTTCCCACCATCATTAAGTCATTGTGACCCGCGCCAGGAATTAGCACCAGCAATTTGTCCTGTGCAGCGCAAAAGCGGTACAGTACGAGCCCTTGTGCTACTGGAATCAATTTGTCCTCTTGACCGTGGATAATCAAAGTGGGGATTTTGATGCGGCTGACCTTAAGTACGTTGCCAATCCCGTCCTTATTTTCGTCCGCTCCCTGTATCTGCACTCCCATGCGCGCTAGAAGCGCCAAAGAGTCAGCAAACCCACTTTCGATAATTAACCCCGCCAATCGCTGTTGTGGAGCAGGCGAGACGCCTGCTATGCTTGCTATTTCAATAGCCACCGCACTACCAAGACTCCGCCCCATTACATAAAGCCGCTGTGGGTGAAGTCCGTATGACTCGAAGATACTGCCAATAGCGTTAAATGCGATCGCTGCATCGCCGATCATATTGCTAGCTGTCGGCTTCCCATCGCTTGCTCCGTAACCACGGTAATCCATCGCCAGCAAAGTGATGCCCAGCTGGTTGTACAAACCGGCAATATTATCATAGTCAGCGGCAATCTCCCCATTGCCGTGATAATACAGAATAGCTGGCGAATCGGGGGCGGCTGGGTACAAGCGTCCTCTGACACTGACTCCCGGCTCCACTTCCACGGCGACGCTGTGTACACCCTTCGGAGTCATGCTATTATCCCGTCGGGGGTGGAACAGTACCCGCAATACTTCAGGTCGATCGAAAATAGGATGTGTCATTTCATCTACCTCCATCACAAATATGGGAAATTATATTGTCGCCTTCTTCCGCTAAGTCAGGACTTACGCTTTTGTTGGCGCTTTTCCCCCTACATCTGTAAGTGGGAAAAGCGATCGAATCGTAAGTCCATAAGTCCTGCGGACTATAGCGCCAGCTTGCAGAAAGCAGTCTGCAACCTATAGGTCTCTACCCACAAGTCTGCCTTTTGCTACATACTTACGGGTGTTCCCCTAACCCGGATTATTTATCAGACTCCTGCTTGGAGTCGCTTCCACAAAGAACATTTAAAAGAATTTTGAGAATTGTTACCAGCAGGATAAACAACATGAGTGAAGCAACAGACACGATTTTCAGCAAAATCATCCGCCGAGAGATTCCAGCTGATATTGTTTATGAGGATGACTTGGCACTTGCCTTCAAAGACGTTAACCCTCAAGCGCCAGTTCACATCTTGGTAATTCCCAAAAAGCCTCTAGTCAAATTAGCTGATGCGGAATCCCAAGACCACGCACTCATGGGCCACTTGTTACTGACTGTCAAGCGCGTTGCAGAACAAGTTGGTCTGAGCAACGGCTATCGCGTGGTGATTAACAATGGTGATGATGGCGGACAAACGGTATCCCATCTACACTTACATATTTTGGGCGGACGCCAGATGAAATGGCCTCCCGGTTAGGGGCGTGGGAGAGTGGGAGAGTGGGAGAGTGGGAGAGTGGGAGAGTGGGAGAGAATTCCTAATCACTAATTCCGCAATCTAAAATCTAAAATCCAAAATCGCTAGACGATCGCATTGAGATTTTGGGCGACTTCGTTGAGTTTTTGAATGCCAATTTTGGTTTGAGTGATGCCTGTGGCTGTCTGTACTGCTCCCTGATTGAGGCTGTTCATTGAGTTAACCACTTGCTGAATGGCGATCGCTTGCTGTTGAGCGGTGAGGGAAATTTGTTGCGAACCCACAACGATATCTTCGATCGCGGTGAGGGAACTTTGTTGCTTGCTCAAAACAACATCTTCGATCGCAACAGTCACGTTTGTAAAAGCTTCTGCTGTCTGTTGAGAAAGTTTTATCCCTTCCTCTGCTGTTTTCCTGCCTTCATCGGTCACCATCACTGTGGAATCGATCGCGGACTGAATAGCAACAACCAGAGCGTTAATTTTCTGGGCTGATTGTTTACTTTGATCGGCTAGTTTGCGGATTTCAGCTGCTACGACGCCAAATCCTTTGCCATACTCTCCCGCACGCACTGCTTCTACAGCGGCGTTCAAGGCGAGCATATGCGTCTGGCTGGCGAGATCGCTGACTATGTTGGTGATAATGCCAATTTGATTGGTTTGCTCTTTCAAGTGCATAGTCTGGTGTGCGATCGCTCCCACCTTCTCTTTTAGCGCAGACATACCCGACTTGGTACTATCTACTGTTTGCGTTCCCTGCTGGGCTAGGTTTAACACCTGATGTGCGCCCACTGCTGATGATTCTGCCACTTTTAATAACTGACGTGCATTCTCTGCTGATAATTCGGCTTGTTCTGCTGAAGCTTTTGAAGATGCACCTAACTCAGTCATTGTGGTGGTGGTTTGATTGACAAAAGAAGCCTGCTGAGTGGCGACTCGTTCTTGTTCCTCTACTGTTGCGGCAATTTCCGTGGTCGAGCTGGTGATAGCACTGACTATAACGTTGATTGACCTAGTAGTTCGATCGGCAATTACAGCTGCGATCGCACTTACCAGTATGGCAGTCCCCACAGTTCCGATCGATAGTGTCACCAACAGCTCTCTCTGCGCTTTAAAGGCAATGGCTGTATCGTTGTCAACCAGTACGATCCAGCTTAAGTTTGGCATCCCTGCTAGTTCTGGGGTGGGAGCGGTGGCTAGCACTTTGTCAGTTTTGTCGCTTTGCGAAAAAACCACTCTGACCTCTGCCTGCTTTGAGGCTTGCAGTTGTCCGAACAAAGGATATACTAACTCAACCTCTTGACCTACCTCTTTTAGGTCGCGAGTTACAAAAATTTTGCCGGAGGCATCGACAACATGGGATTGTTGGTCTGTGCTGCTGAGGCTTTTGATGCGTTCTCTGATATATTTGATGGGCAGGCGCGATCGGGCCACGGCAATGATTTTCCCCGTCACGACATCTTTCACGGGTGCCGCAATGTAGATCGCCCACCCATTGCTAGACTGTGAAAATTCTGGATTACCAATAAAGGGGCGTCCCGTTTTGAGGACTTGCTGAAAATAATCTCGATCGCTGTGATTCCCCGCCGCTTCCCCTCGCGATTTGACAATTAAGTTCCCCGACAGATTGAAGACGGCTATATTGTCATAGACTTGGTAAGTATTCAGGTAGCGATTGAGCGTCTCTTCCTTTTGCTTTTGAGCGACAATGCTGCTCACGCGGGGGTCTGCGAGGATGGCTAGGTTTGCGATCGCCTGAATATCTCCATAACGTTCAAACATGAAGCGACTGAGTTTGTCTGCCACTTCCACTGCATAGGCTTGCTGGAACCCCATCACGTTTTGCGTAATCGAGCGGTTGGCGAAGTAGTAAGCTACTGCGCCGATGCCTACCACTGGCAATGTACCGAGTGCGATCGCAAAACCGATAGCCTTAGCTCGTAACGATAGATTTTGAAACATTATTTGTTAGAGATAACGCCAAGCGTAAAGAGCTTTCACCCTCGGTAATCAATTTTACTCCTTCGGATTTGATAAGCTGTCGCGCCGGAGAGTTTGTAGGATCGCAATTTGTGAAACTCTTGTGGAGCGGGCATCTTGCCCGCCCCATTTATACAACTTAGATGCGCGACAGCTTACCAGTCCATTGCCCAGTCCGTTTCTGAATACACCCTTGGCGTTGCAATATAAGCTGCCCTAATACCACTCATAAAATTAAACAATGAAAATAAACCTCAACAACCCCTTTACAAAACGAAACAAACGCTTTAATCTATAAACAGGTAGAGAAAACACTACCTCGCACCTCGAAAAATACATAGCAATCATAAACACATGACCACCACCATTCAACAGCGCTCAAGCGCTAACGTTTGGGAACGGTTC
>CASBRD010000092.1 GCA_949128025.1 Oscillatoriales cyanobacterium PMM_0008 | reverse complement strand
TACTTAGGTATGTTGTTGCGCTTCAGCGCTCTTACTTAGGTATGTTGTTGCGCTTCAGCGCTCTTACTTAGGTATGTTGTTGCGCTTCAGCGCTATAGGGGCTAAAGCCCAACAACGTACCGAAGAAATAGGGGCTAAAGCCCAACAACGTGCCTACATACACTATTTAACATCGTTGTTTAAAAAATAATATGACGGAAGAACATAAAATCAGAAATCCTAGCGTCACCCTCTATCCTTTCCACTTGCGCGATGACTTCGACGAGGGTTTTCAAGCAGTCGCCAAAAATGCGTCTGACTTGTGGGAAACTCTAGCAGATGATGTGGGAAAACAATTAAACATCCCCGAATTAGAATCTCTGCGAGATTATCTCATCTGTTACGAAAACGGCATTTATAATCAAGAAAATGAACAAGTAAATAATCAAGAACTAACGCCAAATGGCAAAACTTTGCTATTTCAGCCAATCTCTATACCAGATAACCTAATTCTTAATGGTTCTATCCTTCCTTTACGCATTCACGATACCTACACTGCCGATTTAACCCTGTCTTATCAAAACCTTACAGTTACATTAGATAAACTGAAACTATTAAATCCCAATGGTTGCTTATTACCCAATCAAATTCAAGCCTCTCTCGGTCAAACCATCTTGCTTTATGCAGAGCCAGTAGTGTATGATGATTATCGTAGCCTTGCCGATAATTGTCTGAAAGCTTTTTTGCCGGATAAATTTGAACCTGTACCGAAATTTATCAGCGAAGGTAAATTATTTGGTAGCCCGATTTTTGAATATGATAATCGCAATATAAATCCTGCCCAACGCTGTCACGTTTTAGTATGGTTGAAACGCCATCCCGATACATTGAAACTTGCAACAGCAAAATTTAACTATTATTTACTCAATCTGCTGTGTTCTCGTGCTAAAATAGTATTTGCTTATCAAAAATCACGGGAATGGTATCGAGAAGGGCAACGCATCGCCAGCGAAATCGAAACTGAGATACCCGCATTTGCCCAAATCGAAAACGAACCAAATACCGAAAATAGATTAAGGCAATTAAAGGAATTACTAGCCCGAATCAGGACAAAAGTTTTTCAATACACGGGATGTCTGCGAAACTTGAGAGAATATCACAATACTATAGTAAATAATGCGGAAAACTATGGAGAAGCTTTAGCAGAAATTCAAAGTTTGACCTTGGAAGGGGATAACCTAGAATTTTGGCAAAACTTTCTCAATTTAGCAGAAAATAAATATCAGCAGCAAATTCAAGCAGACTTGGGTTATCTGTTTCCCAGTCAAGAACTATTCCGAGAAATGATATCGACGATTCGAGGAATGGTGGAAATCGAACAGGTGGAAAGTGATAGAATATGGCAGGATGATGAAAATAGAAGGGAAAGGGAATGGCGGGAAAATTTAGCAAAACAGGAGACGGCGGAAAGAGAACAGGAACGCCAAGCTGAGGAAAAAGTGCAGAAACAGGAGGATAGAGAGAAAGAACGCGATCGCAAATTACAAGATATCATCTTCTTCTTCGGTACTGCTGTAGGCGCAGGTGGCATATTTTGTACCAGCTACGCACTCACTACAACTGTTCCAATTAAATGGCAAATCGATCCTTCTTTGCCAATTCATCCCTTTGTTTGGTCGATTTTGTGGAGTATTATTTTCGGTTTAGCAATTGGTGGTTTGGTATTGTGTATACTTGTGCTGCTGAGAAAATTATTTAAGTAGAAGCAAACCATAATGTCCACTGCTGCTAAAGAAAAGATTTCTTACCGTCCATTTCTCAAATGGGCTGGTGGTAAGAGTAAGCTGATTCCCCAATATGAGAAGTTCTTTCCCAAGGAATTTAACAACTATTATGAGCCATTTTTGGGAGGCGGTGCTGTATTTTTTCATCTTTTGCAAACTCGATCACCTTTCAAGGCTGTTTTGACAGATATTAATGCCGATTTAATTAATACTTATTGCTGTGTTAGAGATCATGTTGAGGAATTGATTAAGCTTTTGGAAGTTCATCAAAAAAGACATAATTCAGAATACTATTATGATTTACGAAATTATCACAATCTTAAAGGTTTAGAAGCAGCGGCGCGGTTTATTTATTTAAATAGAACTTGTTTTAACGGTCTTTATAGAGTAAATCCCAAAGGTGAATTTAATGTTCCTATAGGTAAATACAAAAATCCTAATATTTGCAATATCGATTTACTTTATTCAGTATCAGAGGCATTGCAATCTATTGAGATTGCAGAAAGAGGTTTTGAAGCAGTTTTAGATTATGCTAAGACTAGCGAAGATTTTGTTTATTTCGATCCGCCTTACTATCCTCTAAGTGATACCAGCAACTTTACAGGATACAGTCGCTATTCGTTTAGTAAAGATGACCAAATTAGGCTAAGAGATGTATTTGCAGAACTTGCTAATTGTGGTGTAAAAGTGATGCTGTCTAATTCTGATTGCGAGTTTATTCGAGATATATATAGTGAATTTAAAATTTACCGAATATTAGCAGCAAGAGCGATTAATTCCAATGGTAAAAAGCGAGGAAAAATTGCAGAAGTACTTGTCACGTCATATTAAAGATGGTTGTTAGCCCAAATGATAAAACTAGACAAGGTATGGACAGCTAAGAGATTTTTATTAGAGCCAACTTGTTGGTTTAACCAGATAATTGCTCCTGGCTTCATTCCGCCGCCGTCTATCAAGACAATGGTTGGTACAGGATAGCAATTCTGTATGTTTAAATTGACGTAAGGTAGTTTTTCATCAACTGAGCCACCCACTTGTTGCCATTTACACTCAATGATTAGAGCGGGAGGAATTGAAGGAGAACCAATAATATAAAAGTCTACATAAATATCTGTACCATAGATACCTTGACCGATATGAACTTGCCTCGCATATCGCCGAGGTATGTTGTGAGACTCTAACAGGTATGATAATCGCTGTTTTTTCGGTAAATTGTCACCTGTTTGGACGTATCCATGTCCCTGTAAAGCTCCTGCTACAGTTTTTTCTAAGACATTCCCAGAGAGATTTGCTCTGCTACCTTGAGTCATTTCGGATTTTCCTTTATGTTACGGTTTTCAGGAAGAAAGTATTCGTTGAGAATATAGAGAATCGCAGCACAAAAAGGCACATATTTACCTTCAGCATCTAGTTGCTCATAACTTTGAGCAAGTTTCTGTATTTCTTCAACTGTAAGCCCATCGATAAGTGGCAATATCTTGCGAATTTGCTTGCGTCTTGAAGCTTCCAGCTTGAGATTGTCTAGTCCTAGTCGTTCGATAGTTTCTTTAGCAGCTGGGTGCATAGTAGGATCGTCGTTAGGCAGAATTTCTCCAAAACCAGTGTACTTGAAGTAGTCAGCGCAGTTTTCAATAAGAGGAGAAACCATTAAATCAGGATCATACCAAAATCCCTTTTTATGTCCGCAGTGTTCCGACAATGGCGGTGGTAGCGGCAGTTTTTCATTTTCTCTTTCATCACCTTCTCCCGGACATGAAGCTATCAAATTTGTGTAATCGAGTGCTAGGTTCGGGTATGTTTTGCGAGGCTTTAGATGTTCAATATTGCTGCTACTCCTGTTTATCCGCATTCCACAATAGCAACAGATATAACCTTGTTCTCGCAGCAGTGTGTCATGTACATCGGTTTTCTGGGGTTTGCTTAAGTTGTCCCAGTTAGGTTTCCAATCATCGTTTTCAAGATCTTTCCAATCCTTGAAACTTTCGGGTTCCTGACCTTTTTGGATATGTTTCATCGACTTAAGATTTCCTTTCGCCGGATGAGTACATCTGCGCTAGCAAATTCTGGTTCATCATCTCCTATTTCGGCTTCGAGGTGTTTTTGCATTTGCCTAGCTTCGGTGAGATTTCCCGCATCTATTAGTCTAAAAAGATCGCGAAGACGATTCTTAATTTCCTGTGGGCGTTCTGGAACTTCCATCAAGTCTTCCAAAATACGATTGCTATCTCTCCCATAAGAACTTTCTGGTTGATTGACAATAATACCTTCAGTCGTTGCTTTCAAAATATAAATTCCTTCTGGTTTCACATGACTAACTACTTGTGGTGAATGAGTAGTAACAATAAATTGGCAATTAGGGAATGTTCTAGTCAAAGCTGGAATAATTTCTCTTTGCCATTTGGGATGAAGATGTAATTCAATTTCGTCAATTAAAACAACACCACTTCCCTCAAGTGGTTTTTCTAACCCAGGATTTGCAATAGCAAGACGCCGCGCCAAATCTCCTACCATTGCTAGCAAACATTTTTCCCCATCAGATAGCTGATTGATGATAAGTTCTTGACCTTGTTTTGTGACAGTCATTCGTAGAGGAGAACGACGAACGCGCAAGTTTGAGAAATCGGGGATAAGTGAAGATATGGCTTGTCTTACTGCTTCTAGTTGGCTATTTCGATAATCAGGGTTATCTCGTCGTTCTTCGTTTTCTAAATCTTCCACCAGTCTAAACCATCTGAAAAAACTATCAAAGCTGATTTTTACTCCTTTTAGTGCTTGTTCATAAGCATTTGTTTGCTCAAATCGATCTTTTTTGGTAAGTTCTAATGGAATATCAAGAACAGAACGATTGACAGGATAATAAATTGCTAGGGGTATATTAGCTTTAGGACTTGCTTTCCAGTGATCATATATTTTTTGAGCAACAGATCGCAACTCCGCCATGCTCCCAGTTGTATTTTTGCTGTCTTTTTTCCGATTCGTGGTGAGAGACCAACTTACTTCCTGTGATCTGTCGAGTAAAAGCGTAATTTCGTTGTTTGTCTCGGTATATTCGTTTTTAATGTCCTGTTCGCTGAAAGAACGCGGAGTTATGCTGTCACCTTGTATTTTAGCCCTCATATTAGCCTCAATTGTTGGCAATTGAATACAGTCTATAAAACGGGATAACAAAATCGCCAAACAATCAAGAATACTCGATTTTCCAACACCATTATCCCCAATAAATACAATTGGCTGATCTTTTGGAAACTCCAACGTCAAATTGCCAATACCTCGAAACGAGGTCATCTTCAATTGTTTAACTTTCATAATTTCTCCTAAACCGATCGCAAACCAATCATCCCCCGATCGAATACCCGACCATCTGTACCAATCCCACTCACGACCATCCTATCGGCATACACATCAAACGCCGCAAAACTCAGCGTACTGGCAGAATACTCTGTCCACTCGGAACGCCCCACAGGTCGAGTTCCCGCACCCGCTCCAGAAATCAAGTAAGTTGTGCCATTAATAGAACGAGTCCGCTCATAATTGTGGTCGTGTCCGTTGATATAAAGCTGAACTCCATATTTTTGAAACAGAGGTGTCAAAGTCTTAATAAAAGGTTGATTCACCCCATAAGCACCTGATGAATAAATTTGATGATGACCGAATACAACTTTCCAAGCGGCATCGCTGAGACTCAATTCTTTCTCCAACCAGGCTAGTTGAGCTTCCCAGTCAGCATTTCCATTAGTATCGAGAGCAAAAAATTGCACGCGATCGCGACGAAATGTGTAGTAGCGCCCTTGCATATTAAAGCCGGGATAACTGACTTGGGGATCGCCGTTGGCAGTAACAATATCGTGGTTACCTAAACAGGCTTGAAATTTAACTCCCTGTTTCAGTAAAGACTGATAAGGTTGCTCAAAAACAGCGCTAATTTTCTCAATTTCACCATTGTTGTAAATGTTATCGCCCGCCAAGATCGCCAAATCATAGGGGTTTTGGCTGTGATAGCGAGTCATCGCCTCAGCTACGGCGTACTGGCTTCTGGTGCCAGTGCCAGTGTCTGCGACGGAAACAAAGCGCAGTAGGGGCTTTTCTGAGGCTGTGGTTGCCGGTTCCGATGCTAGTGCAGGGGTGAGGACTGGGTTGATATCAGCGCCATTAGCTTCTTGACGCTGAAGAATTTTCCATAAAAAACTTAACCCGAAGGCGCTAAGACTACCGAAAAGGAGAAACTGACGACGTTTGAGGGGCATAAATAACCTGGAGGAAAATTGAGCGATCGATTAAAAACAAGATAGCAAAATGGTAAATTAGGGCTTGGGCATTTAAGGGGAATTTCGATGTCACAGGAACAGCCAAAGCAGCCAGAACCACAGAAACAGACACCAGCACCGAAACCAATGACACCAAAGTCCGAGTCAGGGTTTCAGAAAGTGGTACAAACCCTTGTGCAAACTTGGAACCAGGCGCAACCCATTGCGAAAATTCAGAATCTCTGGACAAGGTTGCGTCCGGTGTTGATGAATATTCCCGTTTGGTGGAAAGTTACGTTAACGAAAATTCGCACCCTATTGCCCCAGTCTGTCAACCAAAAGCTGTCCAACGATACACTGTTAACAGGTGCGATCGCAGCTCTCTTTATCTTCCTCTTCTGGGCAAGTTCCATCCTTTCACCCGGAGAACCGCCTCAAATCGCCGAAGTTCCGCCCCCAAATGCGATCGTGTCACCGGAATTGACAGCACCACCGGAATTGACAGCCCCTTCATCGCCGGAATCCGTGGCGACTATTGTACCACAACCTCCAGTTTTAACTCCAGAGCAAAGCCTGATCGCAGCTATTCAAAATCAAGTTGCCCAAATCACCAGTCAATATGCTGATGGATTAATTCAGGCGATTCAAGCTAACTTTCCGGGCAGTGTTTTAACTGTTAAAGTCAGCGATGATTGGTATAGTTTTGATTCATCCAAACAGGATAACTTAGCTACTGATATGTGGGGTCGGGCTCAAGAACTTAACTTTAGCAAGCTAGAAATCAGCGATTCTCAAGATACCCTGATAGCCCGCAGCCCGGTTGTTGGCTCGAATATCGTGATCCTTAAAAGAAAGTAAGCTATTACGCATCTAAATCCAATACAAAGACGGGCAGGATGCCCATCCCACAAGAAGTTCAGAAAAACTGACGGTCATTTTAGATGCGTAGCAGCTTAGGTGGGCGTAAATAAACTGAATACCCAGAAACCCGGTTTCTCGGAGAAACCGGGTTTCTAATGGCCTAGCAGCACTCAGTACTCAGTGCTAAGCACCCAGGTAGGCTGCTAGTGCTTCTGAACCACCAATTAATTTGCCATCAATAAATACTTGGGGAACTGTTAATGCACCTGTGACGGCGCGTAAAGAGCGAGTGGTTACATCCTTACCCAAGACAATTTCTTCGTAATCTAAGCCATGCTCCTTCAGCATAGCTTTGGCACGGGCGCAGAAGGGACAACCGACTTTGGCAAACAAAGAAACTAATTTCGGCTTAACTGCTTCCGGGTTAATATAGCTAAGCATTGTCTGGGCATCAGACACTTTGAAGGGGTCTCCAGGTTCTTCTGGCTCAATAAACATTTTCTCAACTGTGCCGTCTTTCACCAGCATAGAATAGCGCCACGACCGCTTACCAAACCCCAGGTCTGACTTATCAACTAGCAATCCCATACCTTCGGTGAATTGACCGTTACCATCGGGAATGAATGTGATATTATCTGCCTTTTGATCTTTTGCCCATTCCTCCATGACAAAGGCATCATTGACGGAAATACAAATCATGTCGTCTACGCCATTTTCTTTGAAGACGTTCGCCAATTCGTTGTAGCCGGGGACGTGGGTCGATGAACAAGTTGGCGTAAAAGCACCGGGTAAGGAGAAGACAGCTACTGTCTTACCTGCAAATAGCTCATCTGTAGTCACATCTACCCACTGGCCTTTCTGACGAGTACGGAAGGTGACGTTGGGAACTTTTTGTCCTTCTTTATTGGGCAACATTAATTTGGCTCCTAGAATGAATCTGTTATTAAGCGTACTCATTATGAGTATGCTTTGTCAAGTGATTTTGGATTGGCCCATCGCCAAGGTTGCTATAGAAGCATCTATTGTTTGTGTAACTTCTGTTCATCCTTCAGCTTTTAGTATTGCTTGATAAGCTTGAACTTTGAGATCGATGCCTGTGATATCAGTACCGACGACAACAGCGAATGCGCCCAATTGCAAGGCTTTTTTGGCCATTTGGGGGGAGGCGATTCCGCCTTCGCAAATTATTGGCACGGTCAATTTTTCTACCATTTGGCTCAATAGCTCAAAGCCGGGGGGAGACAGATGTTTGGTTGCATCGGTATAGCCGTATAAAGTAGTACCTACAATATCAGCACCAGCTTTGGTGGCTGCGATCGCTCCCTCAATCGTATCCGCATCTGCCATCACCAGCTTGCCCAGTTCGTTGTGAATGCGTGCAATGAGGGTATCCAACGTTTCATTGCCCGGTCGGTCTCTGAGGGTGGCGTCAATAGCGATGATATCTGCACCGGCAGATGCGATCGCAGCCGCGTGTTCAAACTGGGGAGTTATGTATACTTCGTATCCAGGTATCTGCTGTTTCCAAAGCCCAATTATCGGTGCTTCGACTCGGCGGCGCACGGCACTTACATGACTCGGAGTATCAATCCGCACAGCCGATGCTCCGCCCAGTACAGCTGCTTGCGCCATTGCGGCGATCGCTTGCGGATCGTGCAACGGTGAGTCAGATGGAGCCTGACAAGAAACAATTAGACTCTTACGGATCTGTGTTATTAGTTCTTTATTAAAAGTCATATCCTGTTCGGTTGCATCGTTAGTATATGAGTGAGATCGTCAAATTCTCTGTTGTCATCGTTGGTTAAATTTTTACCGCAGATGAAGACAGATGGACGCAGATAAACGCAGATAAGAATAATCACACGATTTTTTTAGGTAACCTATGCTACCGGACATGATATCATACAAAATCCGGGTTAACTACCCCCTTTTTCTTAAAGCCCGCGCAGGCGGGCTTTGTTTGTGTAGCCGCGACTTTAGTCGTCGGGTAAAAATTACTTTTGAATTGACGATTTACAATCGTCAATCTAAAATTGTTCAATGCTTGATGACAAAGTTAGCAATCTTCTGCAATAACTGTTCTGGTTGAAAGGGTTTTGGCAGATAATCATCTGGTTCTGCTGCTAAACCGGACAAATTATTTTCAGGCGTTTCCGTAGCTGCTATAGCGATAATTTTGAGGTTTGGCACTGCCGGAGAATTACGCAGTTCGCGAATGACTTCATAACCATTCATTCCTGATAAATTAATCTCCACGATCGCAACTAAGGGTTGCAAGATCTCAACTTGCATGAGAGCCGTACTGCCTTCAACAATCCACACCATTTGATAACCTGCGGCTGTAAGGACATCGCAGATGAGGGTAGCTGTTTCTTCATCGTTTTCAATCAAAACAATGCGCCCTTCAATAATATCGTTACTTCCCGGTATTTGCGCGTCGCTGACAACAGGTGCTGAAGGCGGTAGAGGCAACCAGACGGTAAAAATCGATCCCACATCGACTGTAGATTCGACTTCGATCCTACCTTGATGCAATTCTACCAGTTGTTTTGTTAAAGCTAAACCCAGCCCAGTTCCTTCGTATTGGCGATGGTAAGAAGTATCCAACTGTTGAAATTTCTGAAAAAGTAGAGGAATTTGAGTGTCGGGAATGCCGATGCCAGTGTCTTCTACCTGAAACACAGCCGTCTTGTTTTCTAACCAAACTCGCAGAATAACTCGTCCGCCAGAAGGAGTGAATTTGATGCCATTGCTCAAGAGATTAAAAAGAATCTGCCTAACTCGTTTATCATCAGCCAAAAAGCGATCGCGAACGGGGTTAATTGGTAAATTTATTGCTAGTTCAACCCCGCGTTCTTGGGCTTTTTCTTTCACAATTTGTAAGCTTTGTTGAGCAAGTTGAGACAAGGAAAAGTCACTCAAATTTAAAACGGTTTTACCCGCTTCCAGCTGAGACAGATCTAGAATATCGTTGATTAACTCTAATAGGTGTTCTCCATTGTCGTGGATGGTTTGCAGGTAATCGCGCTGCTTCTGACTCAGCTGGCCAAATGACCAACGCAACAGAGTAGCAGACAACCCGATGACGCAGGTGAGGGGAGTCCGCAATTCGTGACTCATGGTGGAGAGAAATTCACCCTTGGCTCGGTTCGCTGATTGTGCTGCTAGCATGGCATCGTGGAGTTCTTGCGTGCGATCGATCACCCGTTGTTCTAGCGTTTGTTTTTGCTGTTGTACTTCGGCGTAAAGTTGGGCTTGGTAAATTGCTAGAGCTAAGTGTTCCGCAATATCCCGCAGAAAGTTTTTTTCATTCTCCTGCCATTGGCGCGGAGCGAAGCATTGATGGGCAATCAGCAGCCCCCACACTTGGTCTTGGATCGCAATTGGCACAACCAACTTCGCTCGAACCTGAGCGCGTCGCATTAAATTCAACAAGCAGGGAGAAAAGACGTAGGCAGTTTCCACATCTTCCACCGCTAGGGGGAAGCCTTTGCGATATTTCTCCCGACAGTCGGGTACATACATGAAGCAGTGCGCCTCCTCAGTCAAATTCAGCACTGAGGGTATGGTATCGTCAGCCCTAGCTTCGTAGGTAATACGACCGCAGTACGAGGAGGGATCTAGAAACGCAGAGGGTAAATCTGCGTTTTTGTTTACTTCATAAGCGTCGTGTTCTTGGACAAAAGGAGGTATTACACAGGCGTTTTGCTCCTCATCTGTCGAATTAAAGTTAAATTGATATATTACTAACCGATCGGCTTGCAAGAAAGACCTGACCTGCTCAACAGCAGTTTTCAGAATAACAGGTAACTCTAGACTCTGGCGGATTTGGGTTGTCACCCGATTCAGGAGTTTCTCTTGTTCGATCTGTTGGCCCAATGCCTCATGCACGGGTTGACAGACAGAAACATAAGGGTACAGCGTTTCTGGTGTCTCGTTATTGGGGGAAAGCATTTCCAGCAAAGAGAGGGTGAATTCACTTTGAAGGGTGGGGTCGTTGGGTTGGAGGATTTCGCTTGCTGTTTGCAGAGTTTTGCGGGCAAAAGCATTGTTTTTCAGTAAATTGCTAAGTTGGGCCAAAAAAGCGGCGATCGCGATCGGCTCGAAGGTCAACTGCACCTTTAGGGTTTTTTGAGTCAGATCTTCTGACTCCCCGGCTTTCCCCAACAGCAGGATACTAAACCGCCTTGAAACTAACACTGCGAACCTTTCTGCCTGTGTTCCCTGAGCAATTTCCACAGAAGACACTATATCTTCGGTCAAAAATAAGATAATATCTCTTACTTCTGTTCCGACAGTTTGGTCAGAATTGAGGGGGGTATCTTCCCCAACCCTTTCAGCCATCTGCTGCAACAGCTCTCGCAGCCGCTCAAAAGTAGCGAGGGGCAAAGACCGGCTGAAAATTGATTTTTGGTAACTCACCATTTTAGCAGTTTATTTATAGAGACTAGATGCTTTACTAAGTAATATTTTTGGCAGAGGATCGATTATTTCGGGTGTCTACTTTATTATCAAACCAAAAGCAAGACATCAGACAACACTTAATGTTTGTTTTTACTGAAGCTGCCGTCAGCCCCGCAAAATACTTTGTTTCATGAGGATAATATCGTGCATCGCTTAGCTGCTACCCCCGGAGGATGGAATTTTCAGGAAGAAGGTGTCATTTTTGTGGAGCAGACACCCGCCCCGATCGTTTTTCTTACTGCTGCCGATACAG
Source organism: Oscillatoriales cyanobacterium PMM_0008 (assembly GCA_949128025.1). Taxonomy (GTDB): domain Bacteria; phylum Cyanobacteriota; class Cyanobacteriia; order Cyanobacteriales; family Aerosakkonemataceae; genus Argonema. The sequence goes on along the minus strand of CASBRD010000092.1, from coordinate 20,362 downwards.
ACATCCAAACGCTAGGGGCGGCAGTTGGTAAACTACCAGACGGATTCCCGAAGATTAGGGTTGTCAATCTCTTGCAATTACAGCAACAGCTAAGTATTGATACTTATGCAGAACAGGTGCTGTCTCAGGCGCAGGTAATCATTATACGGTTGCTGGGAGGGCGTTCTTACTGGTCTTATGGGTTGGAAGTGGCGCGGGAGACTGTCCAACAATCCCAGGGAGCTATGATTGTCATGCCGGGGGACTCTAGCCCAGATCCAGATTTGATCGGTCACTCAACTGTTTCGCTGACAGTCGTTAATCAGCTGTGGCGCTACTTCACCGAAGGCGGCGTAGAAAATTTTGTCAACGCCGTCAAATTTGTGGCCGATGTGTGCTTAGGGCAAATTTATAATCCACCACCGCCACAAGAAGTTTCCCGTGTGGGATTTTATCCCTGGGTAATAGAAAAGTCAAAAGTCAAAAGTCAAAAGTCAAAAGTCAAAAGAAAAAAGAAAATAGAGACTCTTGACAGGGGAGTCTTGACTGAGGAAGATTTTTCCCAATCACCCATCCCTAAAGTGGGACTTTTATTTTATCGCGCTCATTACTTGGCTGGAAATACAACTGTAATTGATGCTCTTTGTCAAGCTTTAGCCGATCGCAAATTACAACCAGTGCCGATATTTGTCTCTTCTTTGCGAGATCCTGATGTACAAGCAGATCTATTAGAATATTTCCAGCCCAAAGATGCAGAACCTGTACAACTTTTACTTAACACTACCAGCTTTTCAATTTTGGATTTTGGATTTTCGATTTTAGATTCAATCCAAAATCCAAAATCCTCTCTTGCGAAGGTGGGCATCGTGACGGGAACCGCCAAGACGCCCACTTCGCGCAAAATCCAAAATCTAGATGTGCCTGTGTTGCAGGTAATTCTCAGCGGCGGTACTGTCGAAGATTGGGAATCTGGGTTCAAAGGTCTTTCGCCGAGAGATATGGCGATGAATGTGGCATTACCGGAAGTTGATGGGCGAATTATTAGTAGGGCAGTTTCTTTTAAAGCGGTGCAATCTCGACATTCTGAACTGGAAACAGATGTGGTGGTATACGAACCTAAATTAGATCGGATTGCTTTCGTCGCCGATTTAGCTTTAAGCTGGGTGCGTCTGCGCCAAACACCTGTTTCCGATCGTCGAATTGCTCTGATTTTAGCTAATTATCCTAACCGCGATGGGCGTCTTGCTAATGGCGTTGGGTTGGATACTCCAGCTAGTTGTGTGGAAATTATTAAGGCTTTGCAGCAAGCGGGTTATCAGGTTGAAAATATACCTGAAACTGGTGATGAATTGATTGATATTTTAACTGCTGGGGTGACGAACGATCCGGAAGGACGCGAATTGCGATCGCATCGACAGCAGCTATCTTTCGAGCAATATAAACAGTATTTTACAACTTTGCCGTCAGAGGTTAAAAAAGGGATATGCGATCGCTGGGGAACTCTTGTGCAATGGAGAAATGAAGAATCCTTCTCCTTTGACCCTCTGCCCATTTCAGGTATTCAATTTGGTAATATTTTTGTGGGTATTCAGCCGAGTCGCGGTTACGATATTGACCCGTCTTTAAATTATCATGCCCCGGATTTAGAACCTACTCATGCTTATTTAGCTTTTTATTATTGGGTGCGGCAACATTTTAATGCTGATGCGATCGTTCATGTTGGCAAACACGGTAATTTGGAATGGTTACCTGGTAAAAGTGTGGCTTTATCCAGCAATTGTTATCCGGAAGTTGCTTTAGGGGCGAAGCCTCATTTTTATCCTTTTATTGTTAACGATCCGGGTGAAGGTTCTCAAGCTAAACGTCGCGCTCAAGCAGTTATTATCGATCATCTGACTCCACCGATGACAAGGGCTGAACTTTATGGCCCTTTGCAACAACTGGAGGGTTTAATTGATGAATATTATGAGGCTCAAAGTTTAGATCCGTCGCGATTATCGATGATAGGCGATCGCATCGCTAAATTGATCCGCCAAGAAAATCTACATCAAGATTTAGAAGTAAGTCAAACATCAAAAATTAAAAGTAAAAATGGAGAATCTTCTGTCGGCAATTTGGATTTGTCAGTTCTGAATTCAATTGATGGTTATTTGTGCGAATTGAAAGAAGCTCAAATTCGCGATGGATTGCATATTTTTGGGCAGTGTCCGCAGGGGCGACAATTAAGAGATTTGATTGTAGCTATAGCCCGTCATCCGGGTACGAATCGTCTTGGTTTAACTCGTGCTATTGCTAAAGATTGGGGTTTGGATTTCGATCCTTTAACGGCAGATTTGTCATTAGTCATTAGTCATTCGTCATTTGTCAATGGTAAAGATTGTCGCACTGTTGGTGATGCTGTTGAAGTATTGGAAGAATATGCAGCTGAATTAGTAGAGCAACTGATAGCAAATGTTAACGGACAACGGCCAATTGACAACGAACAATTGACTAAACGCGAGTTAGATTGGATATGCGATCGCCTTTTGCCTGCACTCCAACAAACTCAACAAGAAATTACCCAACTGTTGAGAGGTTTGGATGGTCGCTTTGTACCCAGTGGCCCATCCGGGGCTCCGACGCGGGGACGCCCAGAGGTATTGCCTACAGGCCGCAATTTTTACTCAGTAGATCTACGCAATATCCCTACTGAGACTGCCTGGGATGTTGGTCGTAAAGCGGCTGAAACATTGATAGAGCTATATACCCAGGAGAATGGCGAGTATCCAAAAACACTGGCATTGTCGGTATGGGGAACTTCCACAATGCGAACTGGCGGGGATGATTTGGCGCAGGCGCTGGCATTGCTGGGCGTGCGACCAGTGTGGGATGGCCCTTCGCGACGGGTGGTGGATTTTGAGATTTTACCAGTTTCGGTATTGGGACGCCCGCGTGTGGATGTGACGCTGCGAATTTCTGGTTTCTTTCGCGATGCTTTTCCTAATTTAATCGATTTATTCGATCGGGCCTCGCAAGCTGTAGCGGCATTGGATGAACCGCCAGAACAAAATCCTTTGGCGGCGCAAGTAAAGCAAGAAACGCAATTTTGGCTTTCATCTGGGTTGAGTAAAGAACAAGCCCAAATGCGATCTCGCTACCGTATTTTTGGCTCTAAACCAGGTGCCTACGGTGCTGGTATTCAAGGTTTAATTGAAGCCCAAAACTGGACAGATGACCGAGATTTAGCTCGTGCTTATATCAATTGGAGCAGTTACGCTTATACTGCGAAAAAGGAAGGACAAGCGGCACCCGAAGCATTTGAGCAGCGCTTACAACAGATGCAAATTGTCTTGCACAATCAAGACAACCGCGAACACGATTTGCTGGATTCTGATGATTATTATCAATTTCAAGGTGGTTTGACGGCGGCAGTTCGTGCCTTAACTGGAAAGAATCCCCAGACTTATTTTGGCGATAATTCTATGCCAGAAAATCCGAAGGTGAGGCAGTTGCGATCGGAAATTGCACGGGTATACCGTTCTCGCGTAGTGAATCCCAAGTGGATAGCCGGAGTGATGCGTCACGGTTACAAAGGTGCGTTTGAAATGGCGGCGACAGTGGATTATTTATTTGCTTACGATGCCACGGCTAACTGTGTGGAAGATTTTATGTATCGGGGAGTGGCAGAGGCGTATCTGTTTGAGCCATCCGTGCAGGCATTTATCCAAGAAAAAAATCCTTGGGCTTTGCGAGATATGGCAGAAAGGTTGTTAGAAGCGCATCAGCGCGGTTTGTGGCAAGGAGTTGAGGAGGAGATGGTAGAAAAATTGCGATCGCTCGTTCACCAAGCCGAAGCTGTCATTGAAACTAAGCCGTCACAATATAATTAACGGCTCTTCCCTGCTTACTATGCTATGGCAGAGGGGCAGAGGGGCAGAGGAGAAAAGAAATAAAAATGTTGTTATATGAACAAAAGCATCACAAATCCGAAAGAGCCATAAAATCTAAAATGTAAAATCTAAAATCTAAAATTCCCCTAGCCCCCCTGCCTTAGATGTGTGACAGCTTAGCTCCCTTGTTGGGACAAACAGAACAATAGCTGGCAGAAGTTTTGACTGTAATCGGCCAAGACTTTGGCAGAATTTGGGTTGCATCCTTAGCCGATAGAGGCCGACTGAACAAATAACCCTGCATATATTCGCATTCGAGACTTTGTAAAAAAGCTCTTTGATCTTCTGTTTCCACCCCTTCTGCGACCATCTTGAGATTCAATACTTTTGCCAAAGCTGCGATCGCACTAATAATAGCTGCATCATTCGGGTCAGTTGTCAATTCCCGCACAAAAGATTGGTCAATTTTTAGCTTATCAAGCGGAAACTTTTTGAGATAGCTCAGCGAAGAATATCCCGTGCCAAAATCATCCATAGAAATGGAGACACCCATACTGTGCAAGTCTTTCAGGATTGCCCTAGTAAAATCTAAATTTTGCATAGCAATGCTTTCAGTAATTTCTAACTCCAAAAAGCAGGGCGAGAGCCCTGTTTCTGACAAAACTCGCGCCACCATTTCGACGAGATTGGGTTGTTGAAACTGGCGGGCAGAAAGGTTAACCGCTACGCATAACGATGGGAAACCCGCATCATGCCAAACTTTATTTTGGGCGCAGGCAGTTCGCAGCACCCATTCGCCGATCGGTAAAATCAGTCCATTTTCCTCAGCTAACGGGATAAATTTGGCTGGAGAAACCAGCCCCAAGTCAGGATGCTGCCAACGTACTAAAGCCTCCATTTCTGTAATTGTGCCAGTGGTAGTATGAACTTGAGGTTGGTAGTAGACAACAAATTCTCCCCTTTCTAAAGCTTGGTGCAGCTTGTTTTCTAGTATCAACAACTCGGAAGCTTCGGAGTTCATCGCCGCTTTGTAAAACTGGTAATTATTGCGACCCTGTTCCTTAGCACGGTATAGGGCAACATCTGCGTTTCTTATAAGTGTTTCGGCATCTTCGCCATCATAAGGATAGAAAGCAATGCCAATACTGCTACTGATATAAAGTTGGTGCCCTTCTATATTAAAAGGTTGCTTAAGAGCATCTAGAATTATTTGGGCGATCCTACCAGCATCTTCTGCACAACTGATTTGGGGCAGCAGCAGGGTAAATTCATCCCCTCCCCAACGAGCAACGGTGTCGTGCTGCCACAGACAATTGGTGAGTCGTTCGGCAACTATTTGCAACAACTGATCGCCAAAAACGTGACCTAGTGTATCGTTGATTATCTTAAAACGATCTAAATCTAAAAACATCACAGCGAGCATTCCTTGCCTTTCACGTGCATTTGACAATGCCGCAGATAGCCGCTCGTTGAACAGTATCCGATTGGGCAAATCTGTTAAAAGGTCATGTAAAGCTTGATAGCGAATTGTTTCTTCTGCCATCCGACGCTCGGTGATATCCCGAAAGCTCCAAACTCTGCCAACGACTTCTTCTCCAAGGCGCTGAGGCTGAGAATAACGCTCAAAAATTCTCCCATCTTTAAATTCCAAAATGTCCCAAGATTCTGGTTCCGGCGCGGCGTACAGTTTCTTTACTTTGGTGATGAATTTTTCAGGCTCTTTTAGCTGAGGCAAGACAAACGACACTACTTTATCATCATCCTTAGAGGCGAGGATGGATTGAGAAATCCGCCACATTTGGACAAATTTTTGATTAAAACCTACTATTTTTCCGTTTTTGTTAATGATAATAATTCCATCAGCAGTGGATTCCAGTGCCGCGCGCTGGAGCGAAAGGGATTTTTCTAATTCTTCTTCTACTTTGTTACGATCGACAATCTCGCTCTGCAATTCCTCTAAGGCATTCGTTAATTCCGCTGTCCGCTCTAGGACTTTTATTTCTAATTTTGCGTTAAGCTGTGTGAGGATATCTTCGACTTGTTTGCGATCGCTTAAATCGCGGGCAATGGTGGAAAGATATTCAACGCTTCCATCGGACTGTTTGTGCGCGATAATTAGCTGACTGAGCGGAATTTCTCGCCCATCACGGCTCAAAAGCGCTGTTTCGCCACTCCAAACCCCATGTTGGATAGCGTGTGGAATACCCTCCTCTAAAACGACTTTAGCGGCCCATTCAGGGTGAAAGCTGGCGATGCTTAGGGTTAAAATATCTTCTTCTGCACCGATTCCCAACAAGCGACGTCCTGGGGAATTGATGTAAAAAGTCCGTCCTTGTTTGTCGGCTGTACCAACGATGTCAGGGGTCGCTTCTACGATCGCACTAAGGCGCGTCAGAGATTCTACTGCCTGTTTGCGATCGGTAATATCGTTCAGAGAGCCGGATATGCCTATAATACCACCGTTGCGATCGACTGTTAATCGCGTATAAACTTCAATCCAACGAAAGCCGCCATTTTTAGTTATGTATCGAATCTTATATCGGCATTCTTCTTTTTGGCGTTCAATTAGGCTCTGAAATATCTCTATATTCCTTTCTTTGTCATCATAATAAATGTAATCTAGAATACTTTTACCGAGTGTTTCTTCAACTGTGAATCCGGTAATTTCTGTCCAGGCAGGATTGAGAAATGTCCAGAACCCATTGGCGTCTGTCTGGAAGATCGCTTCTTTGATGTGGTTAATTATAAAGCGATAGGTTTCATCGCTTTGTCGCTGTTCTTCTGGTGAGCGAGCGCTGTGGGTCATTTTTTCCGGCAGCCTAAGTAGGGCAGATTTTATCTTTACTCTGCTTTTTTATAGTTTAATTTTAAGCTGTGCTACACATTGCTTGTTAACAGTTAACCACTAACCTCGAATGTGTAACGACTCGACAAGGAAGAAATATAAACAAGTATATTTTGCGATCGGGAATAAAGGGCTGCTAAGTTAACATATTTTAGTGGTGATTCTAATCACCAAACATTGGTGTTTGGGAACACAATAAAATGCGACTCTGTATGTTATATGGGTAATCGACTTCTGTTTTTTGCACTGTTACAAGTCTCCAAATAAAGCTATACTATCGCAAGGGCAAGTTCCGGGGCGTTCGCGTTCGCTCTCCGGCGCGGATGCGCGATTCATTCCCAGGATAATTTGTTGGTAGAACCCAAAGATACGTTACGGAATACTTTGCCCCTACTGGAGTAAAAAAGCTTAGTTTCCGATCGTGAACAGTATAACATTAAGCCGATTTTTTTTAGCGCGATCGACATCCAACATCCGCCCTACGAGGGATGCGATCGCAGTACTTAGCGATCCAAATTAGGCCCGATCGTATTGGCGCACCGGAATCTCAATCCAAAACTCTGCTCCTTTTCCCGGTTCTGACTCGCACCAGAACGCCCCTTTGTGTTTGTCCACCACAATCTGATAGCTAATCGACAAACCCAGTCCTGTACCGCGTCCTACGGGCTTGGTGGTGAAGAAAGCGTCAAACAGTCGCGTCTTCACTGAGGAAGTCATTCCCGGCCCGTTATCGGCAATCCGCACCGTGATCGAGTCGGGCTGCAACATTTCGGTGCGAATCCGAATCTGGGGAGTAGGGGCGGGGAGACCCCGCCCCTCAGTTGCGTTTCCATTGACTGCGAACTCTTCGACTGCATCGATCGCATTGCTCAAAAGGTTCATAAAAACTTGATTGAGCTGTCCCGCGTAGCACTCCACCAAAGGCAGGTCGCCATACTCTTTAATAATCTCAACCTGGGTACGCCCTGCGTTGGTTTTCAGGCGGTTTTGCAAGATTAGCAGCGTGTTGTCAATGCCTTCGTGAATATCAACTGGCTTCATTTCGGCTTGATCGAGTCGCGAGAAATTCCGCAAAGAGAGGACAATTTGACGGATGCGATCGGCCCCCACTTCCATCGAGGACAAAATTTTGGGAAAATCTTCGATCAGAAATTCCAAGTCAATGTCGTCAGCACACTCCAGGATTTCGGGGACAGGTTCGGGATATAACTCCTGATACAAACTCATTAGCTTTAGCAAGTCTTGAGTATATCTGTTTGCGTAGGTCAAGTTGCCGTAGATAAAATTGACCGGATTGTTGATTTCGTGGGCGACACCGGCCACCAGCTGGCCGAGGCTAGACATTTTTTCGGTCTGAATTAATTGTGCTTGAGTCTGCTGGAGGTCGTATATAGCTTTTTCTAGGGCTTCAGCTTTGATTTGGGCAGCTGTGGCGCTGGTGCGGGCTTGTTCGTACAGTTCGGCTTGCTGAATTGCGATCGCCACTTGAATTGCCAGCTGTTGCAGCAACTCAACCTCAGACTCCTGCCAAACTCTGGGCTTTTCGCATTCGTGGACAATCAGCAATCCCCAGACAGAACGAGAAGGAGAATTTGGATGTAGATTTTCTCCTTCTTTCTCACTTAAGAACTCTCCTAATTCTTCAGTTTTAGGTATAGGCACAACCAGCGTAGCTCGCACTTGCAACTCCTGCAATAAAGCAATATTGCAATCATCTAAGTCACCATTAAATACATCGTTGATAGCCTGTACTCGTTCTCCCAGGTATGGGTAAGCAGACTTGCTGAGAAAGCAACTATTTTGACTCATCTCCCCCACAATAGAAACGCACTTGCCAGTTGTCTGTTCTACCACCACCTCACCTTGCGAAGCTTCCGTAAATTGATAAATCGCTGCCCGGTCTGTTTTTAGTAAGCTTTGCACCTCGCGCACAGCTGTCTGTAAGATCGTTTTTAAATCTAGAGTGCCGCGAATTTGATCGCTGATTAACCGCAGGAGCGATTCTCGTTCCATTGAGGCGCGAGTTTGGGCATACAGACAAGCTTGTTGGATCGAAATAGCTAGCTGGTTGCCAACTGCTTCGGCTAATTCTCGATCGTTTTTAGACCAATATCGATTGTAGCCACATTGGTTTAGATAAAGAATGGCGTGCAGTACGTTATTAGCCTGCACTGGTACAACTAAAGAAGAGTTGATCTGAGCTTTTTTGTATTCTTCGTTTTGGGCTCCAATGCGGGGATCTTGAGTAATATCGGGAATGATAACTGTTTGACGATATTTAATTACCCACTGGGTAATCGGCCCGTGGGTATCGAAATCATCTATAGTCCGAGGAAATCGTTCTCGACAAACTTCATACAAATGTTGGCGTCGATATGCGGTTCGATGGGCTGTCTCCCAGAAAATTTGAGATTTGGAGGAAATAGAGCATTCTCCTTTACTTCCCAGATCTTGTTCGCGACAGTCTTCTACCAAATGAACCAGACAGCGGTCTACTTCTAAGGCATCCAACAGTTGCGCGATCGCAGAAGTTAAAATTGTTTCTAGATCTAAGCTTTGGCGCGTTTGGCTAGTAATTTGGTTAATCAGTTTCTCTCGCTGTGCCTGTTTCTGGCTTTGCTCGTAAAGTTTTGTCTGGCGGATGCCGATATCGAGCTGTTGGGCGACTAACTGTGCTATTTCTATTTCATCTGGCGACCAATTGCGGGGCCTTGACCGCAAACAGGCCATCAGTCCTATCCTACTTTCCTGTAGGGATGTTTCTTCGGCGCTACTTCGACAGACTGGAACTAATAGCTTGGCGATATCTGGCTGCACCTCTGGGCCAGAAAGAACCTCTGTTCTATTGTGCTGAAGCTTGTTTTTCTGATGTTGAAAAATCGGCAATTGGGTGAGCGATCGCGAAATAGCACCAAAGGCTCCAGTTGTCGGTTCGGTGCCGCTGCTGACTACCAATTGCCCTTGGGCTAGGACACTTGCTGCCGATCGAAACATTTCTACCCCATCATACGCCCATTGCATAGGTTCTTGATTGCCGCGAACCTGCTCGTAAACCAATTGAACCCTTTGTGTGTGAGGGTAGTACCACAAAAAACTACAACGATCCAGATGCAGTAGGTTGGCAACCTCATCCACGGCTGTCTGAAGTAGGGGCGACCCATGTGCCGCTCCCACTTTCATCTCCAGCGAGTTCCAGATGCGGTCAATAACTTTTCGCATCAACGCGCTCCGTTTCCGAGAGTCTTGAATCTGGATTAATCCGAATTTATTGCTGTATGAAAACACTGGTGATAACCGAGGTAAAAAAGATAAAGATCCAAGCATATTTCTCCTCACAAACATCCTTTTTTGTGCCAAAAAGCCTTTTTTACGATTAGTTGCGTGTAAGCTTTGAGCTTTTTGATTCAAAAACTTAACCTTTACAAAACTTTATTAAGTCAGGAATTATTAATGCGTTTAATTCTGACTTTAGGCAACCATATTTTTATTTTATACTAAATTGACTTTTTTATAAAAAAGTCAATTTAATTTCGTTGAACTTTATATAATATTTGGGATCGCATCACGAAATTGAATCGAAATTTACAAAATTGCCAATTGATCGAAAGTCATTAACAGATGACTAATGACTTTTGACGGATCGGAATCTCAATCCAGAACTCCGTCCCCTGTCCCGGTTCGGACACGCACCGGAGTGACCCCCCATGTTTTTCCACTACAATCTGATGGCTGATCGACAACCCTAGTCCAGTACCTTTACCTACCGGCTTGGTAGTGAAAAAAGCGTCAAATAGTCGCGCTTTTACTTCCTCTGTCATCCCCGGCCCGTTATCGGCAATCTGCACATTAATATAATCGGGGTGTAAAGCTTCAGTGCGAATCAGAATCTGGGGATTTGGGATTTGGGATTTGGAATTTGGGATTGAAAAGTCCCCAGTCTCCATTTCCAGGGCGTCAATTGCGTTGCTCACAAGATTCATTAATACTTGATTCAGTTGACCGACGTGGCATTGCACCAACGGTAAATCGCCGTACTCCTTGATTATTTTGATTTGAGGACGATCGCCTTTGCCTTTCAGACGGCTGTGTAAGATCAATAGCGTACTGTCAACGCCCTCGTGAATATCAACCGGCTTCATTTCCTTTTCGTCCATTCGAGAGAAAGTCCGCAGCGACATGACAATCTGACGGATGCGATCGGCACCGATTTTCATAGAAGATAGAACTTTAGGCAGGTCTTGGATCAGAAAATCCAGGTCAATATCTGTAATTTTTTCTTCAATGGAAGAACTGGGGTTGGGATATTCCTTTTTATAAAGGTGTATCAGCTTGAGCAGGTCTTCTACATAGTTGTTCGCGTAAGTCAAGTTTCCGTAAATGAAGTTGATTGGGTTGTTGATTTCATGGGCAACACCAGCAACCAGTTGACCGAGGCTGGAAATTCTCTCGGTGTGAATGAGCTTAGTTCGTTCCTCTTGTAAGTCGTACAGTGCTTTTTCCAGTTCTTGAGCTTGCGCTTGGGCGGCGGCAGTGGCGGCACAACTTTGCTTATAGAGTTGGATCTGGTAGATGTCAAGCTCCAGTTGCTCAGCTTCGCTTTCTTTCTGATACTGACTGACGATCGCATCTAAAGCATCTAGCAGTCCGCCGTTAGCAGCGTCCAGGATGTAAAGCAGATGGGGATGATCCTGAGTAAGATCGCTGTCTTCAACTTGCGCTAAGGCTCTGACTTGGGCGATGAATTTCCGAAACTGCCCGTCTAAATGAAGCGGTGGTTCAAAGTACATCGCTTTTACTACCGTAGAAGGGTTTCCTGGTAGTTTCATCTCAGGATCGCCATCGATCAATCCATTATGCGACTTTTCCATTAAATCGATCGCAACTAACGACTGCGATCGCAATTCTGACCGCTCAACCTTATCTTGAGAGCAAACCAGTCTGAGGGAAAACAGCGCCGTCCTTTGAGAGAGCATCCGCTGACGACCGCTCACATTGACAACTGCTGCACTAATTTCTCTAGCGATAGCGATCTGAGTCACGTTTAGTTCAGAAGTGAAAGCCAGCACGGATAATACCATTTTAGATTTTAGATTTTAGATTTAAGGAACTCCAATAAGGCCGAATAAATCGGGTTTATCCACCAAAAATATAGGCTTTCAGGTAAGGGCAGTTGTTCCAAACCTGGTTTCTGACCGGGGGCAAGATGTGAGTTCAACAAATTATCAAAATTATGAAAATTTTTGATTGAGAGATGACTATAGCTGCTACAGCAAGGTGCAGTACAGCCACTTTAACAGGACTTACCATGATTGTTGGCGCTTTTCACCCTAGATGTAGGGGCAATTCATGAATTGCCCCTACATCTGTAGTGGGTGCAAAATTAAATTCGTAAGTCCTATGTAAAAAATATGAGCTAAAAAGCTAAAGAGTTTCGTGTCGTTTTATACAAAGTAGTAAGCTGTTATACAAAACCAAAGCCAATACCGCCGCAGACAAGCTTCTCTGTTGGCTGCGGCCTTTTGTTAACTCTTATGTAGGAAGGGGCTAGCCCCTAGCCCCTATTCAGATATTGCTGAACGGCTAGAACCAGATTGTCAGCCCAGTGGTCGGCGAGTTCGGCGCTGACGGCTTCCACCATGACGCGAATGAGGGGTTCGGTTCCGGAAGCGCGAACGAGGATACGTCCGGAGTCTCCCATTGCAGCTTCTGCTTGTGCGATCGCGCTTGTGAGAACATCGCAGTTTTTCCAACCCAGACGACGATCGCGGTCTTCCACCCGAATATTCTTTAATAGCTGGGGGTAAGTCTGGAAACTTCCATCGACCAATTCGGATAGAGAAGTATTCATCCGTTTTACCAGTGCGGCCAAATGCAACGACGTTAACAAACCATCGCCAGTTACAGCGTAATGACGGCAGAGGATATGTCCCGATTGCTCGCCACCCAGCATAGCACCGTGGAGGAGCATTTCCGCATGAACGTACTGGTCGCCCACTGGCGTCCGCAGGAATTGACCGCCGAAATTTTGCCAAGCTCGTTCAAAACCGAGGTTAGCCATCACCGTAGTCACGATCGTATTGTTGGGCAATTGTTGCCCCAGGGCCAGACTTTTCCCCCAGAAATAGAGGATGCGATCGCCATCAACGATGCGACCTTGGCTGTCCACAGCCAGTACGCGATCGGCATCCCCATCAAAAGCAAATCCCATATCCGCTTGATGCTGCTTCACCGCGTGCTGGATAGGCGCAAGATGAGTCGAACCGCAATTGACATTAATGCGATCGCCATCAGGACTCTCATGCAGGCAAATCACCTCCGCTCCCATTTCGGCAAAAATCTTCGGCGCAAGTCCTACAGCCGCTCCCCAAGCCAGATCCAGCACAATTCGCATTCCCCGCAGATCGCTCTCTGGCAGAAGCGGTTTCTGAAGCGACAGGGCATACTCCTTGAGTAACTCACGGCGATGGTAGTGTCTTCCCGAAACGCTCACAACAGAATTACCCATCTGCTGTCCCCTAAGTCCGGCCTCAATTTGTGCTTGCAATTCCTTGGACAGCTTCGTACCACCAGGCCCGAAAATTTTAATCCCGTTGTCCTCTGGCGGGTTGTGGCTAGCCGAGATCATTACTCCTCCTGCTGCCTGGAAAATACTGGTTAGGTAAGCTACGCAGGGAGTAGGGCATATCCCCAACTGCCAAACCTCTAGTCCAGCCGAAGTAAGACCGGCGGCTAGGGCCATTGCCAACATATCGCTGGAGTTTCTAGTATCTTGGCCTAAAACGATCGGCCCTGGGGCCTGGGAGCTTACAGCTTGCGATCGCAGCACTTTACCAGTCCAAAAACCGACTTGTAGAGCTAGTTCGGCACTCAGCAAATCTCCCACTCTGCCGCGAATCCCATCAGTTCCAAACAAAGGCGTTGCGGGCAAATTAATTGGGTTGTAAGCAAGATTGAGATTTCGCGATTTTGCCATAAGCATCGATTCGGAAGCGGACGATGGCGAAGAGGAACCGCTAGACAGTTGAGTCCCGACGGGGGTTGTAACCATATTTTCCAAACACTCCAGACAACACACTTACTTACACTGGAGGATAACACTTTCCGGAATTCCCCTACCTCACATCTGGTGCAACTGCCCTTACCTGAAAGCCTGATTTTTCGTTTAGAAACCCGGTTTCTTCAGCGTGATTGAGTCATTTGCAAGATATGAGTCTACCCAACATCTGACAACAAGGGTTGGATTGTCTCCCAAGTTAATCCTTGTTGTATGTAGCGGGGAGATTCGGGATTATAAGGACTTGCTACGCGATCGATCGCGATAATCTTCGCCTCGTCCGGCAATACAGTCACATCTGGATCGAAAGCGGTCGGACGCATCAAAGAACTGGAATATCCTTTAAAAATCGCCACTTGGTCTTCTTCGCCTGCGATTTGGGCTGTTACTATTAGGACTTCCTGCGGACGCCTTGAAGTGTATTGCTCCAGACGCCGTGCGATCGAATCTGTCATAAAGGTATTAGTTGTTAGTTACTTTAATTTCAAATTTAAGATTTCAGATTGAAATTGTCTTTTCAAATTTGCAATTTGAAATCTTAAATTGGCAATTTTCTTGGCTGTTTATTGTTCGATTGCCGATCGTCCCTGTTTGCCTAACCTAAAAATCACAAAATAGCTCAAGGAAGCCACATAAATTATCAATCCAACGATCCCCAGAAAGCCTAAAAATGCCTCACCAGTATTGGCATGAAAAATCTGCTTGTAGCCCCAAGGCGCATCTAACCAAACTCTACAAAACGGGTTTTCCAGCACTGCTTGCTTAGAGGAAACGGAACAGCTGAGGAAAGGAATTTCTAGCACTGCTCCCAGCAGACTGTAAACCGTTATTCCCCAACGCCATGATGTTAGGGCTAGCTTTAGTTCGCGCTGCGGCAAGTCGTTTATCTCTTCGTTAATATCAGCCCAAAACCACAAAGAAATGGGAATGAGGATGCGAGCTATCAAACCCGATACAAAGCCGATCGGTATAGCATCAATCATCAGGTAAATTGTGATTGCTAGCAAACTCGCAACTCGCCAGTAAATAATTAACAAGCGTTGAATCGCTTCGCTTTTTTGGGCAAAAGCCCAAATTAGCAGAATCAAGGGCATAATAACCGTAAACAATACCGCCAATCGGTAGTCCATCCAGACTAGCGGTTTAAACCAGGGGTCTTGCATAACTTTTGTATTGCTGACATCAAGCGTATCAGATAAAAATTAACAGGTAATGAGACTCGTAGTAGGTAGTAGGTAGAAGTAGTGGGTAGTGGGAAAATAATCCCACTACCCACTACTTCTACCCACTTCACAGAGACTCCGGGGTACAGACCTGTATGACTAACAAATTCTAGTCTTCGTACAGCCGACACTCAGCAGCATCGGGATTGTCATCGCAATATTTCTCAAGAGAAGTCTTGGGTTTGTTCTGACGCTGATGAGAAGCTTCTGCTTGCAGTTCTTCGACTGCATCCCAAGCAGCAGCACATTCTTTCGAGTTGCCGCCGCTGATATCACAGACTTCACGAGCCTGGATAAGTTCTTGTTCGATTTTTTCTTGGATGTTGCTCATAAGACCTCGTGGGAAGTGTGGAAACCGCTTCTATTTATAGCGGGGAGGAAACACGACTCAAGCTATTTTAGTCACAGTCCCCTTGTCCGGGTGGGTAAACAGAGAAGTAGTGTTTACCCATTCCCTGTATGCCGGGAATTGTCAGTTAGGACTGTCAATCTAAAAGATTGAGTCTTGCGATAAATTTTACCTGGGAGGCCGGTTTTTAACGGAGCTTTTCTTTCATTCATACCCTCAGCCGAGTCATGGAGTGGGTATTGAGGTTTTTTTTGAAGATTTAACCGTTGATTGCCCTCCCAGGCCGAGTTTACACTCAATTGCTTGTCGTATTTATACCTTAACACTTCTTAAGGTGCGATCGCCAGTTCGAGTAGGTAATATTACTCTCGGCATGAGGGGATGTTGCTAACGCCATATGAGAGCTGCTCTGGTAGGTTATTCTTTGAGGGTTTTAGGAGCAAAATTGGTATTTTGAGATCCTGTGAGGGTTAATATTGCGGTATATTCGGGATTTACTTGGATAAAGAAGCGAGTGTGTTGTACTAAAGCACTCAGCACTCAGCACTTTACTATAAAAGCTCAAGCCGAAAATCCCTAGACTAAAAACAACATTAAACTAAGGACGATGGTAAAACCCATGACCAACCAGATAAAGTGGGCAAACGCTCTGTCAACCCGTCCTTCTTTGGAAGCGGCTGTAGAGGAAGTTGCAGAACGTGCTAGTCTGTCGTTGCAGGCGTCGGCAGATCTGGCTGTGGTGTTTATTTCATCTGCTTTTGCAAGCGAGTATACCAGGCTGATGCCTTTATTCGAGGAGGTACTGTCAGTGCCGGTGTTAATTGGTTGCGGTGGTGGCGGTGTCATTGGCGTAAACCGACAGGGAGAGGCGCAGGAAGTAGAGGGAGAACCGGGATTGAGCCTGAGCTTGATGTCTCTGCCTGGGGTAAACGTGCGAGCCTTTCATATACTTCCAGAAGCATTGCCGGATTTAGACAGTCCCCCAGATGGGTGGGTGGATTTGATTGGTGTGCTGCCACAAGCTCAACCTCAGTTCATTTTGTTGGCAGATCCCTTCTCTTCTAGCATTAACGACTTAGTTCAGGGACTGGATTTTGCTTATCCAGGTTCTATCAAGGTGGGAGGACTGGCTAGTGGTACTTCTGTAGGCGGCAGTAGTGGCTTGTTTTGTAACTACAGGTTGCACCGGGAAGGTACGGTGGGTGTCGCTCTGAGTGGCAATATTGTTTTGGAAACTATTGTGGCTCAAGGATGTCGTCCTATCGGTCAGCCTTATAGGGTGACAGAAGGAGAGCGTAATGTTGTGCTGGAATTGGAGGAGCAAACCAGTGATGATTTTGCTGTTTGCGGAAAATCGCGTAAGCCTTTGGAAGCGCTGCGAGATTTAATCCAAACTCTCAATGAGGAGGATCGGATGCTGGCGCAGAATGCGCTGTTTGTGGGGGTGGCGCGGGATGAGTTTAAGCAGGATTTGGAACAGGGAGATTTCTTAATCCGCAGTCTGCTGGGGGTCGATCCCAGAGCTGGGGCGATCGCAATTGGCGATCGTGTTCGTCCCGGACAGCGTATCCAATTTCACTTGCGCGACGCCCACGCTTCCGCTGAAGACCTGGAAATGCTGCTCAAGCGTCATCAAAAGCAAACGCCCTCCGATCCTGCTGCTGCGGGTGCTTTGATGTTCTCTTGTATGGGACGCGGGGAAGGACTTTATGGCTGTCCTGATTTTGACTCGCGGCTGTTCCGTCGCTACCTGAAAGATATTCCTGTGGGTGGTTTTTTCTGCAATGGGGAAATCGGCCCGGTAGCTGGTAGCACTTTCCTGCACGGATATACTTCTGTATTTGGGATTTGCCGACAACCGTAATTTTGGTAATTTCAGATTTTAGATTTCAGATTTCAAATTGAAGAATATTAGCTTAATTGCAATTTGATAAGTAGGTGGGCGTAAATAAACTGAACTAAGAGAAACCCGGTTTCGCAGGAGTTACCGGGTTTCTAAGGGCCTGGAAGTTTTACGTTTAATTATGCCCACCTACTTATTTCAAATTCGCATAAGTTTATCTTTTAGCTTTCTCGCAGAAACCCGGTTTCTTGGACAATACCTTCGCCAAAAACCTAAAATCCTTAATTTGTAGGTTGGGTTGCGGCACGAAACCCAACAAATGTGTTGGGTTTCGCTTCACTCAACCCAACCTACAAAGAAATGGCGAAGGTATTGTTGGAGAAACCGGGTTTCTAAGGGCCTGGCAGTTTTACGTTTAATTATGCCCATCTACTTATTTGAAATTCGCATAAGTTTCTCTTTCTAGCTTTTAGGGAACAAGCCAAGAATAATTCAGCGATAAGTGTGCAAATTCTATCGCCAAGAGTAAGTTCTGCTGACAGTCATGTTTTGATTGTATTAAAATTTACCGCCACAGAGAATCTAAAGCAGCAGCGTTGTATTGTTGTCAATGAAGGCGGGTGTACCATTACTGCTAATAGCGCTAAAACTCTCGAAGAAACGACGCGCTTTTGGTGGAAAGTGCGAGAAGTCAAACATAGCATCGCCACCAGAAATATCTGCCCAAAAATAGCGCAGATTGGGAGCGAGTTCCTCTGCTGTGGTGTGAGGTAGACTTAAGGGTGGTTCGGTGAGGAGTCTGAGCATGAAGGGGTGGCTGCGATCGCCCATCCACTTTCGCGATATCTGCGGTAAAGTAGGCCAATCTGGCACCGATTCGATCCGATGCGTCTCAATTTGCAACGATCGTCTGCCCAGTTCGTCGGTACGGTAATGTAAAATTCGGTAGGGATGCGGATAACCAACCAGAGAACCCGTGGTAATGTCGTATATGCCCTGGTTGTAAGCGACATCCTGAACGTGCAAGTGTCCCGTAAATACCAGTTGCACTTTAGCCGATCGCAATATCGAGAGCAACTCCGCCGCATTCTCCAACATATACCGACGCCCTAATGAGTGGCGAGACTGACCCGGCAAGTGTTCTACTACATTGTGATGTATCATCACCAGCACCAGTTCGTCTGAGGACGCGGCTAAAACTTGCTTTAGCCACTCTATCTGAGTATCATCTAAACGCCCGACTTGTTTGCCTTCCTCGTCAAACTGGTTAGAATTGAGTCCGATCAGGCGTACCCCAGGCAAAACTTGACAAGTGTAATAGATTTGTGCTTGATTGTCGTAGCCAAATTTGTGGTAGAAGCGAGGGAAATCTGAAAAAGCGATCGCAATTTCAGTCCCGTGCAAACTGGGAACATCGTGATTCCCCGGCACAACGTACACTGGAAAAGGCAGTTGGGACAAGCGCCCCTGCAACCAAGCGTGATTATCCGGTTCGCCGTGCTGCGTTAAGTCTCCTGGTAAAAGCAGAAAATCCAGGTCAAGTTGTTCCAAATGCTTCAGAACAATCTCCAGCGCTGGTATACTGACTTCCACCAGATGAAACCTGCTTGGATTATCCCAAATGGTGTGAGGCACGGCGATGTGCAAGTCGCTCACCACAGCAAAGCGGAAATTTAGGCTCATATCGCCAATCCAGAATTAAGGTCGCAAAAAAATAGCGATCCCCGTCGAGTATAACTAATGCTTGGGCAATGCGACCTCAACGGGAAGTAGTCAATCGTTTTGAGAAGGAGTATTAATTTTGGCAGCTGTCCGAGTTCGCCAGCACGTCAATCCTCTTAGTAGTAAGTATCAGACACCTACGAGTCCCCCCGATTGGACTCAGATTTACGACGATCTTACCCTGCCACTGCATTTGGATATTGGCTGTGCTAAGGGACAGTTCCTTTTGAGCATGGCACAGGTTCAACCCGATTGGAATTATTTGGGGTTAGAAATTCGGGAACCGTTGGTTCTGGAGGCAAATAAGCTGCGAGACGAGCATCTTTTGCAGAATCTGCACTACCTGTTTTGCAATGTCAACAATTCCCTGCGTCCCCTGTTAAGTTCTTTTCCATCTGGGATATTGCAGCGTGTGACGATTCAATTTCCCGACCCCTGGTTCAAAAAGCGTCACCAAAAGCGACGAGTGGTACAACCGGATACGGTTGCTGACTTGGCAACTTATCTTACTCCTGGGGGATGGGTATTTATTCAGTCTGATGTAAAGGAGGTGGCGATCGAAATGTGCGATCGCTTCCATTCTCACCCAGCTTTTCAAAGAACTTCATCCGAATGGCTGACGACAAACCCTTTGCCAGTCCCCACGGAACGCGAACGTTTCACCGAAGCGAAAGGCGAACCAGTTTATCGCGCTTTGTTTGAAAAGAGCTAAAGGCTTCACCCCTCCAGGCGATTGTCGCCTCTTTTTGACGAGCAACTCGAACTAATAGATCATCTTCTGATGGGAAAGTAGTAAAAATGAGGGATTTAACCATATCCTTCCCTACCCCCTAGCCCCTCTTTTGGATAATCGCAGCAGTTTGAAGGCACCAGCTGAGCCTAATTCTTTGTATTGATGACGCTTTAAAACAATTGGATCGAGCGCTTTAGGGTTGCTGAGGATTAGCACTGTAGGTGGATTTGGCTCAATAGTAGCTGTTTCCTTAATGTAGACGATCGCTTCCTCGAATGTTTTGATGTAATTCACCGTTCGCTGGGTATAAAATACCACGCTAGGTCTGATGAAGCCGATCGCAATCAACTCTTCTCCAGGCTTTTCTACCTGAGTGACAAGCGCCGATAGTTCTCTCAAAGGTAGCTGACGCTGCTCGTCAATTAGCAAGGCGGCGGGTGGCGCGACAAAAATCATAAACGCCATAAACCCTGCCAAGTTGGCACTCCAAAGCCAACGCCTTTGTCGCCACAGCAAAAAGATGCTGGCAATAGCTGCTGTCGCCCAGACGATCCCGCTTAGTATCGGCAAACCCGATTGTTGCAGTATCTGACGCACTTGGGGCATGGCTGGGTCATATCCCATTAATTTGGGACTCAAGAAAGTTCCAACAGCAAGAATTATCAGGAACAGGATGTTAAAAATCGCACTAATAAATAGTCCAGTGTTTTTCCCGCTCCCCTCCCATTCCCCCCTCTCCCTCCAT
>CASBRD010000091.1 GCA_949128025.1 Oscillatoriales cyanobacterium PMM_0008 | reverse complement strand
CTAGGGGCTAGGGGAAGAGGGGGAGAATAACCCAAATTCCCAAGTTCCCAGTTCCCAGTCCTTAATCCAATTCGATTTGGGCGAAATGTTCTAACAGCAGTCGGTGGACGAAGATGTAACCGCCGCCAACTTTCTGCAAAAAGATGCGATCGGTCCCCCAGTCCAGGAAACGAGCGTAGTTCCAAGGTATATACCCGTTCAAGTAGAGGACGAGGCGCAGAACGAAGTGCTTAATACAGGCTTCTCCTCCTCCTGCTACCATTCCAAAAGATAGTCCAAAAGTTCCCCAAAAAAAGATTGGCCAGTTCAATATCTTAGCTGCAATTCCCAACATCAAAAATCCAATCAAGCCGAAGACGATCGCATTCTTAAGAGACTGCCAAATACCTTGATTTGCAACTGCGATCGTTTGGATAGAGGGAGAAGTCATCCCGCGAACTAGCCCAAAAATTATGCCTATAATACTGGCAAAGACTATGCCGCGAATCAATGAATAAAACAGAAAATTCCTCATGTGAGGTGCAAAAATTTGCCAATGCAACGGGTTAAAGATCAGCTCGTAAGGTAGTTTGAGTATCAACCCAAAAAGCAAGCCAAGCATCAACCCGCGAATTATATTCCTACTGCCGTTCTTCCATGACCATTTGAGACTTTCAACCGGATTAATTCGATTAACCCCTAAAATTGGTGCTAAAATCACAGGAATCAAAATTAGCCAAAAAATTACCCGTTTAATCGGCAATAACATCTGACCGATCAGTCCGCCCACTATTAGAAAAATCATCAAAAGGCCGAGAGAATATATCTGTTGTTGCAGTTTTGTTTTCAACCATTTGGGCTGCATTCGCTCGATTAAAAAGACCGTTTGAGACTCTTGATACATACGTTGTGCCAGCCAAGTTAGCCAGCGCATCGATCGCTCTTGTGAATATTCAGAATTAGGACTGCGGCGATCGAACATTCTTTTAATATAATTATCGAACAAATGTTGGCGGCGTTCTGCCAAGTTCATACCGGGCAAGTCGGTAATTGACATACCTTGGTAAGCGAGGGTAATAATACTCAAAATCAGAGGCGATCGCGCTAATTCTTGCAAAGTGGTATCTGTTTCCAATGCTGTATTAACTGCTGCTAAATCCTCGCCAGCAGCAGCTAAATATTGATGAATTTGCTCTAAATTTAGGGGTTGGATGAAGACAGCGCCTTGAAAGTTCAGGCGACTTGAAAGTGCTTCGTAATCTTTAATGCGGCTGCAAACTACTATTTCTGTGTGTCCGTGTTCCTGGATGAATTGGTTGATAGCTTGAACGCACAAATCGCGCCGCTCATTACTTACTTCATCTAAACCATCCAACATCAGCAATAATTGCTCATCTTTCACCCAAGTTTGACCGATTTGCTTGGAAACTTGATATTTTGTATTGAGTTCTTGCACTAGCCAATTGGCAAATGAACTTATTTTGTCACGCTTAGCTAAGCCTTGCTTTTCAATCGTCCAAGATGATAGGTTAAACAGTACAGGTATGGGATGGTTGATGTCTCGATTGGCACGATTAATTAAGTCGCGAGCAAGTTCCAAAAGTGTGGTAGTTTTGCCTCCACCTGGTTCGCCTAAAATTAGAAGCGATCGCCCTTCGCCCAGTTGGTCGAATTGGTTGACCACTTTGCTTTTTGGTGGTAAAATTTGTCTGGGGATATCTGGCGTTTCCCAGGCCATACCCCAAGGACTTGCGATCGCATCAAGGCGGTTTTCCAAACCGAGTTCAATCAGCGCCTTGCCATGTAAAGAACTTTCCAGCACTCCTTTAATCCAGTAATTTTTGACTTTGTTGAGTAAGATCTGGCGGTTGCGATAATCTTGCCTATTGTCAGGACTTTTCGTTTCTGAGTTACTTGGGTTAGTGCTAAGAAATGTTCGTGTTTCTGGTTCTGTCGCGTTAGTCGTTTCTGCCTGAAATAATGGTACAATAGGAGAAGGTTTAATTGTTTTTGGTAATTGTGGTAAAACGCGATCGACAGGATGCAAAGCTAAAAGCATTTCTCTGGCATTGGGATAGCGTTCTTTGTGATGCGATCGCACTGCCCGCTGTAAAACTTCTGCTAAACTTGAACTAATATTGCGATCGCTACCACTAAAAATAGTTTCACCTGTTTTAAGATTAGCATTTAAATCTTGGGGCCGTTTCCCAGTTAGCAGATAGATAGCAGTCATCCCCAAACTGTAAATATCCGTAGCGTAGACAGGTTTACCAGCCGCTTGCTCAGGTGGCATATAACCCATTGTACCAACTACAATAGAGCTAGTAACTTCCCCTAGAATATCCACCCCAGCATACATCGTTTCTTTCGCAATACCGAAATCAATTAAAACTGGTTTGCCATCCTTTTGTCGCAGAATGATATTGGCAGGTTTGATATCGCGATGGATAATACCTCTATTGTGAATATAGTCGAGAACTGGTAAAATATTTAATAGTATTTCCTTCACAGCGCTTTCGCTCAGCACCCCATCCTCTTTTAGCTTTTGATTTAGGGTAACGCCTTCAATCCACTCCTGAACTAAATAAAATTCTCCAGCTTCGGCAAAATAGGCGTACAACTTAGGGATTTGGGCGTGTCCCTCCCCCAGTTGCTCCAAAATGGCCGCTTCCCGCTCAAATCGCTCCTTAACCAGTTGGTAAACCTGCGGGTTGTTCGCCACGGGTTTGAGCTGCTTAATCACACAGAGACGACGGGAAGGCATATGGGAGTCTTCCGCCAGAAAGGTTTCGCCAAATCCACCTTTTCCTAGCGCCCGAATAATACGGTATCGGTTGTTCAGAAGCGCTGATGTCATTTATAGCTAAGGTCTAGGGTCAGAAGGGTGTAGAATCAAGGGTTTCAGGGATTACTCCGTTCCCGCCACAAGATTATGTAGGGGCGAAGCATTGCGGAATTAACTTTTCGATTTTGAGTTAAGATTAATCCCGCAATGCTTCGCCCTCCCACTATACATAGTCTTCCACCGGGAAGGGATTAAGAACGTCCTAACTGCCTTGGCGGTTGCTATAATTTCAAAGTACCAACTTCTACTATATCAGAATCATAGCTACAAAACTTACGCAATTGGCACATTAAACAGATGTACGTTGTTGCGATGCCGCGCTAAAGCGCAACAACGTACCTAGAAATCTAGTTTCGGCTGGTGTTGACATATTTTTTTACCTTCATTCTATTGATATAGTGTTTCGATTTGAGATGTAAACAATGGTAGGTTGGGTTAGACGCGGTAATTAACTTAATAATGCTCACAGATACGTCTTTGCCCGCGTCGTAACCCAACATTCACTATTAAATATGTGTTCACAACTCATTTGAAAACGCTATAGTTTAATCTATTGTTCTGACGCTGATAACCGTTGCACAAATTCTTGGTGTTCGTCTGTTTCCAACCCCTTCTGCAAGACAGCCAGCACCTCAGCTAAATTTCCCTCTAGCAAAGCCGATATTGCTAACCACAAACCGGGGAAAATTTGACTGCAAATCACGCCATCTGCATTGGGTTCAAGAGGTATATATTCACCTTCGCTCAACTTAAACCAATCCAGTTGTTTGTTGTAAACTCGCCACACTAAATATTCCTGTACTCCGTTGCGACGGTAAACTTTTAATTTGTCATGCAAATCGTAAGATGCGGTACTAGCGGCTATTTCTACAATCAATTCCGGTGCGCCTTCCACATAGTCATCATCGCTGATAACAGACTGTCCACCTACATCTATTCGCAAAAGTGCGTCTGGTTGTGGTTCGTTGTCCCAATCTAAACGAACTGTAGCACTGTCAGCTATATCCACCCCAGGCGTTGCTGCACAGTAGTTACCCAACCAACCTACTATCTTAGCGTGCGGTTCACCATGACTTTTTGCGCGTACTGATGTCTGGATGTAAACCACTCTTTCAATCAGTTCTGCTTTCTTAATATGCGGCATCGCTTCGTAGCGCCGCTCAAATTCAATGCGCGTCAGTCTGTCGCCATTTTCCAGGGGTGGTATCTCAAGGACTGTATTGTTGATTTTTTGTGGGGAAAGAACTTTGGTCGCTACAGCTTTCTCTGGTGTCATAGTTGAATCTCCGATGCTCTAGTTTTTATTTTAGCACTTGAAATCCTGTCATACCGATGTGTATTTATCAGTTTCTTCAGGTATGTTGTTGCGCTTCAGCGCTCTTTAAGATAGCGCTGAAGCGCAACAACGTACCAAATATTAAAGTTACATCTGGGCAAAATGCTCGCGCAGCAAGTCGTGGATGAAGCGATAACTTCCGCCAATTCGTTGCAGAAAAAGTCGCTCTGATGAGTAATTGAGGAATTTGGCATAGTTCCAGGGAATATCGCCATGCTGCCAAAGAATGAGACGCAAAATGAAGTGTTGAATGCAAGCTAAACCACCAAAAACTATAGCAGCCATTAGCACAAGAATAAGCTCAAACACAAGTATCCATGCCAATCCATCAGTTTGCGGCGTTCCCAGCTTTAGTAGGGAAATGCTTCCAGCCCATAAAAAAAACAAAATTAAGGTTGCTATTACTGTATTAGAAGCTGAACTTTTAATGCTTTCGTTAGGGATAGTTATAGCTTTTTCTTGAAATTCTATGAGTATACCGCTAAGCACAAAAGTAACTGTAATAAACTGGCAAGGAATTAAAGCAAAAGTTAATCCAGAAATTAGCCCATAAGTTAAACCAGCAGTCAGCCCAGAAATTAGCGCAGAGATAAAGCCGACAATTGTTAGCCAGAAGATCAAGCCTTTTGGTCGTGCGCTTTGCCAAGACCATTTTAAGGCTTGAGCAGGTTCTATTTTTTCACCGATACCAGCACTTAACCCCAAAAGCACGCCTGTAATCCACCCTAAAGTCAAATTGCCAACTAGCCAAACAGTTAGCCCAACAATTATACCAACAATTACCCCAACAATAATCCGATACATCCATCTATAATTGGTATTTTCTAACCAATTTGGCTGCATTTTCTCAATCAAAAACTCTGTCTGATTTTTATCTTTTAATTGTTTCGCCAACCAAACTAACCATTTACGAGTATCTGCTTCACTTGGCTGCTGCCCTTGCGAGTAGCTAGGTTCAAGTTTAAGTTTAATTTCGCGCTTAAACATTTGCTCAATATACTTATCAAACAAATAGCGCTGACGCTCATCGGGAGTATTGCACTTTTGCCAATCTGGAATCGAGATAGAACTGGATGCTAACGCCATGAGGGTGAGCAGTAGGGGTGACTTTGCCAACTCCAACAAATCGGGGGCTTTCTCGATACCATCCCACAAGTTCAGACAGCCTACCTCACGAAAATACTTCTGCATTTGCGGTGCTTCCAACGGTTGCAAACAAACCGCACCATTAAGCCGCAATGGACTTTTACAGTTTTCAAACTCTTTCAGGCGAGAGCAGACTACCAAATGCTGCGCCCTTGCGTCTGTCTCCAGAAACTCATTAATTTGTCGAAGACAACTTACTCGCCGCGTTTCTTCCTGTTCATCTAAACCATCTAAAAACGGTAATAGCTGATGCTCATCTAGCAAGGCTTTGGCAATATCGGCGCGGACACCATATTTAGTTTTGAGTTCCGCCGCCAACCATTCAGTCAGCGATTGGCTGTTATCTTTCCAGGAAAAAAGGTCAAGCAAAATTGGGATGGGTTGATTCTCGTTTTCTGTTGCTTCGGCGCACAAATCCTTTGCCAAATCGAGCAGCGTCGTGGTTTTGCCAGCACCAGGCTCTCCTAAAATCAGTAATTTGCCGTCTTTTCGCTTAAAAACATCAATAATGTTTTCGTCTGGGGGATGGATATTTTGCCCATTATCGGCTCTTATCAAGAATTTCAAAAGCCAGTTAATCTTCGGTTCAATCCAGTTAATCGGCTGTCGATTGTCTGGATTGACTGCGGGAATCGGGTTTCCACCGACATGATGGGGTTGCTCTTTCGCAGCCAAGTCAATCATTTTTTGATTGTGCAGCGAAACTTCTAGCCGTTGCGCCACCTCATCCCGGACAGCCTTTAGCAGTTGATTTCGAGGGGAAGGATTTTTGGTGTTCTGCTTGTAGGTGAGCAAGAATATTGTTAACAGCGAGTAGGCGTAGCCCAAGACTAGATAATAGGTTTGGTAATCTGCTGAGGTACTGCCGCTTGCCCAGTTTACTATGGCTGCTATCAAGCCACACCCCGCACCCAGTCCCAGGATTAACCACTTGCGCCGGTATGAAATCCCTGGTTTACCCCATTCGTTAATCAGAAGACCCGCAATAATAGCAAGTAATCCATTCAGTAGCCATACGAATAGTTGGGGGAGGTCAGGTGTTGGCATATTTGGAACTAACCCGGTGTAGATTACTGAAACGCCAGGGACAGGGGAGTATTACAGCGGTTTGCAGGTGAATGAGGTTCAGGGCGAAGCATTGCGGGATGTGGGTTAACTTAAGACCGAAACGTTTATTCCGCAATGCTTCGCCCCTACAATTTGTACTTCACTCAGTTGCAAAGCGCTGTAATTGCTAATCTAGCAGGGTGATAAGTGCCAGCGCTGAAGAATAGAATAGGATTTCTCGTCTGTATGAGGTTTGCACTAACCTGTTGAGGATCGATCGCTGATACACTTGTACCACCATGCCTAGTTGACCAGCGCCTATGCTTCATATCAAGCGCCTGGAACTCACTCACTTCAAGTCTTTTGGCGGCACTGTCCAGATTCCCGTGCTGTCGGGGTTTACTGTGGTTACTGGGCCGAATGGTTCGGGAAAGTCGAATATTCTGGATGCGCTGCTGTTTTGTCTGGGACTTGCTAGTTCTAGGGGTATGCGTGCGGAACGTCTCCCGGATTTGGTTAACCAAAATCACATGAATCGCGGCACTGTTGAAGCTATTGTGACTGTTACGTTTGATTTGAGTGATGAAGCGGGTGTTAGGAACCCCACCCCCAACCCCTCCCCGTCGGACGGGGAGGGGAGTGGAATAAGGGCGCAAGATGGAGTGGATGGGAACCCCACCTCTGACTCCGACCCGTTGGACGGGGAGGGGAGTGGAATAGGCGCGGATGGGAACTCCACCGCCGACCTCGACCTGTTGAACAAGGAGGGGAGTGAAGTAGGGGAAAAGAAAAATCCAAAATCCAAAATCCAAAATCGAAAATCGGCAGAGTGGAGTGTTACCCGCAAGCTGCGAGTGACGAAGCAAGGTAGTTACACCTCGAATTACTACATGAATGGCCAATCCTGCACGCTGACGGAACTCCACGAACAGTTGGAGCGCTTGCGGGTTTATCCAGAAGGCTACAATGTGGTGCTGCAAGGCGATGTGACGAGTATTATTTCGATGAACTCGAAGGAACGCCGCGAGATTATTGATGAGTTGGCGGGGGTTGCAGCGTTCGATCGCAAAATTTCTCAGGCGAAGCAAACTCTGGAGTCGGTTAAGGAACGAGAGGATAGCTGTCGGATTGTCGAAAAGGAATTGGTCGCTCAGCGCGATCGTCTTTCTCAAGATCGTATTAAAGCAGAAAAATACCAAAAACTGCGCGGCGAACTCCAAGAAAAAGAGAAATGGGAAATTGTGCTGGGGTGGCGTTCTCTACAACAACAAGAATGGCATCTCAGGGAACAGATAGAAGCTGGCGATCGCAATTCTACCGAACTCAGAGAACAGCTATCCAATCTTAACTTACAAATCGAGCAAACAAACGTCAACTTGGGAGATTTGAATGCTCGCGTCAAAGCTTTGGGAGAAGAAGAACTTTTAGCTTTGCAATCAGTTCTCGCTACCCAACAAGCGGAACAGCGTCAACTCCAACGCCAAGCTAGAGAACAGGAAACATCTGCACAAGAAACATCCCGGCGTCTGCAAGAAACTTATGGGGAAATTGAACAACATCAGCAAAGTTTAGAACAATTAACCCAGGAACAAGAAACTGTTGAAAGGCAGATTGCTTCTTTAGTTACCACAAGGGATGAGGCGCAACAGGATTTAAACCAAAGTCGGGAAAATGCGAGTGCGATCGCATCTGCCTCGGAAGCATGGGTACAGCAACAAACTGCCCTGACTCGCCAAATCGAAACCCTGCTGCAAACGATCGATCCTCAACGCACGGAACAAGCGCAACTGAGAGAACGCTATACCAACTTAGCTCGACAAATAGAGGAGCAAAATCAGCTATTAGAATCTCTAGTACCGCAACTTGATACCAAACAATCTCGTGCGGTTGATTTTGAAATTCAATTGACAGAATCTTCTTTAACAGTTACATCATTAACTCAATCTCTATCCGCAGCAGAACAAGAACTGCAACTCCAACAAGAAACTCAAAAACGTTTGTTGCAAGAACAACGAGATAAACAACGCCAACTTGATAAACTGGAAGCTCAAGCACAAGCTCAACAAGAAGCTCAAGGAACTTACGCTATCCAAGTTATTCAACAATCTGGATTGCCAGGAGTTTGTGGATTAGTTGCACAATTGGGTAGAGTTGAACCGCGCTATCAGCTAGCACTTGAAACTGCTGCTGGTGGGCGGATGGGAAATCTCGTAGTTGAAGATGATGGGGTTGCTGCTGCTGGAATTCAACTGATCAAACAAAAACGCGCTGGAAGAGTAACTTTCTTACCGCTCAACAAAATTCAATCGCCACCATTCCATCAAGCAACTACGCTGCGATATGCGAATGGATATATCGATTATTGTGTTAATTTGATTGAATACGATTCGCGCTATCGAAATATTTTCAATTATGTTTTTGGGGGGACAGTTGTTTTTGATAAAATAGATGATGCGCGGGTTTACCTGGGTCAATATCGCATTGTCACATTAGATGGGGAACTTTTGGAAACTAGCGGCGCTATGACTGGGGGGAGTAGCAGTCAGCGTTCGACTCTGCATTTTGGGACTGGCGATTCTACTGAATCTGGTGAAGTCAATAACTTGAGAAATAGACTACAAGAAATTGAACTAATTTTAGAACGTTGTGGTGAGGCGATTCATTCTCTTTCTATTAAGACAAAACAACTGTCTCATCAATTGACGGAAGCACGTCAAGAACGTCGGGAACAAGAGTTACATTTTGAACAATTGCAGAAAGAGATTAAGAGTTTAACTGGACAACAGGAACAGGCCCGATCGCTTTTTTCTAAAAGTAGTCAAGAACTTGCCAATGCTCAAACCCGCCTGGAATCTCTGGATAGGGAGTTACCAACGCAAGAAGCGCGGTTGGCTCAACTTCGGCAAGCTTTGGCAGAATTGGAACAATCCCAAACTCATAGCGAGTGGCAACAAATCCAGGGTAGGATTAAAGTTCAGGAAGTGGAATTGCGAGAAAGGGAACAAGCTTTTCGCAATACAGAACAAAGATTAAAGGATTTGCAAAATCAGCAGCTGCGTTTGCAAGAGAAAATCCAGGACTGTAATCGACGGGTGGAAGAATACCAGGGTCAAAAGTCAACCATCAGCGATCGCAAATCAACCATCAACGCTCAGCTATCTGCTATAAATGAACAGATAGCTCAAACTCAGGCATCAATGACTCAGGCAGAGGAGGCATTGGGAGAAGAGAAGAAAGAGCGCGATCGGACCGAAAATCATCTGCGTGAGTTACGCTTATCTCAACAACAACTGGAATGGGAACTGCAAAAACTTCAGGAAACCCAACTAACTCGCCGCGAGGAACTGACAAACATCCAAACTCAGCGGCAAAGCAGACAGGCGGAATTACCCGAACCTTTGCCATCAGTACCCGAAAATGTGAATCTGGAAGAACTGCAAAAGGAAATGCGTACTCTCCAGAAACGCCTTCAGGCAATGGAACCCGTCAATATGCTAGCCTTGGAAGAATACGATCGCACCCAAAACCGCCTCCAAGAACTAACCCAGAAACTAGCTACCCTGGAGCAAGAGCGCACCGAAATACTCTTGCGGATCGAAAACTTCACCACCTTGAGGTTTCGTGCCTTCAAAGAAGCCTTCGACGCCGTTAACCAAAACTTTCAAGCTATTTTTGCCGAATTTTCCGAAGGCGACGGCAGTTTGACCCTGGACAACCCCCAAGACCCCTTTGCTGGCGGTCTTAACCTCGTCGCACATCCCAAAGGCAAACCCGTGCAGCGCCTAGCATCCATGTCTGGCGGCGAAAAATCCATGACTGCGCTGAGCTTTATCTTTGCCTTGCAGCGCTACCGCCCGTCACCTTTCTACGCCTTTGATGAAGTTGATATGTTTTTAGATGGAGCAAACGTCGAGCGATTGGCTAGAATGATCTCACAACAGGCAAGCCAAGCACAGTTTATTGTCGTCAGTCACAAAGGGCCTATGATTAAATCAGCCCAGCGCGTGATTGGTGTTACCCAAGCGAGGGGAGCCTATACCCAAGTTCTGGGAATCAAATTACAATCCTAAAGCTTGCCTGAGTCAGGCAATTGGTAATCTGAATAATTAAGATAAGTATTGTGACAGGGTTCGAGGCCCAGATTCGGGACACATAATGACTTCTGAACAAATTAGCCAACGCTCAGACATCTTAGGTACTCAGGTGATCACCCGCGACACAGGTAAACGCCTTGGGGTGGTTAGTCAACTGTGGGTAGATATCGATCGGCGGGAAGTTGTAGCTCTCGGCCTGCGGGAGAGTATACTGTCGATGGGCAACGTGCCACGGCTTATGCTCCTGAGTCGCGTCCGTCAAGTCGGTGATGTTATCCTGGTTGATGACGATAGCGTCCTCGAAGATGATGTTGATGTTGAAATTTACAACACCCTGATCAACTGCGAAGTTATTACAGAAACTGGCGAAATGTTGGGTCGGGTGCGGGGCTTCAAGTTTGACAATGAAACTGGGAAAGTCTCCTCTCTGATTATTGCTTCTTTCGGCGTTCCCCAAATTCCCGATCGCATTGCCGGTTTTGAGACCATCAGCACCTACGAGCTTCCCATAGACGAAATTGTCAGCAGTGGCCCGAATCGTCTCATTGTATTTGAGGGAGCCGAAGAGAGACTGGTACAGCTCACCGTCGGTGTGATGGAGCGCTTAGGCATTGGCAAAGCCCCTTGGGAACGCGAAGAAGAGGAAGAATACGGCAGACCTACCACAATCAGACCGGAAAATCAACTACCTACCGGCGTTCCTCTGCAAAAAGCTGAGCCGATTCGGAGAGCCAAACCCTTAGCCCAAGAGACTTGGGATGAAGACCAGTGGGAAGAACCTGCACCTCGGCAACCCTTGCGTCAGGCACAACCTCAGCCCTTGCGTAAAATGGCACCGCCACCAGAATCAATTTACTACGATGAAGAAGATATAGAAGAAGAAGAGAACTGGAGCGACGCCGCCCAGACCCGGAACAATTACGCCAAGAGAGCGTATGCGGCACCAGAACCTCCACCACGCTATGACAACAAAAAGTATGAGGATGAGTACGACGATGAAGAGGAGCAAGATGCCTGGGCTGACGACGAAGCGCCTAAGCCCTACAAAGCTCCCAAGGTGAATATACCGGAGAAGATTAAGGCTCCAGAATACGAAGAGGAAGATCGGTACTAAGTTTGTAGGGTGGGCGTTGCCCACCTTACGATTTTTAATTAAACTGTTACTTAAAAACCACTTTTAAGCTGTCGAGTATCTTTTCACTTTCTATCAAACAAAATTTCTTCTGGTTTTCCCATTTCCGGGTCTTCCGTACTTAGTGTGCTAATTTATCTCAGCGAGCAAATTTCTATCAAGGTCCCCCGATGAGTTTGTCTGATTCGCGTGCGAGCAATTCATTGACGATCGTCCGGTCGTTTTGATAAATTTCAAATCGGATCGTGTCGGAGTCTGAATATCGGAAAGTTACAATATAGGTAAGATTCCGGTCTGGATCGGTGAATCGGTATTGCGGTCGGCTCGTCGTACCCATGACCTTGAAACCTGTTAGGTTAATTGTACTACCATCTTGCTGGTTTTTAACGTAGAGGATGTAATAAGCCGGTTCCCATGCCCAAAAAGAAGCCTGCCAATTCGAGTTAGAAAAGGTTCCCCGAATCGAAAACTTCCCTACGGTTATCGGACAGTTGTTCTCCTCGGCGTCAGTTCCATTGCTGTTATCTAAATAAGCTTGACACGGTTGGTCTGATTCGTCTGCCTCTGCTGCAAATGATAGAGATAAAGAAAACAAAGTGCAAACAGTTGCCAAGGCGATCGTTCTTAGTTTCATGATGATTTTTACCTCGATTCTTTATCATTTATACAACGATATTAACCGCTCAAAGTGAAAAATATCAGCCTGAGATTAAGCAATCAAGCCGAAGTCCAAAATTAACTAAGCCAGACAATGTAGCAGAAATTGCCCGCAACACTGGTTTACCAGAGTACCGCACCAGACGGATAAAAAACCACCTGTTCTACCGAGAACACCAGCTTGATGATAGAGTCAGTCGCTTCGACCCTGACCCAGATATTGCTGATGCTTGGGAACGGTTGCGCCGAGGCGAGTACATCGCTGAGGATCTAGCTCTATTAGAGCATGAATACTTTGAATCGCGGTTTGAGGGAATCTTTCGTACCGACTACCGTACTGCACACGAAGCGACTATACGTTCAGGTCGCATCTGGAACCCACCGTCACCACCTCTGGCATAGTGGAACTGATAGGCTAGTAGCAGTCTGTCAAAAATCCACTATAAGAAAAGAGGAAAATAGGCATGGCTTTTTATGTGTTGCTTTGGAAAGAAAAAGAAGACGATACCAGCGTCGTCTATTGTTTTGGCCCCCACGAAAAGCTATTTGGCAAACTGTGGTTAGATAAAACTAATGGCGTAGTTAAAGAAATCGAGCCAGTTCCCACTAATAACTCAGATGCTTTATTTCCCAGGGCAGCAGTCAAAATTCGCCAGCATTGGAAACAGGGAAATTTTCCCGAAAAAACTTGTTGGGCATCGTGAGTTAAGGTTTGGGTAAAGATAATGAAACTCCGCCAAAAGTTTGATGAACTGGCAATGCTGGAATTGTTCTATGCCGAACCAGTAATTGCTATTCCCGCTGATGGATACTGGTGTTATGAAGTAACCGACGCTTCAGGCATCAAACTACGCTTTGGGATGGATACAATTCAAGAATCAGTTCAAATTAACCTAAAACTTTCCGATGTCTCTATTCTTAACTTCACGTTTGAGATGGTTGAAGATATTGAAATTATCGATCCTGAGAAAGGAAAGTTTGCTTTTGAAGTAGCAGCCAAAAATCAAGAAGTTAAAACAAGGGTACAAGTGGAACTCAGACCGCACATTAGAATCGAGGGAACTACTTTGAGAAGCAGCTACTAAGCGCTCTCTTCCCCTCCTTTCCCCTCTTCCTTCGCGTTTTAGGACGCGAACGTGGTTCGATTCTCCAAAAGCGATCGCACTTTTCCAAACCATCTCAACTAACTAACCCTACTCAACAGAGACACAATATACTGATTCAAACTTACATTTTCCTGTTCAGCCTGTTCAGCCAAACGACGATGTAGAGATTTAGGCATCCGCACAAGCAGCTTACCACTGTAGCTTTCTTCCGTGCTGGGTAAAGGAATATCGTCTCCCGATTCATAAGCAGTTTCAATCCACAACTCCCGCGCCTCATTGATATTTGCGATCGTCTCATCCAGAGTTTCACCTTGAGTTAGACATCCAGGCAAATCTTTAATCTGTGCCACATATCCCTCCTCTGGATCGGGGTAAAGTGTTACTGGATATTGAAGATTTAAATAATATTCCAGTGGCGGTTTTTCAATCTGCTTATTCTTCTGATTCAGCGTCTTCATCGTTCCATTCTTCCAATTTCAATAGCTCAACGATTTGCTGGACGTAAACTCCCTTAACTTTCTGTCCGCCTTTTTTGGGTACAGTAATCTTTCTACCTTGCGAATCTCTAAAACTGTGATGGCTACCCTTATACCTTTTTTCTTCAAAGCCAAAAGCTGACAAAATATATAGCACATCCTCAAATCGCACTTCGGGTGGTTGATTGAGGAATTGCTCTACTAATTTTTTTAATTTCCCCATGAGGCAATAGTATCATTAGTAGTATTATAGCCAGGCCAAATTAGAATATGCAAGATAACTAACATGGGTGCTATTAAGCAAGTTTGGCAGAATGCGAATATTTACCACCAAAGGAACTGGCACCAATCTAGAACGATTCACCACAGATGCAGGCATCGACTACCAGTTTAATACCGGACACGCCTACAGAGAACATCGAACTGGCCCCGATAGTCATCCCCAACGTGCTGGAACTGTCGATATCGTAGAAGACAGCATCGTAGATGACATTCAGCAGTTGATTGCTTCTGGTGTGATGCTACCGGAATTAAAACCTGCTAGTAAACCGCTAGTCCAGATCGTAACCGTCAATAGTGTCAATATTGTATATAGAGTTGGTACAGTAGGCGGAGTGGTTCGCATTTCAGATTATTGGGCATTGCCATGATTACAAGCGTAAAAGAAGTTTTAGATGCGATCGACCAGGAAAAGGGACACATAGAGCAGCTGAGCAGCGCATCCAAGGATGTTTTAATTACTATAGTACTTGATGCCTTAGCAGAGCAAATTTCCATCGAAAATGCCGGTTATCTGGCACTTCGCGAACTTTGTGATAGAGGTAAGGTTCCCATTGAATTACTGCTTTTAGCTCACTTACTAGCACAATGGGTTTCCTGTGCCACAATTGAGGAGCTAGATGGTTCTTTTCTAGCGCGTGCTAGGGAATTAGCGCCTGACAATCTGCGAGTGCTTTACGCTGTCCTAGAAAAACAGCCTAACATTGAAGGCGATCGCAACCAAAGAGCTTTTGAGCAGAGAATTATCGATCGCATTTTGAAGTTATATCCCGCAGATCCAATTGCTACAGAAGCTAGTGCTATTCTGGCAAATAGCGATGAAAGTCTGCCACTAGATTTTATTAACGGTTTGCCGAATCCCTTAGAGGGTGTTGATTTTACTGAGTTGCTAGAGAGTTGGATATAATTGCGATCGCACTTCCTCTCCGCCTCCTCTTCACATACCAGAAACCCGGTTTCTCTGCGGTTCAATTCTAATCTAATTTAACAACGACGCAAACGAGTCAACAACAAAACAATCTCATCAACTGATGGACGCATCATTTTAGCAGGCAAATCGGATTGATTCAGAATAATACTAAAAACCACTGTTTCATAATTAGGAGAATCAACATATCCAGACAGGGAATTAACCCCACTTACTGTTCCAGTTTTAGCTTGCACAATACCTTGGGCAGTTGTATTTTTAAAGCGATTTTTGAGAGTCCCGCTGACACCAGCCACAGGTAAAGAAGCGCGGAAAATATCAGCTTCTGGTGATTGTGCCATTCCCTTAAGCAACTGCACCAATGCTTCTGGACTAACTAAGTTGTGACGAGATAATCCCGAACCATCTTCGATCGCATAACCTTGCGGATCGACTCCCAGATCTGTTAAAGTTGATTCGATCGCAGCTAACCCCATTTCAGCAGTATTCAGACTCTTAGTTTCCGATTGCTTTTTAACAACACCAATGGTTCGCAGCAAAGCTTCCGCATAAAGATTATTACTTGGCTGATTGGTATCTATTAAAAGTTGCGATAACGGTGGAGATTCGACAGATGCTAACTCTTGTTCATCCTCACTTTTATTGCCAGATGCAACCTTTGCCTGTGCGACACTAATCCCTTCAGATTTTAAAGCTTCTTGAAAGTGTCGCAAAAAGTGTTCTGCTGGATCGCGCACTGCCACATCAAAGTCTTCGGGTTCGGAATCAACACTCAACTCACCTCGGATTTGTAAAACCGGCTTTCCTAAAACACCAACTACTTCTACCGAACTTTCTGACTTAGCTTTACCTGTAACTGAATAATTTTCCACTTGCCATTGCAGATCGGCAAATGGATCTTTCCAACGAAATTTTAGCGGTTGACCGAATGCTTGAGGTAATAACGTTAGCGCCAAGGCATTTTGATTCAAAATCAAACTATTGACAGGTGCGCCATAGTCTGATTGCACATCTTCCCATTCCCAATTGGCATTAAGTATTGGCCCATGAAAATAATCATCCTGTACAATCAGTTGCTGTACTTGGCTGATTCCCTGACGCTTCAGTTGTTGTGCCAAATCTTTAAGTTGAACATCCGTTAAACTGGGATCTCCCCTTCCGACAACCCGCAAAACGCCATTGTTGCCATAAACAGATGTGCGAATCCGGTATTGAGAACCCAACAGACGCAAAGCTGCGGCGGTTGTCAATAGCTTGGTGTTGGATGCGGGGATAAAGTATTGTTGCGCTTCGCGACTGTAGAGAGTTTGGGAAGAAGATAGCGTTTGAATGAGAATACCCCAACGATAGCGGCGAAATTGAGGACGATTTGCGATCGCATCAATGGCTTCCGGCAACTGCGCTGAGCAAATATTCTTAGCCGAATCCAGTTGTTTGCCAGAGATGTCTGACGCCAAGACTTCTCGACTGGCAAGTGTCGGCGACTGCGCCTTTGCACTCAGTTCTCTTCCCCACAGCTGGCAACCCAGAACAAGCAGTAGTAAACTAATTGGCTTACCAAGATTTGCCAAATTTTGAAAATTCATAGGCATTTTCAGATCCTGCGGGTAACCCGCATTAGTTCATCCTTAGAGGATGTTTGAAAAGTTGCTGGCGATACACCAACCCTTTGGAGATCCCCCTAAATCCCCCTTAAAAAAGGGGACTTTGAGGCTCTTGTCCCCCCCTTTTTAAGGGGGGCTAGGGGGGATCGTCTGATACTTCTCAAACATCCCCTTAGAACAAAAAGCATACAGTAGATAAAGTTCTGTCCTATGATGGAGGTTACCGGATGTCGTGAGTTCCTAAAATAGTCTAATAGAAAAAACTCATAAAAAATTACTTGTGACTCTAGTTTTTGTATGAAAACGGGCAATCGAGAAAGTGACAAACGCGCAACACCCCCTGAAACCAAGCGTCGCGGCAGCGGTGTAAACAGCTTTTTGGCTGGTGTGGCGACTGTGCTAGCTCTCCTAGCTTTGGGAGTTGGAGGTTTTTTGCTTTATCGAGGGATGCAATCTGGGCAAGTGAGAAACCCTCTCAATCCTCAAACTAACAGAAACAGCACTCCAGTTGCTCCATCCACTCAAACACCTGTTTCCCCATCTCCGCAAGCTAGCGTCGCTATTCCACAAAACCCTTATGTACAGCCTGCTTTAGGAAATAAAGCCCAAGTAGAGTTACTCTCGGTGACGCGAATTCCAGGAAAGTCTGACGAAGTGAATGTGCAGATGCGCGTTCGTCGGCTTACAGATGCCTTTGCAGGAAATGACATCATTAATGTCGGCGCTACAACTGCCCGCAATCCGCTCGCCAATGAACAATACCAAGCAGTCGATTCTGTCAAGCGATCGTCCGGGCCGATCTTTCTGTTTAATATGGGCAAGGAACAACCTGTCGATGGCTATGTCGTGTTAAAGGTGCCAGAAGGTGTCAACACAATTGATATTTTAGTCAAAGACACGGGTGCGTTTAAAAATGTGCTGATTTCCAATGCAAGTCTAATCCCTGGTATAGAAAGCAGTTCCACAGCCAGTCCATCTAGCACACCGCAAATCATCCTCACACCGAATGCGACTCCAACTGATGGCACCAACAATTCCTCTGTGAGTCCATCTACTAAAACCCCTGCACCGCAGATAGCAACTCCATCTCCGAGTCCCGCTGTGCCTACACCCACAACCATTGTGGAATTTCAACCGGGTGCATTTCAACAATTAGCATTTGGTACAAAGGCGCAAGTGGAGTTGCTTTCGGCTAAGCGGATTCAAGATCCGCAGACTGCTAACCGCGATGTGGTAAATGTGCAGATGCGAATTCGCCGTCTTGGAGATAAGGTAGCGGCAACTAACATCATAGGCGTTGGCGAGACAACCGCCCGAAATCCCGTCACAAGCGAAACATATAAAGCGGTTAATCCACGCGATCGCTCCACGGGTTCTGTATCCTTATACGATATCCGCCCCAATGCCTCGGTAGATGCTTATGTCTGGCTAAGGGTGCCACCAGGTGTGCATACTCTGGACATCTTTATCCCCGAAACTGGGGCGTTTCAGCAGGTGCCTATCTCTAATTAGGGCGTTTTTTCTCGATCGCTTGGGTATACCATCGCTGCGATCGCTTATATAGCAACCGCTTTCGTCGGTTAAGCCATAAATCTGGGGCAGGGGCTAGG
>CASBRD010000090.1 GCA_949128025.1 Oscillatoriales cyanobacterium PMM_0008 | reverse complement strand
TACTGTATTAGGTGGCTTGGCGTTTAGTGCTTTTATTGCCCAAATGCGGATGAAACGCAAACGGCAACAAAAAACCTTGGATTTTACTGGCAGTTGAGACAAACAAACCCACGCGATCGGCCCCCTCTCTTTCTGTAAGTTAAACGGAGTGCGATCGCCATTCTTAATTCAGCTTATTCATATATAAAATAACGTTGACAAAATAAGTTACAATAAAAGGAGATAATCGCTCCAACTCTTAAGTAGGACGCAACTATGCAAACTCAAACTGACAAGGAAATGGGAAAAGTTTTCGCCACTCTGACAATCATTAATCGAGCCGACCAAATTCGGGCAGAAGATGGGACAATTCTACCCGAACAAATTCGCTCGATCATCCTCAAAAATGTATTAGTAGATACAGGAGCCACTACCTTATGTTTGCCAAAAGATGCGATCGCGAAACTGGGACTGAAACTCCTGAAAGAAGTGGATGTAGCCACCGCAATGGGTATTGGCAAAGCTCGCATTTTTCAAGATGCCAAAATATCAATGTTTGAACGAGAAGGAACCTTTGAGTGCTTGGAATTACCGGGAGGTGGAGATGCCCTTTTGGGAGTGATACCTTTAGAATCACTGGGGCTAGAAATAGACTTGCAAAAACAAATTTTAAAGCCTTTGCCCATTAGTCCAACGGAAACCTATTTGACGATTTTGTAGCCAGATGATTTGGGGAGGGAATTGTCCCTTGACAAGCGATCGCCCCCTCTCTTTCTGTAAGTTAAACGGAGTGCGATCGCCTATTTAATTTATTACTTGCGGAAAACTGACGTGATAATCACCGTAATAGTCGCACTAGCAATTAGAGTGAAAGCAAGTTGCACTACCCACTGAGTTGCTTGCTGGTAATTAGAAAAGCGATCGTTAAACTTCTCCGAATCTCTCGATAGCTTGTCTAACTTTTCGATGACATCTGCCAGGGTTGGTTCTTTATTAGTTGTACTTGTCATTTGTTGTGTTTTAACTCGATAATTTTATTGTACTATATTGCTGGAGCGATCGCCCCTCACTTTCTGTAAGTTAAACGGAGGGCGATCGCCATCAAAAACGCAGAGGTAATTATGTCTTCTGAAAACATACTTAAACAAATCAAAAACTCCCTTACTACAGAGTTAATATTCCTAACGATGAATCATCAAACAATGTTTGAATATCAGTAATATGTGTTCTCAGCATCGCTTCAATTTCTGAAGTTGAGCAATTTCCCCTTCTAATCCAAATGACTTTAGGTGGAAAACCACGTAACATCAGAAGTTCGTTGTAGTCACTATCTCTGGTAGCGATCGTAAAACCATTATTTTGTGCATAAACCCATACTTCACCATCATCTGCTTGCGCCATCCCTAAGTTATCCACATGATTTGAGTCAGGAAAAATATCTGCAAGTCGATTAACCAATCGGGTAGAGAGATTATGATCGAATAGTAATTTCATACCTGGATTAATAATGTTTGTCTCTCCCGATCGGCTGCATAGCTCAAACAAGCTAAAATATCCTCTTGAGTCAGATAAGGAAAATCATCAAGAATCTCTTGATAAGTCATTCCTGATGCCAGATAAGACAAAACATCGTAAACTGTAATCCGCATTCCGCGAATGCAAGGTTTACCACTTCGCTTACCTGCTTCAATGGTGATCCGTTCGTGATGGTTCATAACAGAGCTTCCTAATTGTACAAACATCAACCTTTTTTTAGGGTTCAAATGACAAAATCTTTTACGATCGTCGCATCCCCTAAATCCAGTTTAACACTAAACCGCTCCCCTGGCTCAGTTTTAGCTTCTAGGTAAACTTAACTCAGAAACCCGGTTTCGTAGGAGTTACCGAGTTTCTAAAAGCGAAGTGCGATCGCACTTCGCGTTATACTGTCTGGTGTGACGCTTCCAGTATTTCATCGACAGAAGCGCCCCGCCGCAATTCTTCCCATTTGTCAAACTTCCCGATGGTAAAAGCTGGCGGTCTTCCCATCCAAAAGCATCTGGATCGTTACTCTTGTAGATAATCCAAGTCTGTCTCATATCGTTCGTCCTCGAAACTGGTTTGCTTTCCATAAAAAACGCAATCTACTTTTAGGATATTGTCTCTAGTTTTACGGATATCTTTGAGTTTCCATCCATACCTTTGTGCCATTTCAAAACATTTTATGGGACTGGTCGCAGAATGAATGTTTTCTTGGGTATTGTCCCCATCAGGGTTTTTGGTCTTTTTTACGGTCAAATATCGGCGATCCAAGAGCAACAGATCGCGTCATAATGAACTGGGCAAGCACCAATGGTTATGTTGTCTTCACCAACGACCTAGATTTTGGCATCCTGTTAGCAGCTACCCAAGCAGAAGCACCCAGCGTGATTCAAGTTCGGACTCAACCCACGAAAAGTTTTACTTCAAGTGAAGTGCGATCGCACTCCGCCCGCCTACTTCTCTCCTTTCCCCCACCTCCCACCAATCGCACTTTACATTTTGTAACTCTAGTGAGTAGCGGCAAAATTAGGCTTTTTACCGCTACTACTAAGCTTTTGAGGCACTTAGCATCAATCTCGCATTGAACGCTTGACATTAAAACTTAAGTGAGGCAACTTAGTTTACAAGCTCAAATTCAAATAAATAGAGACAAACAATCTGTGAACTGAGGAGCGATCGCCCAACCTTTCCCCATCACGAAAACTCACCCTTGCCAAGGAGCAAATTCTATGGTAAATATTCTGTCCAAATTTCAAACCATGCCATACACCCATCGCCTCGCCACCCCAGAAGATGCAAAAGCGATCGCACCTTTAATGTCCGCTTTCGCTGAAGAAAGAGAATCTGCCGACCCTTCCATGATTCTCAAACCCAAGTATGATTTTGAACAATATGTCGCCTATCAACTAACCAAACCCCTCTCTTTCTGTTGGGTATTAGAACATAGCAATAAAACCATCGTTGGCTTTTTCTTCACCTACACCTACGACGAAAAACCACCAGCAACTTTACCAGAAGAATTACGCCAACACCAAGAACGAGAAAATCCCTTTCACCCGCGTCGAGTTGGTTCTGTTTTAGGACTCTACGTGCAACCAGAACACCGACACCCGGAAGCAATCAAACAATTAATTGAAGCAGGTATTCAAAAAGCAGAATCACTGAAAGTCACCGATATCGATGTACTAATTTCTGCCGAACAAACTGGCATTCAATCCTTATTAGAACGCCTCGGTTTCCAGAAAGCCGCAGTGCAATATACCCGCCATTACGATATTCCCAAAGATGCCGAATTACCCTCCCTCCATCCCCCGCACCCAGAGTTACCGGAAGTCACCCCACCCGCACCCAGCGCCATCCCTTTGCGCGACCCTCACACTAACGAACTCGTCCGCAAACCTAATGGCAAACCAATATTTTTAATCCCTTTACAAGATGAAAAAGGCCAACTAATTCTCACTTCCGAAAATTTGCCAATTTACCCGACACCATTGCGCGATCCGAAAGAAAATAATTGGGTATTTGATGTAAGTGGCGAATTAGTGGTTTGTCCCGTATTGCGGGATGAAAATAATCAAATTATGGAACACCAAGGCATTGTGCAGTTCCATCCCCCAGCTTATGAATTAGTGCAAGGAGGACTTCGCCTGAAGCGAGATGGACAGGGTAACTACGCTTTCTGCGAGGTGGAACGAGAGAAGGATGGTAAAATTGTGCGATCGCCCGATGGTATGGTAGTATTCAAACAACCGCTTTTGGTGTAAAATATCCTTAAATGCCTGAAACGGTGCATTCTACCATGTCTCAAACAAGGTTAAGCAGGTACAGTCAGTTAGCGCTAACAACGGCGTGGTTGCTAGGGGGAGCGATTTTTTACCAAAACATTACCCTAGCTCAAATTATACCCGATGCCACCCTACCAGTAAATTCGATCGTCACCCCTCAAGGCAACATCAATATTATTGAGGGAGGAACTCAAACTGGTAGCAATTTATTCCACAGCTTTCAAGAATTTTCCATCCCTACTGGCGGTACTGCTTTTTTCAACAATGCACCCGACATTCAAAACATTTTCAGTCGCGTAACAGGCGGTAAAATTTCTAATATTGATGGCATCATCCGCGCCAACAATACTGCTAATTTATTCCTGCTTAACCCGAATGGAATTATTTTTGGCCCTAACGCCAGTTTAAATATCGGTGGTTCCTTCCTAGCGAGTACCGCCAGCAGTTTGAATTTTGCCGATAGCACTCCGTTTAGCGCCGCACCTACCGCACAAACCACACCGCTATTAACAATTAGCGTTCCCATTGGTTTGCAATTCGGTGTTTCCCCTTCTCCCATTCAAGTGCAGTCATCTCGTTTAGCAGTGTCACCGGGAAAAAGTTTAGCACTGGTAGGAGGTGACGTAACTATAGCAGGTGGAAATCTCTTTGCAGAAGGAGGACGCATCGATTTGGGAAGCGTTGGTAATAACAGTAATGTCGGTATTTCTTTAATTGGTAATATTCCAATTATAAACTATTCCGGCGTGCAAA
Source organism: Oscillatoriales cyanobacterium PMM_0008 (assembly GCA_949128025.1). Taxonomy (GTDB): domain Bacteria; phylum Cyanobacteriota; class Cyanobacteriia; order Cyanobacteriales; family Aerosakkonemataceae; genus Argonema. The sequence goes on along the minus strand of CASBRD010000090.1, from coordinate 33,155 downwards.
ATTTCGCCAACCTGCAACTTTCTCAACAAGCAAATATCGATACCAGTGATATTGGTGCAGGCGATATCCAGCTAGTAGGTGGACGGGTAACGCTTACCGAAAACTCAAATATTTCTGCCAATACATTAGGCGATACGGCTAACGCCACGCTTCGCGATCGCAATAGCGGTAACATCAACATCCAAGCATCGCAATTAACTTTGCAAGATGGCGCAACCGTATCTGCCTATACTTTTGGTAGCGGTAATGGAGCTAATATCACAATAAACGCTGCCGACTTGCTCGAATTGATTGGCACAAACAATAAAATTTCATTAGTAAATTTTGTTCTGGGAACCGTTAACGCTTCTGATTTCAGCAACGGTATATTTACTGGCAGTTTAGATGATGCTACAGGAAGAAGTGGCGATTTAACAATTAATACTGGTAGATTAACAATTCAAAATGGTGCTGCTGCGATCGCTTTCACCGCAGGTAAAGGCGCAGGAGGAAATCTAATTGTCAATGCTAGAGAGTCTATAGATTTAATCGGAACAGGAACCAGATCTCCATTGTTTGGCATTTCAGATGACTTTCCTATTTCCTTACCCGATGTTCTTAATGGTATCGCAACTGCCAGTGTAGGTAATGGCAAAGATGCCGGAAACTTGACAATTAACACTAGAAGACTAACAATTCAAAATGCTGCTGCTGTTTTATCTGCTACTACGGGAAATGGTAGAGGCGGAAACCTAACAGTTAATGCTGGCGAGTTGGTAGAAATAAAAAATAAAAGTGGTTTGGCTACTGCTACTATTCTTAATAGCGGCAATGCTGGAGATTTAACTATTATCAGTCCTCGGTTAACTTTAGAGCAAAATTCTGTTATTTCTTCTTCTACTTTCGGCGCGGGAAATGCTGGAGATATGCTGATTGAAACTAGACAGTTAGTAGCAAGAGAAACCGCCACTATTACCGCTTCAACGGGATTACCTAATCTGCCGTTGACTTTAGGAACTGATAGCACGGGTAAGGGAGGTAATTTAACTGTCAATGCTTCCGAGTCGATCGAACTATCTAATCGAGGTGCGTTCCTGTCTCAAACTTCTGGTGCAGGGAATGGCGGCAACGTGACAATCAACACGGGGAGATTGATTATTGACGGAAATCGATCGGGTGCTTCCACGGCAGTTGCAGGTAGCGGAAAAGGTGGAGATTTAACTGTCAATGCTGACGAATTTATCGAAATTACTGGTAGTTTTCCAGGCGCTTTTACCGTTACGGAAGAGGTATTTTTTTTGATTTTTGGAACTCAGGGAGAACGATCGCGTTTCGCTGGTTTGGCTACGGTTTCTCAAGGTTCTGGAGATGCAGGTAATTTAACAATTAATACTCCTCATTTTACTGCTAGAGATGGTGCGGGAGCAATCACTTCTGCTGCTAATACTGGTGCGGGGGGAAATATGACTGTTAATGCTTTGGAATCTATCAATTTAAGTGGCAGAAGTGCCTTAGCAACTGCTACTCTCGGCACGAACAAAGCTGGGAATTTAACTATTAATACTTCCAGATTAAATGTGGAAAATGGAGCGGCAATATCTGCCGATACTTTGGGTGCTGGGAATGCAGGAACTTTGAATATTAACACCCAGCAATTAACTGTTCAAAGCGGTTCTCGCATCGGTGCGGGTACGACTGAAAGTAGCACTGGTTTAGGGGGAAAAGTAACGATAAATGCCACAGATTCAGTAGAATTAATCGGCACTTCCGCAGATGGTACGGTTCCCAGTGAAGTGGTTGCTAGCACTTTAGGTAAAGGAAATGCTGGGGATTTAATAATTCAAACTGGGAACTTAACTATTCGAGATGGTGCGAGAGTGACGGTGAGTGGAGAAGGTGTTGGTGCGGCGGGGAATTTGGATGTAATTGCAAATACCCTATATTTTAATAATAACGCTTCTTTAAACGCCGAAACAGCAGCAGGCGATCGAGGTAATATTACCATCCAAACACCTTTCGTACAAATGCGTAACGACAGTCGCATTACTACTAACGCAACTGGTTCTGCAAATGGGGGAAATATTACCATAAACTCAGATATTTTAGCTAGTTTGGAAAATAGCGATATTCTCGCTCAAGCCATTCGCGGTAGAGGAGGAAATATAAATATCAATACTCAAGGTATTTTTCAATCTTTTGATAGTAATATCGATGCCAGTTCACAACTTGGAATCGACGGTGTTGTAGATATTCAAACCCCAGATATCGACCCCACTCAAGGATTGCTGAAACTGCCTCAAAATCCGGCAAATCCAACCATCGTCAGAGGTTGTGAAGCTGCTAGCAGACAAGCATCCAGATTTGTCAATATTGGCTTAGGTGGATTGCCACCAAACCCCACTCAGCCACTAAATAATTATAGCATTTGGCTAAATTCAAATAATATCGATAAACCAAATTTACCGACTTCCCACTCCCCACTTCCCACTCCCCAAATGATAGAAGCACAAGGTTGGATACGAGGCGCAAATGGTGAAATAATTCTCACCGCTGAAGCACCCAAAGTTACACCCTACAGTTCTTTACCTACGCCATATAGCTGCCATGTACAATAAGCATCTATTGCGATTCTTTCTTTTAGCTGTAGCATCCCTAATTTTAACCTTAAGTATGGGAGAAATTTTGTCTGCCAGACCTCTAGCTGCAACTCAATTAATTGCCATTAGTGCAAATACTTTGCAGTCAGCAGAAAACTTAAACACTCTAGGGTATCAGCAATTAGAATCAGGTAACGCAGAAGCAGCTTTAAATAGCTGGAAGCAAGCCGAAATAGCCTACCAACAAGCTAATAATCAGGAAGGAATTATTGGCAGTCAACTAAATCAAGCGCAAGCAATGCAAGCTTTGGGACAATATTGGCAAGCCGAGAAATTGTTAGAGCAAATTAATAAATTTCTCGAAACAAAACCTGACTCTGAAATTAAGATACTGGCATTGCGTAGTTATGGTGATGTTTTGCGGCTGACTGGTGAATTAGAAGAATCTGAAAAAGTATTACATGAAAGTCTTGATTTAGCAGTGTTGAAATATCCTAAAAATATCAGTCAAATTAAACTTAGTTTGGGTAACACGGCTTTAGCACAAGCCAAACGCGCCAAAGCAGTTGATGATGAGAAAAAAAGGCAGGCAGAAACTCAAAAAGCTTTGGAATTTTATCAAGTTGCTGCAACTGATGACGCCTCAATAACTACTAAGTTACAAGCTAAATTGAATTTATTGAGGTTATTGATAGATAATCAGCAATGGTCAGATGCCAAAAATTTATGGCCTCAAATTAGCGATCCTATTAACCAGTTACCTGTGAGTCGTTTGGCTATTGAAGCTAGAATTAATTTAGCTGGCAGTCTGATTGAGACGATCGAAAAATCTTCAGAAATATCTCCAGATTGGAAAGCAATTGAGCAAATTTTGCAAGCTGCTTTGGAACAAGCTAAAAGCTTACAGAATAAGCCATTACAATCTTATGCTCTTGGCAATTTGGGAAGTTTATACGAAGCAAAAAAACAATATTTAGATGCGCTTAATTTTACCGATCGAGCTTTAATTTTAGCGCAACAAATTATGAATGCACAGGATATTGCTTATCAGTGGCAAGCACAGTTAGGAAGATTATACAATGTTTTGGGGAAAAGAGAAGAAGCTATTTATGCTTACGAAAAAGCCGTTGAAACTCTCCAATATTTACGTAAAAACTTACTTGCTATTAATCCAGAAGGTCAGTTTTCTTTTCGGGATGATGTGGAACCCGTTTATCGGCAGTTAGTTGATTTACTTTTGCAACCGGAAGCAGGGAAAAATGAACCGAGTCAAGAAAATCTTCAGAAAGCAATCAAACAAATAGATGGTTTGCAATTAGCAGAAATCGAAAACTTTCTCAGATGCGACCTTTCCGAGTCTGTAGCACTTAATGAAGTTACTGATAGTAAAGCCGCCATAATTTACCCGATTATTTTGAAAGACCGTTTGGCAATTATCTTACAGTTGCCCGCAGCAAGGCTAAAATATTATGAAACTATTATTCCTCAAAAAGATGTTGAAGATACCTTGAAAGAGCTAAGATCGTATTTAATAGAATCAAATCGCACGAGTGATGTAAAGAAAACTTCTCAAAAACTGTATGAGTGGTTATTTAAGCCTATTGAACAAACCATTAAAGATAGCACGCCAATTGAAACATTAGTATTTGTGCTGGACGGAGACTTGCGAAACATTCCGATGGCTGTTCTATATGATGGTCAGAAGTATCTCATGGAAAAATATGCTGCTATAGCTCCCAGGCTACAACTTTTTGCTCCTCAACCTTTAAAACAAAAATTGAAAGTATTTATTGGGGGAGTGGGTGAACAACAACTAATAAATGGAAAACCCTTTGAAAAAATTAAATATTTTGAACAAGAATTAAATCTTATCAGCAGGGAAGTCTTTACTGGCAAGCCCATTATCAATACCAATTTTACTAAATTAAATATCCAACAGCAGCTTGAGTTAGGCAACTTTTCAGCCATCCACATCAAGACTCATGGGGTGTTTAGTTCCGATCCCGATGGCACATTCATTGTTGCGTATAATGACCTAATAAAAGGTCAAGATTTGGCTAACTTGATTGAGACTAACAGTAAAGGTGAACCTAACAAGATTGAGTTGCTTGTCCTCAGTGCTTGCGAGACAGCGCAAGGAGACAACCGAGCAGTTTTAGGGTTAGCAGGAATTGCCATACGTGCAGGCGCACGCAGTACCTTATCTACTTTATGGGTAGCACTGGATGAACCAAATACTGAACTCATGGGGCGATTTTATCACGAGTTATCTAAACCGAATACTACTAGGGCTAAAGCACTTCAAACCGCTCAAAAAGCCTTATTTGAACGATACAAAGCTCCGAATGTTTGGGCTCCTTATATTCTGGTAGGAAATTGGCTTTGATTGTTAATGAAAGTCCTTTAATTAGTAACATTTTCCGCAAGTTGGATTGATTCAACTAATGGCTCATCAGCTATCTGTTGTAATTCAGCAGATTTTAAGAAATTATTCCATTCATTCTTCAATTTATCATCTGCTGGTGCAGCGCGGCGTAGTTCTGCTATCCGAGTTAGGGAATCATACCATATATCTAGTTTGCTTGCATCGATTTGACTCTGAAGATCGGGTGTTAATGGCACTCTTTGTACCCACTCATCTACAGATAAGCGAGTTTGGGGATTTTGTTCGCATTTGATGACTAAATACCAATGGTAGAACGCACCTTGTTTGAGAGCGTATTTGGGAGAGGAGGGTAAGCGGATACCGATGATTCCTGGTGTTTTGGATAACTTTAATGTAGTTCGGTAAATTTCATCTTCCTCTCGATCGTGCAGAGAAAATTCTACAGATTGGATGTCTTCCGGTGCATAGGGAATATAAAACCAAAAAGTTGGATATTCGGATGCGGTTAATCGCTGTTCAATTTGGAGAGGTACTAAAGCAGTAAGCGGCTTGTTTGTCTGTTTGCAGGAGTTATTTGGGCCAAGTCCACCGCCCGGAGTTTTATGGCCTCTGGGAGGTGGGTCTGAAGGGATTTGGCCGATCGCAAAACTAGGCTGAGTCTGTACTGATTTGGAATAGAGTAGTAGACTACTCAGTGATAAAGCGATCGCCAAAATGACCTGAAATTGCCGGATCAGCATATTAATTTCAATTTTTGGGTAATTATCGTTTCTGTTGTTGGTTCTTCAAACTAATATAAATCATCAGCACTGCTGTAGAAAACAGGGATAATACTGAAGGAATCAATGGCATCCAGCCACCTTGGGTTAGAATTACTAGGCAAACTTGATATAACACGAAAGTGAAAATGCCGCTAAATAAAATTAAAGCCAAAATGGAGCGGAATCGCCAAGCTATTAAGCTACTTGCAAAAGACCAAACCCAAATAAATATTGTATCGCCCCACTGAAAATCGCCCCATTGAGGCAAAACCCATAATAAGCGTCGTTTATCCATCACAGCACTGAGAATTTGACTGGTCATGTGAGCATGAACCCAAACTCCTGGCATTTTGCCTAATGGAGTATTTAACTCATCTTTACCAACTGAGGTATGGCCGATAAAAACTATTTTACCTTCTACTAATTGTTTTAATTGACTGTCTTGCTCCTCCAATAATTTTTTAAGCGAGACATTCTTAGCAATTTTTTTATTTTCCCAATCCCAAGGAGAACGGTAATTGACCAGAATTTGGTTACTCTGTCCATCTAATGTTTGATAACCACCAGTATGAATTCCTAGTGGTTTAAAGATAACTTTTTCAGCGTACCACTCTCCATTTTTATTGAATGCTAGCGGCTTGCTTTGTGCTTGAAGGAATCTTTTAGCTAGGTAGAAGCTGAAGCTATAAGGAGTAGTACAGGTAGAAGAATATGAGGTTTTACTTGGGTCGTAGGATAAGACTTGGCGACGCACGATGCCATTGTCGTCGTTGTCTAGATCGCTAAAACCAAATTTCTCTTTTACTCTATCTTTTAATTCAGGTAAAGGAGCATAATTTGGATCGGAAGATGAGTAAGCACATACAGTTAAAATATTTTGATTTTGCTGAAGAATAGTAATTAAATCCTTACGTCCTGGCGGACGGGGTTGATAGCGGTGCAGATCTAAGCCGATCGCAAGTGGTTTATATTTCTCTAGTTTTTGAATCAATGTGGCTAATGTAGCATCCCTAAGAATTTGTTTTTCATACTTATTGCCAACATATTTATTAAGATCGTCTTCAGTAATTTCAATCACTAAGATGCGAGGATCTATTAATTCACCAGGACGCATTCGCATTAACCAATCGAAAGCAGAAAGTTCCCATCTTTCCAACCAACTCATGTATCGCACACCCATCACCAAACTGGTTGTCAAAATGCTAGAAAATATCACACTTTGCCAACCGCGCCATTTTGGTGATTTATTAATATTTGTTTCAATTGGCAATTCTTCTTTTTCTATTTTTGGTAGTAATCGATCGATTTCACCAGATTGCCAGGCTGCCAAATATTGACGGATAATTTCTGTATTTTGAGGTCGCTTGATTGGCGATGGTTCCATCATCCAATCTATTAAATCTGCCAATGATTTTGAAATATCTTTTGCGCTATCTCGCCACAGTAATTTCAGTTGCTCGTCTTCCTCAAAATCAATAGGATATTTCCCAGTCAGTAAATGCACAAACGTTCTTCCCAGCGCAAAGAAATCCGACTGCGGTAAAGGTCTACCATTAGTTTGCTCTGGCGGTGTATAACCAGCCGTAATCACGCTTGTTAATTCTTTATTTCCACCTATTTTGGCTAGGTAAGTATCCGTCATTTCTCGGATTGAGCCAAAGTCAATTAACACTAATTGATCCCCCCCAGCCCCCCTTAGCAAGGGGGGTTGGGGGGATCTGATCATAATATTACATGGCTTAATATCTCGGTGAAAATACTGGTTTTGATGCACCTTTTCCAGAATATCTATTAATTGTAATAACCAGGCGATCGCATCTTCTTCCCCAATCGGTTTATTCCCCCTAATTTCCAACCATTCAGCTAAATTCACCCCTTCAATTTTCTCCATCACCAAACAGTGAACCTGATTTATACTGCCTTCTGGTTGATATTGAAAATAACCGTCTTTTTCTACTTTTGGAATTCCCGGATGTTGCAATCGGCTGAGAACTCTTGCTTCTTGTTGAAATAAAGATATAAATTTAGGTGATTTTTGGCTTAACCGTTTCAAAACTTTTGTAGTGCCGTTATCATCCACCTCAAAAACTTCGCCGCAACCTCCTTTACCCAAGGGTTTAATCACCCGATAACGCTGTTTAAAAATTAATTCCGAACCGCAATTAACGCAAGAAAGTTGATTCGTATTTTTCGGATCGGATGGGTTAGAACATTTTGGGTTTAGGCAGTAACTCATGGTTTGCAACCTGTTAGAAAGATTGTTTAAAAAAAGGGTTTCTCTAGGAAACCCGATTATTTATTTTATTTTGGCGATCAAATGTTGCAAGTTATCAATGGCATACCCTACTTCTAGCGGCGAGTTTTCTTGCAATTTGGTTGAAACTTGTTCCACCTGTTCTTGCAAACTACTTTGGTTGCGAATTACTTGCCGTAAGTTTTCACTAATTCGATCGATAGTCGCTTGATTTTCGCTTTCATTTTCCTCCTCCTTCTCTGATTCAATGCTCAAGTCATAACGTTTAATCCATTCCAGGTTTTCAGTATTACCAGTTCTAATTACTCGGAAAATTTCCGCCGATATTTCTTCTACCAACTGATTTTTGACAAATTCCATTACTACGGGTGGTAGTGTAAAACCTGCTGAGGTTTTCTCAATGAGCGATCGCCTCCCCAAAGATTCCAATGCCTCGAAGAGTTTCAATTCTGATACTGGTATCCAAATATTGTTTTTCAAGTCGGTTAAAAAAATGGGATGCCCCAGAATTGCCAGCCAATTAGCGATTTGTTTTTCCAAATCTGATAAACGCTCGAATTCTGACTCGATTAAATCGCGCATATCTCGCAAAACCAAGGTAGGGCGCTGCTTCAGGAACTGGGTAACGCTGCCGCAAAATAGCTCTTGAATCGTGGTAGAAACGATTTTCAAAGCCAAGGGATTGCCTCGATAAACTTTAATTAAATTTGCCCACTTCGACTCGTCTGTTAACCGTTTCGATTTTAAAATTTTGGCTGCTTCCTCATCGTGCAAACCTGCCATTTGCCAGGAACGAACGGGGAGATTTTCTCCTTCCTGCAAGGCAATTTCTCTCGGTTTTTCTACGCTAGTGAGAAGCAGACAACTGTTGTGCGGTTCTTCTCCCATTCGCCGCAGCAGTTCGCCATATCCTTTATATTTATCCTCGTAGTGTCCGGCGAAATCTCCTGGGCGGAGAATGCTTTCCAAGTTATCCAATATCACCAAACAGCGAGAAGTTTTGAAATATTCCAGTAAGTAGGAGATTCTGTCATCCAAACTCTCTGGTAAAAAGGGTTTCCGCTGATGGGATAAAAATTGCAGCAAGTCGGCGATAAAATCTCTGGCTGGTGGTGCGTGACGCAACGATCGCCAAATCACGCGATCGAATTCACCCTGTACTTGTTGCGCCAGTTTGACCGATAAGGCAGTTTTGCCAATTCCCACCATACCCAGCAGCGCCACCAGTCGGCAACTTTCCTCTACGATCCACCGCTTTAGTTGTGCTAAATCTTCACTGCGACCGTAGAAAATAGAGACATCGGGTGCTTCACTCCAATCTTGGCGCGGTTGTGCGATCGCACCATCAGCTGCCACTGTTTCCGGTAATGCAGCGAAAATGTGCTGTTTCTGGTCTTTTTGGTGCAGCGAAACCAGGATTTGCTGCAATTTCGCTAATTTTCCCGGCCCAGCGCCGGAAATGTGAAATTTCTTGTAAACTTCGCCCAGTCTTTTTCTGACGGCTTCCGGTCTGATGTCCAGTTTAGTGGCGATCGCCGGAATCGGTTCGCCCTCCAAAGCGAGAGACAACGCCTCTAGTTCCGTGTCGGATACGCCTTGTTCGCTTGCTACAGCTTTCAGAAAGTCTAAGGGAATCAAAGTGGTACGCTCACTCTAGCCTATAATATTTAATTATACTCGTATAAGTGAGTGATTGACTGCTTTTGAGATATTTCTCACTTTCATTTTAGCCCATACGGCTTCTCCAAGCCAGCATAACCTCTTAACGGGTAAGAGATGCGGGGAGTTTTTAATCAAACCCGGTTTCCTACTGATGCAACAAAACTTAGGTGTTTGGGTAGTTTTTGGCCAGCTCGATTATATCAATCCGGTTGCCATGCAACTATTCTGCCAGAGGAATCGGTCAATATTGTGGCGATCCAAGGCATCACCTTGCTTGTCGTTCCCCTGACCTCTCATTCTTAATCTAGTTGTTCTCCCAGACTATTTTTGGGTGCGTTAAATTCCGTTAACGCACCCTACAAAATTCCGCTCCTTAAACCGGAGGTATAGTCACAAAATGGCCGCTGAGATCTCCTGGTGTCACATTCAAAGCATAACCTAAGTATTCTCCCGTCGATGCAATCTTAATTTGAGTGCCGCTGCCAATTCCATCACCATCTGGATCGATATCTACCCCCGTTACCAACAACCCTAATAGTCTTATTTGTGCGGGATTTTGACCGATTCCCTGCTTACTTAAAAGTTCTTGAATTGGTTGAGTAAAAGTTTGAAGGATTAGGTTAGCTTCTGTCAGAGTGCCAGTCAAGGCAATGCGATCGCTAGACTTATCAAAATCCAGAATCACATCCGCACCAAATTGGTCAGATGTAGCCGTATCCGTTCTGAGTACAAACAAATCACTGCCTGCATTTCCAGCTAACCCATCAACTCCCAAATCGCCGATCAGAGTATCATTTCCCTGTCCACCGACTAAAATATCTTCATCTTTGCCACCTCGAATAAAGTCATTTCCATTACCGCCAATTATCAAATCTTGACCGATGTTACCGTTTAGATAATCATCCCCATCGCCGCCATCTAAAAAATCCTTATCTTTACCGCCAAACAACGTATCATTGCCACCACCACCACTCAGGGTATCTTGACCTGTGTTCGAGAAAATAATTTCTGCGTCGCCAGAACCAACGATTTTATCGTTGCCACCCAAAGCAATTAATCCACCCGGATAAGGTGCGAGAAATCCTGGAGCTAGAGTCAGGTTGTTGTCTGCATCATCCAAAATATAATACAAGCCATCAAGACTTGGGCCAAATGTCATATTTTCTCCATTAAGTAATTTAGTTCCTAATTAAATCTTAGCATTATAAATGTAAGTGAGTTCGAGCCAGCTTGATTTAATTTCTCACTTTTAATCGAAGGTCATTCTGCTCCGCGAGCCACCAATGTCAAAGCAACTCTACACAAAAACCCGCTTGATGGAGATTTTCTCTATTTTTGTTACAAAGATTTACAACTCTTGATATTAGCTATATTGTATATTTAAGTGAGTTTTTTGTGATAAAAGACAACTAGCCTGCTGTCATGGAGGTGGAGATTACAAGGTTTAAGGTTTCAAGTAAAGTTTTGTTACAAAACTTCAGTTGCTGCATAAAAAGCGGAAGGTTCGCCTGAGAGAGAAATAGGAGGGTGTAAGCTGCCTCTTTCTTCACACTCCGATGCGAACTATTGAGTTTTTTGGGAACTAGGAAAATGTCCACTATTGATATTGGCAGTTGGAACGGTGTGCTTGTGGCGATGAGAATGCGATCGCACTCTCATCCCCAAAGAGTTATAGCCTCTATAAATCGAGGCTATAACTCGCTTTTGTATCGTCATCTCTCTTACAAATTTTTAGCAGTAACTTTGGGTAATTCCAAAACCCTAAATACATTTTGCCGTCTTCATAAAAACTTTAATTTACCAATCAAACTATAAAGCTTTTGTAAAGTACGTGATTTTACGTAAATATACGGAAGATAAAGAGTTTGGTAAAAATTAAAATAATTTTATTGTTTTTTATGCCTATTAGCAGTCAAACAATAGAATTACCTAAAAATTGCACTTTTTCTATCAGGGTTAAGAGCATCTTAAAGCTTTACATTACTTCAAATAAAATCGATCGCGCTCTGACCAACCTGATAGAGAGACTCTGGCAAAATTCTCAGGTTAACCCCAAGTTTATTATGTAAGCGAGTTGACCAGGATTTAGTGCTACCCGATCCGGTTATACCAAATCCGCTTGCCTTGACCCCTTTTTTACCCGACGACTAAAGTCGCGGCTACACAAACAAAGCCCGCCTGCGCGGGCTTCAAGAAAAAAGGGTTTTGAGTTTGAGATACTGCAAACACCGCAGCTTCTACACAAACAAAGCCCGCCTGCGCGGGCTTCAAGAAAAAAGGGGTAGTTAACCCGGATTTGGTATTAATTCAAATAAAAACGCCCAAACTTAACAACTAAAAAATGTCTACCTTCGAGATCGGCTTACTTAACAGTTCCTACAAGGCAACAGATGCTTTGGAAATTAGCTACCCGAACGATACCTACAACTTTAAATTAAGCGATTCCGGCAGTTTAAAGTTATCGTTATTGGGAATAACCAACCCAATTGACTGGCAATTTCAAGACGGCTTGGGAAAAGTTATCCAAAGTGGTTCTATTAGCTCCACAAATCTGGAAGCAATTAACCTTTATAATTTAGCAGCCGGAGACTATTCTTTTCAGGTTTCCCAAACAAACGGCGATACCAACTATACGCTGAACCTTGACCCCATCACCAGATTCGAGGTGGAATCGGGATTTTTTACCGTCGGACAAACGGGACAAGTGGGAGTTGATTACTTAATTGACGGTGGCGGATATCAAGGTGAGTTAGCCATTTTCAGTTTGACGGGAATGGAGAGATTTTCTCCAGGTTCGGAAGCATTTATTAAAGAAAGTGCAAGGCGATCGCTGAGTAATTCAACAGAAGGTTATGTAGCGATTGCAGACGCTACAGAAGGTGCTAAATTTAGTCCCACTTTTCCTTGGGGCGATAACCAAAACAGTGGCGAATATAAAAATATTAAGACATTCGCCATGAAATCCGGGGATAAATTTGGTTTCATGCTTGTTCCTAATGGAAAAGTACAAGAAGTATTCGATCGGCCCAATATTGGTGGAGCAAAACGTCCGTTATTTTCCCTGGTAACAGCTAATCCAAATCAGGCGTTCCAGGTTGGTCAAATTGCCGATGTGACGGGTGATGGCAAAACTTTTGTCATGGAAGATCAGCGAGTTGATACTGGGTCCGATAAGGATTATAACGATCTAGTTTTTCGGGTGACTGGTGCTACTGGAAAAGCGGTTAAATTGGATGATGTAATTGCGCCTGGAAAAGATTGGCGTTCCGAAAAAATTGGAGACGATCTACGCGCTTACGTTAACACCCCCCCTAAGTCTTTGCAATTCACTACAAAGTCACTTTATAAAGCGGGTGAGCCCGTCAACCTTACTGATGCTAAAGTTTATGATGAAAATGGAGATATATTAAAAGTAGATTTCTGGTTGAAGAAGCAGAATGAGGTTGAGTGGGTTGATATAAAAGATGCCGAAACTTTTACGGTGAATGAGAATTGGGCAAGCTTTAACTACTCTTCGATCCAACCGGCAGGTTCTTATCAAATAAAGGCGATCGCATTCGACAAATTCGAGCATCAAAGTGAGGAAGTAATTAAAGAGTTTCGGATTAATGCGACTCCCAAAAATTTGGAATTTAGCATTGACAAAGATACGTATGATGTCGGAGAAACAGTCAGGATCGCGGGGGGCGAAGTTTACGACGGTGATGGGATCGATGACTTGGTTAAAGTAGATTTATTTTTGAAGAAAGACGATAATGATTGGCAAGATATTACTTCCGATATCACCAGTTTTACCGTTGGTAGTGGAGATAATAACCAGGCGAATCTCAGCAAAAATTTAACAGTTTCAGAAGCCGGAAATTACCAAATTAAAGGTGTAGCTTATGACAAAGCAAATGACTCTAGTAATGTAGTAATTAAAAACTTTACCGTTCGCAGTAAAATTGTCGAGCCAGAACAGAACTCACCGCCAGAACAATTGCAATTTAACTTATTACCATCTTACACGATCGGTCAACCTGTCAGCATTAACGATGCTAAAGTATACGATAAAAATGGAGAGAGTGACCTGACCAAAGTAGAATTGACATTGTACAAAGATGGCGGTCAACCGGAGAAACATACTGTCGATATTGTGGATGATAGTAAAGGTGGAGACAGTTGGGGAACTTTTAACAGTTCGTGGAGTGAGTTAGGAATAGGAAATTATCGTTTAGAGGCGAAAGCTTTCGATAAATCAGGCTCTTCCAATCAAGCGAGTCAAAGCTTTTCCGTCGTCGGTAAACCTACTGTAACAAGACCCAACTCACCGCCTGAACGATTGCAATTGAACTTATCGCCATCTTACACGATCGATCAACCAATCACCTTTGAGAATGCCAAAGTGTACGATCCAGATGGCGAGAGTGACCTAGATAAAATAACTTTGCAGTTGTACAAAGATAACGTTAAATTGGGCAATTATACTGTCGGTATCGTGGATGACGGTATGCTTGCAGACAAGTGGGGAACTTTTAACATTTCTTTCGCTCGGTTAGCTCCGGGAAATTATCGAATTGAAGCTAAAGCATACGATAAATCCGGCGCAACCGATCAAGACATTGCTGAGTTTAAAGTCATTCCCCTGCTGAATAAAGCACCTGAAGATCTGAAATTCAGTATTTTGCCTCTCTATACCAATGGTGAGACAATTAGTTTCAGCGGCGCTAAAGTTTTCGATGTTGACGGAACAAACGATTTAGATAAAATAGATTTTCAGTTGAGGCGTCCCGACGATAGTTTGTTGGCGGATATTCCTGACGTTACGCAGTTTACAACTGATAGTAAGGGTAGGGCTAGGTTCGACTACAATTACGATTTGAATAACTTAGCTCCCGGTCAGTATAAGTTGTGGGGAATTGCCAAAGATAAAGAGGGACATTCTAGTAACGAAGCTTCCGAGAATTTTGCGGTAATTAGCGATCCAGGGGGAGATGGATTATCGGATGAAGTGAGGTTAGCCATAGCAGAAGCGGCGGACTTGGAAAATTACACGCCAGAGGAATTAGCCCAAACGCGGGAATGGGTAGTTTGGGTAACTCCAGGTAAATCTTCTTCCGAATTAGCCGAAATTGCGGGAGCGGAAGATTTGGGCGCTACCGGACATATTCCCAATACTTATATTTGGAAATTTCCAGAAGAGAGCGCTGGACAAGATGTAGCCAACCAATTAGGGGACAATCAGCGGAGTGGAATTAGCTTATCCGCAAGTTCCAGTCGAACTAAAATTGCTGCATCAACCCCAAGATTCTCTCTTTTCCGAACAGTGGAATTTGAAACAAACGAAACTTCCTACCGCTTGGGATACTGTGCGGGGAAGGAACGCAGTCATCGGTATTGTTGATGACGGGATAGCCTACAACCACAAAGATTTGATCGCACGTTATAACCCCGCTCTCAGTTGGGATTTTAGTGACAACGATGCCGATCCGACACCAGGATCGAACAAGACTTTTACCCAAGATAACCAAGGTGTCGGAGATAGCGGAAATGTTGTACTTCCACTTGTTAAGACGCTAAATATTACATTTAAACAGCCCGTTAATTTAACAGGCATGGTAACGGATGTAAATGTTAGCTTTAACTTAGCGAAATTCCTCTCTCCTGATTTACCTCGTCCCGCAGATTTAAATGTATTTCTGTACAGTCCTGACGCATCTGCATTCGCTCCCGGTACTGGGAAAAACTCTCAAAGTCCTAGCAGGTGGCCGGGGAGAGATGATTTGAAATTTGAACAAAAAGTTCAACTTTATATCCAAGAAGACGGAACGGTGTTATTTGACGAAAATAAGTTGATTAATTCTTATGCAGGAGGCGATTGGAAGTTAGTCATTGAGAATCCAGATCCTGATACTTACAAACGCGATAAGATGGATCTACTCAGCAAAGAACTCTTCCAAAGTTGGTCGCTTCAATTACAAACTCTGAACCCGCACGGAACGGCTGTGGCGGGGGTAGCAGCTGCTTCTGAAGATGGTAAAGGAATCGTCGGTGTAGCTCCTGAAGCTCAATTAGCCGGACTGCGGTTGATTGGTAATATTGACCAATTTAGCGGAACTTATAAGTCCAATGGAGGGTTAATTGCCGATGCGCTCTTCCATGTCCCCAAACCTAACCAACTGAATCGCAATCAGTATATCGATATTTTCAATAACAGTTGGGCACCGGAATATATGCGGCGACAACCTTTAGCTTTAGATGCGATGGAAGATGGGGCAAAATTTGGTCGAAGCGGATTGGGAAATAGCTATGTTTTTGCGGCTGGTAATGAAGGGGATTGGGGCGGAAATGTCAACTATAATTCTTTTGCCAATTCTCGCTATGCGATCGCAGTCGCCGCGATCGATAACACAGGCGTTCGCGCACCTTACAGCACATCGGGAGCGTCGGTGTTAGTTTCAGCCTCCTCGGACAATGGTAAAAAGGACGAAGACCTTGTTGGTATTTATACAACCTCTATTACCACCACGAACGGGTACGCAGACGACTTTGGCGGGACTTCAGCCGCAGCACCTTTAGTGTCGGGTGCCATTGCTTTAATGCTAGAAGCCAATCCTAATTTAAGCGCCCGCGACGTGCAGCATATTTTGGTAAAAACGGCTCAACCTGCTGACGTAGTTCGAGATGCTTCAGGTAATATCCAAGTTGGCAAAGGTTGGACAAAAAATCAAGCTGGATACTGGATTAACGACAAGTATGGATTTGGAGTAATTGATGTAGCTAAAGCAGTAGCAATGGCTGCCAGTTGGACACCAGTAGACTCTGAAGTGAAAATCACCAATGGTTTTGAATGGACTGTCCAAAACGTTAATGAAGAAATTCCCAACGGTAATGGAACGCTAGATTCTTCAAGTATTCAAATTGACCGAGACATCACTGTAGAAAAAGTTGAGGTAATGTTGGATGTAAAACATGAAAATTGGACAGATTTAAAAGTAGTTCTCACATCTCCAGACGGTACTAAGTCAGTATTAGCGCAACCCATTTCCCACACTGGTTATCCACTCAAATATGACCAGAAATGGTGGACGTTTACATCCGTGCGTCACTGGGGCGAATCTTCCAAAGGCGAGTGGAAGTTGCAGGTTTTTGATGAAAAAGGGAATGAGTTTAAGGGTGAATGGAATAGTTGGAAGTTGAATATTTACGGAACTAAACCAACCTTAAATTTAACTGTGACAGATCCGAATGCTGCGGAAGGCGGCGATTCGGGTGAGTTTACGATTACCCGCACTGGTAATAACAAAAATCCCCTTACGGTGAATTATTCTTTGCCGGGGAGTGCTGCTAATGGTGGAGATTATCAGAGGCTAACTGGCACTATTAATATAGAAGCCGGAAAGTCGGCGGCGACAATTAAGATCGATCCGATTGACGATTTGCTGTTTGAAGGAAATGAGGATGCGGTTATCAATTTAGCAGCTAGCAGTGCGTATAATATAGGAACGCAGGGAACTGGAGCAGTGACGATCGCAGATAATGACAGCGCCTCGATACTGAATCACTGGAATGCAAGGTTTATCAATCGCAATGCTGGAAATATAGCCGATCGCAACACCTACGATTTCAGCAATCCAGCAGCCGTTCTCGACCTTGGCGACCAACATCAAGGAAGTAACAATGGAGGCTTAGGTCTATATAAAAATTGGGGTCTTGGAAATCCTACTAACGGCGTCCAAAATGATAACTTTGCAATGGAAGCTTGGACTCGCACTAATTTTGAAGCTGGCAAACTTTACAAGATTACCACTGATTCCGATGATGGTACTTGGTTCAGGCTGAAAAATGTCCAAACTGGTCAATGGACTGGCGATAGTGTGGTATTAGGTGGTGATGGGGCTGATTGGCAAGAACGTGGCGTTCAGCGACCTGCCAGAACCATCTTTTTCAAAGTTCCCGAAACAGCAGATTACGATTTCTATGTCCAATACTTTGAAAAAGCTATCGATTCAATCATTGATATCAACATAGAAGAAGCTAAAGTCTTCCAAGATTCAGTCAATGAATCACAACGGTGGGAATCTACTGTTTATTGGTGGGATAGAAAGTTAGGAAATGTGCCTCCGGGAGATTTATACAATAATCAAAGCAACATTATTGGGGTAGTCGATCAAGGCTCGAATATCCGCAGCAGCGATGGCAAAAAAGGTATCAATTTCAATTTCCCTGATTTTCAGTCTTTAAATAACGATGAACGTTTGCCTGATAACAACTATGCCATTAACAACTACACTCAAACCAATTTTGAAGCTGGTGTGAAATATCGGGCGAAAGTAAGTGCTGATGACGGATTCCAATTACTTGCCAAGAATGCAAATACTAATCAATGGGTTTACATCACACCTAAAGATACATGGCAGCAAGCTTACGGAGGTACAAAAGTTGATTTTACAGTACCCCAAGATGGTACGTATGATATGCACTTCAACTACTACGAAGAACGTGGAACTGCTGGCTTAGATATTTCTTGGGAAGTAGTTCCATTTACGGGAAGATTGGCAGCAACTGCTGGTACGAATGTTCGCTCTGGCCCTGGCACTAATTATTCTCTAATTCGCACCATCCCTTATGATGGAACACCTGTAACCTTAACTTTTGATAAAAAGACTGACGGTACCGATATAAACTACGATCCAGAACTAGGCCCAGGACACCATACTAAAGAGTGGTATCGGATAGCAGGTACAAATGAGTGGATTTCTGGTGCAATTGTCGATGACGAACAATATGCAAATATTTAGGAAATTCGCTTTTTTGAGTTGACTAATATTTTGCATTTGTGTTGTCAGCCCGCCTGGGGTTCAAACCCCAGGCTAATAGCGAAAGTCCATTAAAATGGTCTAAATACTAACAGTATTTAGACTCTCTGAGGCCAGAAACCGGGTTTCTCTATGCCACACTCACTAGGCAAGAAACCCCTGGCGTAAGTTCCTAACTCTTGTTAAATCTGGGCTTGGAGACTCAGTAGACCGCGTTTATGAGAGCGATCGCATCTTACCCCAAATACATTTGCTGTAGGGGCGGGTTTGGCAGATAATTTGTCGGTTTGGAGATAGGGATAATCGCTAAACCCGCCCCTACGAAGCGCGATCGCTAAACTAAAATAAAACTAGCCAATCCTCAAAGGTAAGTTTTCCTTATGCTGGAACAACTCGCAACTCCCACCCAACCAGATATCATCTATCCCGAAAACGACGGTCAACCCATGTCAGACAACACCGAACAGTTTAAATGGATCGTTGTGATTAAGGAAAACTTAGAAATCTTATTTGCCAACGACCCAAATGTGTTTGTCGCTGGCGACTTACTGTGGTATCCAGTCCACAGAGACAACAAAACTCGTCAAGCTCCTGATGCTATGGTTGCATTTGGTAGACCAAAAGGAAAAAGGGGTTCCTACCAACAGTGGAAAGAAGACAACATTCCTCCCCAAGTTGTGTTTGAGATTCTTTCTCCGGGAAATACTCTCAAGGAGATGGCAAAAAAACTCCAATTCTATAATCGCTATGGCGTTGAAGAATATTACATTTACAACCCAGACACAATAGACTTGACAGGTTGGTTGCGTTCTGATGCAGGATTGGAAGTGATTGATGCTATGGAGGGGTGGGTGAGTCCCAGACTGGGGATAAGGTTTGAAATTGCAGATGAACTCCAGATTTTTTCACCATCAGGTGAACGGTTCACCACTTCTGTAGAATTGGCTCAACAAAAAGAACAGGAACGCCTTCGCGCTGAACAAGCGGAAGCGCGACTACAAATGCTAGAGGCGCGACTGCGGGAATTGGGGATCGATCCTAATAATTGAACAGAAAATCTTGAGCGCAGTCCCCACCTATAATCCGATTTAGAGTAGTCTGTAGGGTGCGTCAGACACGATAGTTTTAGGTAAGGAGTCCTAATTTTAAAGTTCTGACGCACCCTACTGAATCTACAGCGGCTTGCAAGTGGGTGAGGTACAAGTAAATTGTAGGGGCGGGTTTTGCCATGATTCTTGTCGGTTAGCCAAAAATTATCTGCCAAAAGGGCCCCAAATGTCGCGCTATGAAGAAAATCGTTTTATCGTACCTCACGCGGCTGCAAGCCGCTGTAACTAGCAACTTGAGTTACATAGAGTTTAGGTAAGCTTGTGATAAGAGTAAGGAGATTTCGTTATGACAGTAGCGCTAGACAAGACAAAAGACCA
Organism: Oscillatoriales cyanobacterium PMM_0008; assembly: GCA_949128025.1. Taxonomy (GTDB): domain Bacteria; phylum Cyanobacteriota; class Cyanobacteriia; order Cyanobacteriales; family Aerosakkonemataceae; genus Argonema. The sequence continues at coordinate 13,291 of CASBRD010000090.1, read as the reverse complement.
ACGGCTAGTCCACTCTGGAATGAGTTGGCAACAGTTCAAGTTACTTCAGGAGAGCTTCGCCGACTCACGAGGAATCCGACTCGCTTATTACAAAGGACAGGTTGAAATCTTGACACTTTCCTCAGACCACGAATCAATCAGCCGCATGATTGCGTTTTTACTCTGCCAATACTTTCTGAACGAAGACATTGAGTTTAACCCATTAGGCAGCTTTACCCAAGAAAAAGAACAGGAAGTTTCAGCGCAAGCTGACGAATCCTTTGCCATTGGTAGCTCTACCGCCACTAGCCCTGACCTCGTTGTGGAAGTGATCTTTACCAGTGGTAGCGATCGCAAATTGACGCGCTACAAAGTTTTAGGTGTCCCTGAAGTCTGGTTTTGGGAAGATGGTTTATTCAGGCTCTACCGTTTGCGGGAATCTGGGTACGATCGGATAGAGCGCTCTGAAGTGTTGCCAGATTTGGATATCAACCTGCTGGCGAGTTGCCTGATGATGGCTTCTAAAGTTGAAGCTCTTAAAGCGTTTCAACAGGCAATTGCTCAAGCTTAATCAAATAGCTATCCTCCTATCTTGCACCGATGCACTGTATGGGCGAGACGCCCATCCCACAAGATATTGACATTTATTGTGGGGCGGGCGTCTCGCCCGTCCTACCTGTTTTAGGTGCAATATCTGAGTTAAGTGGACTGTGGAACGTGGTATCATCTCAAGGGAATCGGGTTAATTCGAGAGTTTGCGCTTCCGTATACGCCCGCCAGCGATTCAAATCGCTGGCTAATAGCTAAAGTCCTCTCAAGAGGACTGGTAGAAGTTTCAGTTCATTTATTTCCTGCTTTATCATGACTGAGAGCAAGCAAAGAACAAAAGGTAAAACTATCTGTATACTACTTTACCTTTTCGGGTTTCCTTCTTTAGCAGCGGCGCAAATCGTTCCCGATGCCACTTTGCCTGTTAATTCGATCGTCAACTTTCAAGAAAACACCTTTGCGATCGAAGGCGGAACCCAAACTGGCAGCAATTTATTCCACAGCTTTGCACAATTTTCTGTCCCCACCAACGGCACGGCTTTCTTCAACAACGCCGAAACAATTAAAAATATTTTCAGTCGAGTTACTGGCAATTCTATATCTAATATTGATGGTTTAATCAAAGCCAATGGAACTGCAAATTTATTTTTAATCAATCCCAACGGAATTATTTTTGGTCGGAATGCCTTACTAAATATTGGTGGCTCGTTTTTAGCTAGCACAGCCAACAGTATTATTTTTAACGATAACAGTCAATTCAGCACTACCAATCCCCAAGCACCATCATTACTAACAGTTAATGTACCGCTCGGCTTGCAATTCGGTGTAAACCCAAGCCGAATTATTAACAAATCTCAAGCGAATGTAAATGGATTACCTAACAGCATAGGTTCTTTTAAAACTGGTCTTCAAGTTCCAGATGGAAAAACCTTGGCGTTGGTGGGAGGAGATATCATCCTAGAAGGTGGAAGTCTGACTGCATTGGGAGGACGAATTGAACTCTTAAGTGTTGCTGATGCAAGTTTAGTCAGCCTCACTTCTACAGATAATGGTTGGGTATTCGGATTTGAAGGTGTTCAAAACTTCAATGACATACATTTATCCCAGGAAGCAGTGGTTGATGCAGGCGGCTTCGTTTCTTTCCCCCCTCCCTCTTCTGAATCCAATCCTGAAGTTCGCCTCGTAAATGAAGGCAAAAGTGGCGATATACAGTTACGAAGTCGCAATCTAACTATCGATAATTCACACATTACAACAGTTAATTATGGCATAGAAACGGGGGCAAACTTAACTGTAACCGCCGACTCTATCAAAATAAGTGGAACCCTAGCCGATCCATTGTTTCCGCCGGATAAACTTGCGGCGGGCTTGTTTACACAGACGTTTGATTCCGGTGCAGCTGGCAATTTGATAATTAATACTAGAGAGTTGATTGTTCGGGATGGCGCTCAAATATCATCTGGTACATTTGCCTCTGGGTTAGGAGGAAGTTTGACTGTGACAGCTTCCGAGTCGGTAACACTGATTGGTAGAAGAAAAGATGGGTTGTTTGGTAGCGGCTTGTTTAGTCAAACTCAAGGTTCTGGAAATGCAGGAGATTTGAGTATTACTACTAGACGGTTAATTGTTAAAGATGGAGCGGAAATTTCATCGGGAACGGTTGATATTGGAAATGCTGGAAATTTATCTGTTAAAGCTTCTGAGTCAGTAGTAGTTAGTGGAGGAGGGATAGATTACACCAATCAAAACAGTTTTATTTCCAGCTTCATAGGAACACAAGGAGCAGCAGGAGTTGGGGGAACTTTAACCATAGAAACTAAAGCGTTGACAATAGAGGAAGGACAAATTTCAGCGTCTACAGGAGGCGAACAGGCAGGGGGAAATGTCATTGTTAACACCGAACGATTGCTCCTTCAAAACGGTGGGCAGATATTAGCTTTAACGGTTGGTCAGGGAAAGGGAGGAACTTTAAATGTAAATGCCTCGGAATCTACCGAACTAATTGGTATTAGTTTTCATGGTTTTCCTAGTGGCTTGTTTACTCAGTCTCAAAGCTTGGGAGATGCAGGCGACTTGACACTTTCAAGCGGGCGGTTAGTTATTCGAGATGGGGCAGCAATATCAGCAGATACCGACCTCAATGGACAAGGTGGTTCCATAACAATAAACGCAAGAGATTTTGTTGAATTAAGTGGCATTTCATCTGTTACAGTTCCTCCCGAATCCTCACCTGCTGTAAGACATGATGGGCGATTACCCAGTCGCATTACTGCGATAACGCAAGGAACCGGAAATGCGGGAAGCTTATCGATTAATACAGGGCAATTAACGGTTAGAGATGATGCAACAGTAGCACTGAATGCAAAATCTGGCGGAGGTTCAGCAGGTGATTTGAACGTGCAAGCTGAGCGAATTTTTCTTTTTAATCAAGGTGCGATCGCAGCCGAAACAGCATTAGGTCAAGGTGGAAATATTACCCTAATTTCAGAAGATATTCAATTGCGGAATAATAGTCGCATATCCACCAGTGCTGGTACGGGAGATCTTCGCGGGAATGGTGGCAATATCACGCTACGAACTGATACAATAGTGGGGTTAGAAAATAGCGACATTTCTGCTGATGGCTTTGACAATGGCGGTGTTATAGACATCCAAACTCAAGGAATATTTGGATTGGTAGCAAAAACACAGGCAGAAATTCAAAGCCTTTTAGGAAATAGTAATATTAGAGAATTTAATCCCAATGACTTGCCTACTAATGACATCACCGCTATTTCACGTACAGATCCAAACCTCAGTGGTTTTGTCAACATCCAAACCCCCGACATCGATCCCACCCAAGGATTAATTGCCATCCCGCCAATTAATAATCGAACAGTTATCCAAAATGCTTGTGCAGTAGCTAACAAAAATGATGAAATTGGTGAATTTGTCAATACTGGGCGCGGCGGTTTGCCGCCCAATCCCAGAGAAGCATTAAATGTTGCTACTACAGAAAACTCGCCCAATGAAATTAAAGAAGCGCAAGGATGGATAAGAGATGCTCAAGGCGTGATACATCTGGTTTTGCAACCACCGAATGTAACGCCTTATAGCCCTACTGAAAGTGTAGCAGGTTGTCGCGATCGCACTCCATCTCCAGTATCTATAAAATCACATAATCCTGTTAGTTTAATTAATCCCACTCCAACAAGATGATAATAAAACAGAAAATCTTTTTCAAATGCTATCGAACCTTCAAAAAGCGACTAAATTGGTTGTTACTTGCTCTAATTAGTGCAAGTTTGTGTATGCTAATTCGCCTACCTGTTCTCGCTCAAGTTCCTAACCTACAAAAGTCCACAGAAACAGAAATAACCAGCAATTTACTAAAAAATGCCCAAGATTTGCAAGCAGCAGGACTTTACCGTCGTGCTTGCGGAACTTTGTTGGAATCTCTCAGACTTCCACCGCCAGAATGTAAAACATTAATTCGCGATGAAGACACCCCTAAATTAACAGAAATCCTCTCAAAACTATCAGATTCACAACTTACCGCTACAACTTTAAGAAACCTGGGGGATATTTTACGAATTGTCGGTGCGATCGAAAACTCTGAAAATATTTTACAGCAAAGTTGGCAAATGTCTCAGCGCTTAAAGGACGAACCAAACATCAGCGCGACTCTAGTTAGTTTAGGCAATACCAAACGTGCTTTAGGCAAACGCCAAGCAACTTTTAATAACCAAGAAAAAGCAGAGTTGGAATATAAGGATGCTTTCAAATACTATCAAAATGCTATCGCCATAAATGCGCCACAGATTACAAATTTAAGAGCCAAACTAAACTTATTCAACTTATTAATAGAAACTCCCCTAAAATCAGATATTGGTGATTTACCACAACAAATTCAATCTCAGTTAGTTGAATTACCCTCAACGAGAGAAGCGGTTTATGCTAGAATGGATTTTGCTCGCAGTTTAACTTGCTTGAAACTGCAACAACAACCCGAACGAGATATTCAATATATCGCCCCTCTTGCGAGAATTTGTAGTAACTTAGAGGCAAAAGAAGAACTTCAAAAAGCAGATGTTTTTAGTTGGAAAGATATCGGTAAACTATTAGCTACATCTATTCAACAAGCCAAAAATTTAAAAGATGAGCGATTAGAAGCTTATACTTTAGGACAGCTAGGTGAATTATACGAAATAACTGAACAATGGTCAAGTGCTAAACAAATAACTGAAGAAGCTTTACGAATTTCCCAATCAATTCAAGCATGGGATATTGCCTATCGTTGGCAATGGCAATTAGGACGTTTAGAAATTAACAACGAAAAAAATATTGAAAGCGCGATTAAAGATTACACCGTTGCTTTTAATACCCTTCAATATTTGCGTAAAGACTTAACTTCTCTCAATCCAGATCTGCAATTTAACTTTCGAGATGAAGTAGAACCAGTTTATCGCGAATTAGTTGATTTACTATTGCAAGCAAAGCAACCCAGCCAAGAGAATCTGAAACTAGCACGAAATGCGATTGAGGGATTACAACTAGCCGAATTAGATAACTTTTTTAGAGATGCTTGTTCTGGTTTAGCACCAGAACAAATCGACCGGGTAGTTGATGAATCAGATGCAAGTGCAGCGGTTATCTACACGATTATCTTAGAGAAAAAGTTGGCGGTTATTGTTAAGTTACCAGAACCAAATAAATTACCTCAAGAAAAGCGGCTATATTACTATTCAAAGGAATTTCCCGAAGGCAAGGCTTATGTAGAAAATATCTTAGAGAAGCTGTTGGAAGAATTAAAACAAGATCATACTTCTCCCGAAGGTAAAAAATTATCCGAGCAAGTTTACAATTGGTTAATACGTCCTATTGAAACAGAGTTGCATTTAAAAAATAGAGGCATCAAAACTTTGGTGTTTGTATTAGATGGTTACTTGCGAAATATTCCAATGGCTGCTCTTTACGATGGGAAAGGATATCTTTTACAAAATTATGGTGTAGCGTTAGTACCTGGTTTGCAACTGATAAGTCCTAAGCCTCTAGAGCGGAAAAATTTAAAAGTTTTAGCGGCTGGAGTAAGTTTAGAACAAACAATAGATGGTCAAATCTATACACCCCTAGAAAAAGTGGAAAATGAATTAAAACAAATTGAGAAAGAAGTATCTAGTAAGGTACTGCTGAATCAGAATTTTACTAATACCAATCTTCAAAATTTAATTAAATCAACTAATTTCTCTGTAGTTCATTTTGCCACTCACGGTAAGTTTAGTTCCAATCCTAATGATACTTTTATTGTTGCTTGGGGTAAAAGACTTAAGGTTAAGGATATGGATAATATACTTAGGAGCAAAGATCGGAATGGATCTGATACAACGGAATTGCTCGTTCTCACTGCTTGTGAAACAGCAAAAGGAGATCCGCGAGCTACTTTGGGAATTGCTGGAGTAGCTGTCAAAGCAGGCGCACGCAGTACCCTTGCTTCTTTATGGCGAGCTGATGACGAGTTAAGCACTGTTTTAACCGAGGAATTCTACAAATTGTTGAAAGAGCAACCGGAAATATCTAAAACAGAAGCTCTTCGCAAGGCTCAACTAAAACTTTTTGAGGAATCTTTTGGAATTCCGTATAAATGGGCTCCTTACATTTTAGTCGGAAATTGGCAATAAGAATTGGTGAAATTTTCGCGATCGATCGCTGCTATTGTTCGAGAGAACAGCAGGAAGCAATTGGTCGATCGGCGATCGCGCTAAACTTAAAGGTAGGATCTAATTTATCCAATGAAGCGAATAATTTATCCCAATCAGCTTTAAGTGCAGTATTAGTTGATTCCCTACGGCGAAGTTCACCTAAAAGATTGAGCGCATCATACCAAGAACCATTTTCGACATAACGGGTAATTCGTTCTCCTGGTGTTCCTGTTGTAAAATTGGGGGCAATTTTTTGAAATATTCCATCGCGAGAAATCCGATCTTCTTGATTTTGCCGATCGCAGTAAATTGAGAACGACCACCTATAACGCTTACCAATTTCTAGCGGTGGTGATGTGGATGGAAGTCCTAAACTAATAAATCCTGGTGTTCCAGATAAAGGTATCTTTTTGGGCGGCTGAATATATTCGCCCTCTGCGTTCAAAATTACAAAACTAATAGAGTCTACATCTTTGGGTGCAAATGGAATATAAAACCAGAAAGTAGGAGATTCCAGCACAAATTGTCCTGATTTAGGCATAAAAGCAATCGGATCGATTTGTGAAACAGGACATTTGGAATCGCCAGGACGAGTTCCGCCTCTTCTCTGGGGAGTTTGAGGAGTGCCAGTTGTTGGCGGCGGTGGGGGATTTCCACTTATTTGTCTGACGGGTTGTGTCCGAACTGGTGCATAATTGTTGATGAAAGTAGCGATCGCTAAAGTAATCATCAAGGTAAGTTTCATCGGTTGAATGGGTATTTTCATATAGTTAATAGTTGAAATACAAATGTTTGAAAGTGTTTATTTTCATTGTCGATAATGCCTGGAAAATGTCACAAATAATGCACTAGCAAAAATGGCTAATATTGCTGGAAAAATTGCTAGCCAACCTCCTTGTATTAAGACGCTAAAGCAGATTCCATATAAAACAGCGATCGCAATGCTAATTGTCAGCCACAAACGCAGTGGCGATCGTTGTAAATACCAAGCGATCGCCCCACCCGTAAATGACCAAATCCAAATCCAGATCGCATCTCCCCACTGAGGTAACCACCAGATTAGAGGGCGATTATTCTCAACAGCACTAAGAATCTGACTTACCATCTGTGCATGAATAAATAATACGTTGATTTTCCCGATCGGCGTGTTTTCAAGCTGTCCGATACTTTCAGCAGTAACGCCAATAATTACAATTTTATCTTTGATCCAAGCAGAGTCAAACCGATCGGTCAGGATATCCGTAACTGTTACTTTTTGGGCAATTTGAGCAGTAGCACGATAATTGATTAGGATTTGATTTCCTCGCGCATCTAAATTTTGGTATCCACCACTATGAGTGCTTAACCTTTTTAAAACAATATCGTTAAATTGCCAATCTTTTTCTTCTGTGGTTTTGATTGGTATCTTTTTTGCCTCCAGGTATTTATATGCCAACTGAAAGCTAAAAGAATAGGGAGTATTGCAACGATCGTAAGTAGATATTGTATTGGGGGTACGCGATAAAAGATAACGACGAATGCTATCGTCGAAGAGATCGGGTTGCAAGTTATTAAAGCTTCTTTGCTTTTCTGGACTTGTCGGTGGAGGATTCATACCTTCTTTGTTAACTATAAAGTGACAAACTGTAATCAAACTTTTATTCCCCTGTAAATTCCTCCTAATTGCCTGATATCCTGGTTGTACGGGTAAGTCGCGATAGATATTTAAGCCGATAACTACAGGTTGATGCTGCTGAATTTTATCTAACAATTTGGCCAAGATAGTATCTGGTAATGGATGATTATATCGGCGGATATCATTTTCATTAACTTCAACTATTAATATGCGAGAATCGGCAGATTCATCAGGACGCGATCGCATTAATCGATCGAAAGCCTGCAACTCCCAAGCTTGCAAAAAACCAAGCGATCGCACCCCCACCACCGCAGCAGTTACCACCACACTAGCCAACAGCACAATTGGCAAATTTTTAATTTTTAATCTTATATTTTGGATATTTTCTAAAGAAGAAGAATCTACATTTTTACTTGGTAACAAATCCTGCCAATTCCGAGGTATTTCTGCCGGATTTTGACAAATTGCTGGCAACCAAGTAGCACAAGGAAATTGACTTTCCATTCCCTGCAACCTTTCTCGCGCTGACCGCACCGCCAAATAAAAAGATTTACCACTAACAAAACTTGTCAAAAAATACTTCAAAAATTCTTGAGCAACCCTATCTGGCACCAACTCCCGCATCACAATCATTTGTGGAATATGCAAATCGTCCAATTGCCGCGCCAATCCCAAACCATCACAAGAATTAAATAGCGCTAACTGTAAACCCCCTTCCACAGCTTTTCTCAGCGCATACCACAACTCATTAATCGTTAAACTTTCAGTAGGATTAATATAAATTATCCCCGTTTCCCCTTCCGTCTCGCTGTGACCTGCAAAAAAGATAATATCCCAAGATTGTTCCCACAATTGGTCATTAATTTCTTGTCGTTTTGGTTCCACCAAAAACACCACTTCTGTATTAGGTAAATTCGATAACAAACTGCGATCTTTCTCAATATCCAAACCATCGCTATGGCCTAAAATCGCCAAAATCCTAACTTTCTCTTTCCTCAAAACCGAGTTTATTTTTTGGGGGACTTCCAACTTTTTGGTACTTAAAGCAACTTCTGCCAAAGGATAGCGATCGAAAAAATCCCACAAATGCCAAGGAAGTTTCTGTAAATAATTATCCTCAGTCCGAATCAGCAACCTAATAGTTTCATCTCGGTTTAATTCTTCTCGCAGTCGCTTGTCAATCGGACGAAATTGATCGGAATCTAGCCATGCACTCAATTGATTTCCCAACTCTTTCGCCGCTTGCTGGCATTCTTGAATTCGCTTGTTAACCGAACCATCATAAGTAATCTTTTTCGGTTTAATTCGGTAAGGTGCGCCGACATTTCGATAATTTTCCTGCCCCCGATTTAAACAATCGATCAAATCTGGAGCAGGTGGTAATTGAGCCGCAATTTCAATTTCTGGACGTTTACCTTCTGAAGCAATTTCCAGACTTACTTGCAACCCATTGGTTTCAAGGTTGCCATCCAATTTTAACACAACTAACTTCACCATAGTTTACACCCTTATGCTCAGAATTGTTATGTTTAAATCACAAATGTCTCCGTAATGCTAAAATCACCTAAAGCTAGTTTAACACTAAAATTTTCTCCTGTCTCTCCGCTAAACTCAAATTGAATATTCTTGGTAGTTCTCGCTTGCGCTTCCATCACCGAAATCCCTGAGTCATCTAACACCATTACTTGCAGTTCTGGCGGCAGATAAGTTTGGTTCCCAGTCGGATAAACTTCCACCAAAATATTCATTTCCGCCTCAGTATCTGGTTTGATTCCAACACATAAAGCTACCTGTTCGCCAGCGCGTTCTAATTCCAATATTTTTCCCCGTTTCACGCCATTTATGCCTCGCATACTAAAAGCCATCTCCGTTTGTTGCGGCAATAAAATGGTTTCCAATCTTTGCCAACCAAACTCAAAAATATCTTGCAACCATTGACTTAAATTAATGGTTTTAGGTTCTCTCAATTCGCCGAGATATCGCGGAAATTCTCTCAGAGAAAGCAATTCCACAAGCGGTATCTCTTCCCTGTCTACTCTTTCCACAAATCCTAATATCATTACTTCTGTTAATGATTGAGTCATTTGCACGGCGATATAGCCAATTCTATTTGACCAAACCTCTGGTGGAACAGACATGAATTCTTGGTTTGGTAATACTGGACGACACTCTAAACTGCCCAAATTTTTGACTTTCAAATCTGCTACATCCATCAGTGTTTGCGCTATCGGGTCGAAACTATCGCTACTTTCCCAATCTGTTTCTATTCCCAAACAACTAAGATAAAATTTTACCGCATACACTGCTAGGGTATTAAGGTAAACTTGTTTGCCTTTTTTAGGCTGTTTCTGCTGTAGGCGAAACTGTTCTGCTAGGCGATGAGCTTCTGCGCTTAAAATGACGGTGAAGGTAAATGGCGTCGATAATTCTTTCATACTTTTGTTTGGAGATTATTTGCTATTGTCTTGATAGTATTGTCGCAGTTTGTCTGTGAATTTATGGAGACAACGTTGATAAAAGCCACTTAAGGTAGGAATTTTTATCCCTAATTCTGATGATATCTCTTGCCAGCTAGTTCCGGCGAGCCTTTTTTTTGCTAAAAATTGAAAATTGGCTTCGGGATGATTTTGGATATGCTGATTTTTAAACAGATTATCTGCGTCTTTTTCAATACATTCAGCTAGCACTTCTGAAATAGATTCATCTTCTTCACTATGAGCTATATTTTCTAGCTCATCAAGAGTTCTTCTGATAATATTTCGATCCATAAATTTCGGAATGGTGTTTGGGAAAAATCGCGTTTCCATGAGAAAGTTTACCCACCTCATTACCGGACTCTTTTCTGGGTTGTAATCATTAATTCTTTGGCAGATATACAGCAGCATCTCTTGTCGCGCCTCATTGTAAATTTCTTCATAAAGAACTTGAAATTGACCCCGATGAGGCCGACAAAGCCTGCCAGATTGCAAAATTAATTGCACCAGTTCTGCTAAAGCTTGCTGTTGTGCCGGTGTTTGAGGCGGATGCTGTTTCGCTTTGAGTGCAAGCTGCTTGAGTCGTTCATCCTGTTCTTTTTCCCGTCTAGTGTCCATAAGCACCCCAGGAACTTGTAAATAGCTGATGATTTCAGGGTAATGGACAAGGGGGACAAGGGGAGAAAGGGGACAACGGGGACAAAAAAGCGCTGAACGTTTTCTCTGCTTTGCAATCGCCTATCTTTCTATCTAGGTTGGGGGATAACTTTTATGCAAACTTATTCAACTCTTTAATAAGTCTTTACAATTCCTTCACACTATGGGGTTTATTCAACCCAGTTATGGCTTTATGTGAAGTTTTGTAACAATATCGCTGTTGCCGCATAAAACTGGCAGCGTCAACCTGAGAGATAAATAGAGGCGTTAAGGCAAGGGGTTTTTCAGTACCTTTGCCATTTTGACCTATTTATATCAAAGGAGAATTATTTATGGCTTGGTTTAAGGGATTTAGCAAAAAGGCGACTGCTAAAGGTTTTCAGGGTCAAAAAAGTTCACAAGTATTGGAGTTAGAGACGTTTATTCTCGAACCTATACTTACTCCTAGTGGATTAGTTGATGGCGACGACCATTCCCACGACCTGTTGTTGCTGGATGTGGATATACCAACTTTACCAGAAGTGCATTTAGCGGAAAATAACCAAACTGATGCGGCGGATACAAGTCATGTTACTTCAGTCGAAACGCATTCCGCTTCGGAAGTTAATAGCGATTCCCATAGTCTTGCAGATAGTATTGTTGAAAGTGGACATAGTGATATTCTCGCTACTCATCAAGTAGACGGGTCAATTTCAGACTCCGATCTCGAACATATTTCTTTTATCGAACCCGCAGATACTACTAATACTCATTCTGAAACCGTTGGTGAAAGTACAATTATTCACCCATTAACAGTGAATGAGAGTCACAATGTCGATCCACCAAGTAGCGATATTATTCACTCGACCGATCGTACTGATGTCCAAGTCTCAGAAGCAACTAGCGATGATGTTTCCCATCCTTTGAATGAGGGAATCTCAGCAACAGAAAATCATCCAATTACTGATGCTTCTGGTCATAGTGACGCAAATACTGGAGATTTAGCGGGGACTGAGGTTAAGACTGGTACAGAAGTTGCGATCGCACTTCCCACTTCAGACCATAGCATCATTGATACCCAACTTCACTCTACCGATACTCCGACCGATACTACCTTACATCCGATCGAACAGCATACTGAGTCTTCTGCTACCACAAATACCCATTCTACTACTGATGACGTAACTAGCCATTTACCTCAAACCACTGCTACAGATAACACCCATTCTACTACTGATGAAGTAACTAGCCATTTACCCAAAGTCACCGACACTCTACCAATCACATCATCTGAGAGAACTAACTTTAGTTCCGGTGTCTTCACTGTTGGTGAAACGGGAGAAGTCGGAATTGATTTTCTATTTGATGGTGGTGGATACAAAGGAGAATTAGCGATTTTCAGTCTGAAGAACATGGAGAATTTAACTCCTGGTTCTTCTGAGTTTATCAAAGAAGCGGCGACTCGCGCTTTGAGTAATTCGGATTTTGGTCATGTTGTAATTTCCGACATTACAGAGGGTGCAAAATTTAGCGGTAATTTACCAGGAGAAGGTAATCAAAATTCGGGAGTTTATGAAGGTGTAAAAACCTTTAAGATGACTGCTGGTGATGAGTTTGGGGTAATGCTTGTTCCCAATGCTAAAGTGCAGCAGCTATTTGATAATCCCAATGCTGGTGGTTCATTGCGTCCGCTATTCTCTCTGGTGACAGCGAATCCCAACGAACATTTGCATATTGGACAAATTGCGGATGTGACTGGGGAAGGGAATACTTTTGTGATGGAGGATTTGCGCGTTGATGGTTCTTATAGTGATAAGGATTATAACGATATCATTTTCCAAGTTCGAGGTGCGACTGGTAAAGCTGTTCATTTGGATGAAGTGATTGCGCCTGGTAAGGATTGGCGCACTTCTGATATGGGTCAAGCTTTGATTGCTTATGCTGAACCTTATGTTACTCCTGATGTTACTGAAGATGTTGATTTGGGGGATATCGGGGTAATAGGACACCCAGATGATAATGCGATCTCATCTTCTCCAGATATCTCCCATCCTGATAATAATGCGATCGCACCTGATCCAGATATTTCACATTCAGATAATAATCATGCGATCGCACCCGATCCAGATATCTCTCATCCTGATAATAATGCGATCGCACCTGATACCAGTCATCCCACAACTGACACTGTATCAAAAGTACCTACGGTAGAAAAGACTACTGTAGTGGAAAGTGCGATCGCACCTGATACCAGTCATCCTACTACTGTGACTGTAACAAAAGTACCTGCGGTAGAAAAGACTACTGTAGTGGAAAGTGCGATCGCACCTGATACCAGTCATCCCACAACTGACACTGTA
>CASBRD010000089.1 GCA_949128025.1 Oscillatoriales cyanobacterium PMM_0008 | reverse complement strand
TTTGTTTACGATTGACCCGTTTTTGTCTAACTCGCATTAAATGACGAGTCTTTTTATTGGTAGCAAACCGGGGGTTATCAACGGCACTGCCGTCTGACAGATAAACCAGTTTACCTAATCCCATATCACAGCCAGTAATAGTTTTTACATCACCATCTGCAATGATTGGAAAATCTTGTACTGATTTATCTTCAATTCTGAGAGAAACATAATAGCCATCAGCTTTTTGTCGAACTGTTACGGTTTTAATTTCAAATCCTTCTGGAATTGGCCGAGAGTTATAAAACCTCATCCACCCAATTTTAGGTAAGTAGATTCTACTGCCATTAATCTTCACCCTTCCAGGTTTATAAGAAAAGGATTTCAAATCGTGGCGACGCTTGAACTTAGGGAATCCTGCACCCTTAAAGAATTTGTTAAACGCCTCATCAACCCTAGCGGTCATTAATTGTAAAACCCCACCATCAATATCTTGATACCAGGGTCTAGCGGCTTTCAATTCTTGTAGGTTAGCATCTTGCATTAAGCTAGGATTACGCTTAGGGGATTTATCTTTTTCCCCTTCTTTCTTGGCTTTGCCTGCCCCATCTTTCCAGGGATTAGCTAACTGAGTCCCCTTCACAACTGCACAACATAAAGGTGAAGCTTGAACTTGAGTTCTTAGGTCACAATACTCGCCCATGATAAATTGCTGATGCCAACCATCAATTCTGTCTTTCAGACACCAATTGTAGGTAGATCGAACCATATCTAACCATTTTGACATCTTTTTGGATTGTGCTTGATTGGGTTTGAGTTTGTATCGGTAACTTAGAATCAATTGCCTCACCTCCTATTATTAGGATAGCCTAAAATGTAGATATTTTTAGAAACCAACAGTGATATATGCAACACAAATATAGACGTAAACATAAATCAGTAACACTTATCAGATACCATTTTGTGTGGATATCTGCAATTTGTCATTGGTCATCAATCAAAAGACTGACCGCACCTAAATGCTCCCGCTTACCCATCCCGTCCATGCGATGGGCTTGCGCTCCCTTAAAAATCTGTCATTGGTCATTGGTCATTAGTCATTAGTCATTAGTCATTAGTCATTAGTCATTAGTCATTAGTCATTGGTCATTAGTCATTCTCTCCCACTCCCCCACTCTTCCCCTTTTGACTTTTGACTTTTGACTTTTGACTTTTGACTTTTGACTTTTGACTTTTGACTTTTCTAGCCCCCAATCCCTTCTTTACTTTTGACTTTTGACTTTTGACTTTTGAAGCCCCTAGCCCCTAGTTCCTTCTAGACAAAGTTTTAGGGTATTGAGCAACTTCTTATCCAAGTATGGTTTAGTTAAATAGGCGATCGCTCCCAACTGTTTAGCTAGAAGACGATACCTATCGCTACTGCGGGATGTGAGCATAATGACTGGTAAGGCCCGATCGCTAAATTCTTTACGACAGCGACTGAGAAACTCAAAGCCATTCATCTGAGGCATTTCAATATCACAGATAATAGCCTTAATTTTCGGTTCTTGTCGTAATTGTTCGATCGCTTCCCAACCATTCCGAGCTTGTAGCACTTGATACCCCTCTTTGCTCAGAGTCAAAGACAGACTCTTTCTCATAGTGACAGAATCATCGATCGTCAAAACCGCAGGCATTGATGAGCTAGAAACGGATTTAAAATTGTGCGATATAGGCAGTGTCGAAACAACAGTATTTTCTACTGATTTCTGTTGCAGAAGCCACGCCGCTAGCTGTGGGCCATCGATCGCCGGAACCAGACGCCCATCACCTAGAATTGTACAACCATAGAAATAGGGCGGCGCTTTCATCGCCTCACCAAAAGGTTTGATAGCCAGAGTCTGTTCCATCAAAATTTGGTCTATTTTTAGAGCGATGACTTGCGACCTGTGGGAGATCAAAAGCAGAGGTATTTTCCCTGATTTTTGCCAAAGATAAGAGCCTCTAAGCTGGGAGTCAGCGACTGGTATTTTGGGGTAGTTATAAGAAGATAGTAGAGTAGGGGAATACACAGGAATTAAGCGTTCTTTCCACAGATAAAACTCTTGCCCTTGATGGGTTTCTATGCAATCTTCTGGGGCGGCTGCAATCGCCATCAGCGCATCCACAGGAATCGCCAATAGATTAGCGTTAACGCTGAAAATCAACAGCTTGGTAATTGTCAAAGTGAAAGGCAAACGCAGGATAAAAGTAGTTCCTTTTCCCGGTTCGGAAGTCACACCAATCGAGCCTTTTAAAGCACCAACCTGGAGTCGCGCCGCCTCTAAGCCAACGCCTCGACCCGAAAGTTCGCTCACTTGATTAGCAGTAGAAAAACCGGGAGCAAACAGATACTTATACAAGCGATTTTTAGGCAATGTAGATGCCTCAGATGGAGACAGCCAATTCATAGCGACAGCGCGGCGAGAAATTTTATTCGGGTCAATTCCTTCACCATCATCTTGCACTTCAATGTAAGTGTTATTTCCCCGATGATAAGCGCTTATAGTGATAGTACCTGTCGGTGATTTACCTTGAGCTTCCCGCACTTGGGGAGTCTCAATACCGTGGTCAAAAGCATTGCGTACTAGCTGAATTAATGGATCGTAAAGCTTTTCTAAAATTGCTTTATCTATCAGCGTAGACATTCCCATCATCTGAAGGTTAACTTGCTTATTATTTTTAGTAGCAAAGTCTCGTATCATGCGAGGAAATCGGTTTAGCAAGTTTTCCAAAGGCAGCATTCGAGCATTTACGAGATTTGTTTGTAATTGGTTGAGAGTTTGCTGCCTTTTTTTGATAATTTGTTGCACCTGCTGTTGGGTTAGTGCCATATCTTGAATAGCTTCTTGCAATTGGGCAATCTCTTCTCCTACTGTTTGTTCTAAGGGAATTGGTAATGGGTAATTAGTAATTGGTGTTTTTTCTTTTTCCTCTGCTCCTCTGGCCCTCTGCCCCTCTACCCCTCTGCTCAAATAATTGCGATTCAGCTTATTAAAGCGGTTCAATCTCTGTGCGATCGCATCAAGAATTTCTTTGTGTTGTTGATGTTGCAAAAAAAAGCTGTTCTCTTGCGTTACCAAATCACCAACTAGATTGTTGAGCAGTTCCAGGCGTTCTAAATCTACCCGCACTCCCAATTTGGGATTTTGCTCGTTTCCAGCAGGATCTTGTGTTGGTTGTGTAGTTTCCCAGACCAAATCGACTGCTGTTGGATCATAATAAACATTGGTTTTAATAGGAGGGGTAGGTTGCTCAACAACTGGGACTTTGCTCTTACCATTATGGTGAAAGCCGTTTTTATTTTTCTCTTTAAGTTCAGTTTTGATAACTGGAGATTTTATATTTGATATTTCAGCTTTAACCTTTTTAGATTCAGTTGACAATTTTAAATCTGAAATTTGAGATTTTACTTTCTTGCTGCTGTTAAAACCAGTTTCCAGATCTTCCAACAGCGATGATTCTGCGACAGAAGTCTTGGGATGCGTCAAAATTTGGCTAGATGTTTTTTCTAAATCTTCCAGCAGGGATGATGTGGGCGCTTGAGCCGAAAAAGGTTTCTGAAGTTGACTGGAAGTATTATCCAAATCTTCCAACAGCGATGAAGTTTGCATCAGCGTGCTGGATGGATTGCCATTGGTACTCTTAGCCTTTGGCTTAGGGATTTGTGCTAGATTGACTAACTGAGTGGAAGGACTTCCTCCTGTTGAGCGATCGCCCTTTAAAACAGCGGCTTGAGCTGCCCGAAAATCTGAAGCAGCGAGTTGTCCAATAGTCTTAACTTGCGACGGATTAGCTTGTAGCGCCGATATTGTGGTTTTAGCAATGGCGACAAAACCGGGCAAGTTCAAGAGTTCCCCAAAACTGACAAAAACTTCTGCCTGATCCTTTAATTGTTCGCCTAATTTTGGTGTCGGATTAGTTAAAAGAGTTTCCCACCGAGTCAGTCCCTGCGCCACCTCCTGGGTAAACAGAAACTGAGTAATATCGACATTCATTTCTACTTCAGGTATCTGTGTTTCTTCTTCCAGGCTATGACCGAGTTTAGCCTCTAACTGGGTGGAGATAAGTTTGATTTTTTGGAGTGCTAGGTCGGTTTTACATTTGCCTGTTTGAATTTGATCCATTAAAGGCGATCGCAGCGTATCGTAAGCTTGCAGAAGCAGTTCTTCCAACTCGCGATCGAATTGAACATCTTCTCTATATAAAGCTCTAAACCCATTTTCTAGCTGATGAGCTATAGTTTGAATCCCCGTTAAGCCGACACAGCCTGCTCCCCCTTTAATAGAATGGGCTGCACGCATCAGGCTGTGGATTTTATTGGTGTTATGTTCTTGCTGTAAGGTTAGCAATCCTGCTTCAATACTTTGCAAAAAGTCCAAAGTTTCTTGAACAAAAAAATGATAAATTTCGTCGTCGGTGTCGATTTCAGTTAACATCTTAGTGGGGATTGGGAATTGGGGA
>CASBRD010000088.1 GCA_949128025.1 Oscillatoriales cyanobacterium PMM_0008 | reverse complement strand
CCGCAGCAATCTCTGCGCTTCAGCTTGACCTTTGGCGCGGTTGATTTCTCCTTGGGCTTCCTTAGATGCCTTCACAGCGATAAATTCTGCCTGCGTGACGTTCTCCCCCGTTATAGCGCTTCGCTTAACGGGGGCTTCAAAAGAATTGTGTTATCTGAAAACCAGTTAACATTTCCTTTGCTTCTTGCTTCAACGGCTCTTGTATCTCTAAGCCTCCACAAGCAGAAACGATGAGTCCCACCGCTTCTCCCGCATCTTTAGAATCTTTGATTTGCCCTGGTTGCACTAGATCGGCTTAAGATCGGTAAAACTACGGTTTATAGTCGATCTTGACAACAACCAAGTCATCATATATATGACCACGCTCAAAGGTTCTAAGCAGGGACTGGCCAAAATTAAGCAAGCCAGAGAGAAAAAAGGGTGGCCTATGGCCGATCGCAACTGGCTGGAAGCAGCGAGTCTGTTTCTGGGAGTGGATTGGGAAAAAACTGGTTATCTAGCTGAGGGGATTTCAGAAGGAACTTGGAGTCGTTTCTTGGCAGGTAAGCGTGCGATCAATGCCAATGCTTTCCAAGCTTACTGCACCGTTCTCGAACTTAACTGGCAAGAGGTAGTTAACCGCACTCAGCACTTAGATTGGAACGCCGCACCGGATTTGTCCAGTTTCTACGGACGCGCAAAAGAACTGGCTACGCTAAAGCAATGGATTGTCAAAGATAAATGCCGTTTGGTGACTATTTTGGGCATGGAGGGAATTGGCAAAACTGCTTTGGCTGTACGCACCACAGAAGAAATTCAGGATGAGTTTGAGTACGTCATATGGCGATCGCTGCGCTATACCCCATCTATTCAAGCAATTCTCGCAGATTTGCTCAAGTTCCTATCCCAAGAGAAAACCGATTTACCAGACAGCATAGATTCTCAGATATCCAAATTGATAAGTTACTTACACAAACATCGTTGTCTGGTGGTATTAGATGATTTTGAAACGGCGCTCAAAAGTGGCGAATTGGCGGGACGCTATTGTGAGGGATATGAAGCTTTTGCTGAGATAATCAAGCGAGTGGGACAAGAACGCCATCAAAGTTGCTTGGTACTAACTAGCGCTGAGAAACCCAGAGAAATTGGGTTTTGGGAAGGAGAAACCCAACCTGTACGTTCCTTATCCCTGACTGGTTTGCAGGAAGCGGAAGCGCTGAAAGTCCTAAAACTTTTAAATACAGCGGGAATCAGCGATCGTAGAAGCAAAGAAAAGATCGTAAACCTATTTCAGCAAGAAGCACAGGTATTGAGTCAGCTAAACCATCCGGGAATACCGAAAGGCGAAGGGTTTTCATTCCCCTTTTGGCCTAAAGATAGCCAAGAACCATTGCACTGCTTGGTGATGGAAAAAATTGAGGGAATAAATTTACAGTCATGGCTAGAAAATCGCGACAATGAACCAATAACGCAAGAACTAGCTCGTGAATGGTTGAAACAACTAGCAGAAATTTTACATCAAGTACATCAGCAAAATTATTTCCACCGGGATATTAAGCCGCCCAATATTATGTTAACTCCTGAAGGGCAATTGGTGCTGATTGACTTCGGAGCGGTACGAGAATTCACTCAAACTTATTTGCACCAACAAAATGTGACGGGTACGGTGATTGGTTCATCAGGCTATGCACCCCCAGAACAACTGCGTGGCCGAACTGCACAGCAGTCAGATTTCTTTGCGCTTGGGCGAACTTTTGTTCATTTGCTGACAGGCAAACATCCTCTGGATCTACAAGAAGATTCCCAAACGGGTAAATTAATTTGGCGAAATAGTATCCCGCATATCTCCAAGTTTGGGGCAAATTTTATTTGTAAATTTACGGGCCGATCGCTTGCCGATTTTATCGATGAATTGATGGAGCCGTCTTGGAAAAAACGGCCTAAAAATACGCAAGTAATTTTGAACAGCATAAAAAAAATCGATCGCCTTCCTATTCCAGAGATTGTGGGTGGCTCGACTCTTATACTTACTGGTGCAGCAGCGGTATTTTATTGGTATTTAACAGGAGTCCAAGTATGTGCAAAAAATTCGCTCAGGAGTTTTGTTAAAGGCGACAGTCTCAGTTGTGGAGAAGAAATTTTAGTTCAGTATTCTCCATTAAGGGAAAAGCAAGCGGGAGTCGATGCCTTCTTCGCCGAGAGGTATAGCGATGCTGTTTCTTTGCTAGAGAAAGCATGGCAAAAGCAACATGACCCCGAAACATTAATTTACCTGAATAATGCCAGATTAAAAGCCCAAAAAGCAGAAGCTTACACCATTGGTGTTATAGCTCCTATAAGCGACAAAAATCTAGACAGGGCGCTAGAAATTCTGCGGGGAGTTGCCCAAGCTCAAGATGAGTACAATCGTAAGCGAAAGCTTGGCGAGCCGGGACTGAAAGTTGCGATCGCCAATGACGACAATAACCCTGCCAAGGGTAAGCAAATTGCAGAGGCGCTAGTGTCCAAACGAGACATTTTAGCCGTCATCGGTCACTATGCCAGCGACGTGACTTTGGAAGCGATGCCTGTTTTTGAACAGCACCAGTTAGTATTAATTTCTCCTAGCAGCACCTCAGCAAGTCTCCCACCACCAGGCAGTCTTTTATTCTTCCGAACTGTACCCAGCGCACAGGTGAATGCTTATGCTTTGGCTACCTACTTGCTCAATCAAAGCCGTCAGCGAACAGCAGCAGTATATTACGATTCAAAGAGTATTTTCAGCAAATCTCTCCGCGATCAATTCGTGATTAGTTTTCCCACGATGGGCGGAAAGATAATAAAAGAGTTTGATTTGTATGATGTTTTCTTTAACCCAAATACCTCTATAAATCAAGCCCAAAAACAAGGAGCTACAGCGCTTGTCATATTTCCAGATGCGAATATCAATCCTCACACCTTTGACAATGCTTTAAAGTTAATCAAAATGAATCATGGTCGTTATTGGATGATGGGAGGAGATATTCTCTACAGTACCAGGACATTAGAATTTGCAGGACAAGAGGCGGTGAATCGCTTGGTAGTGGTTGTACCTTGGCATCACTTGAGCAGTCCCAATCGAGAATTTTCCCTTTCTGCTGAGAAGTTGTGGGGAGGAGAAGTAAGTTCCCGGACAGCTTTAGCCTATGACGCAGGTATGGTGTTGATTGCAGCTCTAAGAAAAAACTCACAGCCAAACCGTCTGAATGTGCGCCAAGTCTTGGCAAATCCTTCTTTTCAAGCTATTGGAGCAACAGGCGTAGTTAGTTTTGAACCCAATGGGAATCGCAAGGAACCAGTTTTTCAATTGGTTAAAGTTGTACCGTCTAAGTGTTCGCCTTATGGCTATATATTTGTACCAGTCAACTATTTTAAAGCTGAAGACTTAGGGTGCGCTTCAAAATCCACTTTTCGTTAATAAATTTGCTCTCTGTTCATCTATCAAAGGGTAAATATGAAGATAAATCAACGGCATGATTGGCCTCTCACTGCTGAAGAGGCGATTCCGATTCAGCAAGAACTGGCAAAAGAGGTGATTATTTGCGATCGATTGGACACAATACAGTATGTTGCGGGTGTGGATATGGGGTTTGAGGAGTCGGGTAGCATCTCGCGATCGGCTGTTGCAGTTCTCAGTTTCCCGGATTTGCAGCTGGTTGAGCAGGCGATCGCATATCGTCCTACCACCTTTCCCTATGTGCCGGGATTTCTATCGTTTCGGGAAATTCCAGCTGTGCTGGATGCGCTGGCAAAACTCACTATTGCACCCGACTTGATCCTATGCGACGGTCAAGGTATCGCTCATCCCCGCCGTTTTGGGATAGCCTGTCATCTGGGATTATTGATAGATGTCCCCACAATTGGTGTTGCCAAATCCTTATTAGTTGGCAAGCATGAAGAGTTACCTTTGGAAAGAGGGGCGTGGAAACCGCTGCTGCATCGTGGCGAAACGATCGGTGCTGTCTTGCGATCGCGCACGGGAGTCAAACCTCTGTATGTTTCTAGCGGACATCGGGTGAGTCTACCGAGTGCGATCGATTATGTGATGCGTTGCACTCCCAAATATCGACTCCCAGAAACAACCCGCTGGGCTGATAAATTGGCGTCGAATCGCTGATCGATCGGCTTGCAGTCGGATCGAGTACACCCCAGAAACCCGGTTTCTTCAACAATACCTTCGCCATTTTTTTCAAACGCCCTCACCCTGAAGGGTGGGGCTACACATACCAAGCCCACGAAGGTGGGCTTCCGTTCTTATAGCCTGCGAAGGCAGGCTTTGTTTGTATAGCCCCACCCTTCAGGGTGAGGGTATTTTTTTAATTTAAATTTGCCATCTCAAATCTTAAATTTGCAATTCCCCTCAACTGGAGATCGGCTGTTTAACTGGAAGTTCGACGATCAACTCAGTTTCTTCTCCCATAACGGAATTACATCGAATTTGTCCGCTATGCTTTTCGAGAATTTGATAGGAAATGGAAAGCCCTAATCCGGTGCCTTTTCCAACTTTTTTCGTTGTAAAAAATGGATCGAAAATCTTCTTTTGCAGTTCCGGTGCAATTCCAGAACCATTATCGCGAATTCTTACCTGAACTTTATCGGGGGCGATTTGCTCTGTCTGGATCGCAATTTGCTTATTGGGTTGCTCTGCTTGTTCTAAAACGGCGTCGATCGCATTGTTGAGGATATTCATAAACACTTGATTCATCTGTGCTGGATAACACTCCACCAAAGGCAGGTTTCCATACTGCTTAATCACTTCAATGTTGTCTTTGAGCCGGTTGTTCACAATTAACAGGGTGCTGTCAATTCCTTCGTGCAGATCGACGTTTTTTACCTCTGCTTCATCGAGACGGGAGAAGTTACGCAAAGATAATACCAGTTGGCGAATGCGATCAGCTCCAATTTTCATAGAATTCAGAGTCTTCGGCAGATCTTCTGCAAGAAATTCTAGTTCAATGTCGTCAATGCGGTCTTGAATTTCCTCATCAGGTTTGGGATACTTCTGCTGATAGAGATATACTAATCCTAGCAATTCTTCAACATAATTTTTAGTGTGTTCGACGTTACCGTAGATAAAGCTGACCGGGTTATTGATTTCGTGGGCAATGCCTGCTATCATCTGACCGAGACTAGACATTTTTTCGTTCTGAATTAGCTGGGTTTGTGCTTGTTGAAGTTCTTGGGTGTATTCTGCTACTCGTTGGATTAGTTCATTGAGAGATGTCGTTAATAACCCGACTTCATCTTCTGTTGTTACTGGAGCCTGAAGGGTGAAATTGGATTCTTTAGTTACTCGCCGAGCGATTTTAGTGGTGACTTCGATGGGATAGGCAATAACCCGGCTGGTATAGATGGCTAAAGCAGCTGCGATCGCAACTGCCGATAGTAAACTAATAATCAAAACTAAGTTTCCCACCGCGCTTGCTTTATCCCAGTCTTGTAGCGTTTTTTGTGCTTCTTTTTCTTGGATTTCAGTAACGATCTTTGACATTTGTTGGGAAAGTTTATTAATCTTAATATCGACTTTGCTGCTTTTATAACTTATGTTCGCTAGCAGCAGAGCAGACTGATCTTTTTCTGTCTTAAAATTAGACGGTTGAAATTCCTTGTCAATTGTCTCTAGCCTCTGAGAGTAATCTTTTATGGAATCTATATAAGCTTGGAGCGATCGCTTTATTTCTTTACTATTATCTGCTTGTTTAGGTGAATCCCAATCTTGTAACTCTGAACTCTCTAAAAAAGAGCTTGTTTGATATAATAGTCTATTTACCGCCGCAAGATATTCGAGAAATCGAGAATATTCTAGCTCTAACCTTACAGGTTCTTTTAATAGGGGAATTAGCTTTGGCGTTTGAGTGTGGGCTTGCAAAACAGCTGCTTGCAAATTATTCAATAAGGATATTATTTTATGAGACTCAGCTAATTGTTTTTTAGCTTGGTCTTGATAATAATTTTCCAGTACTTTTCCTGTAGTAGCACCTAGAACGGCAATCCCAATGGTAAGGGCATACCCATAAGCAATTTTCTGCCGGATACCTAAGCGACTAAATAGCTGCTTAAACCAGCCTAGAGGCAAGGTTATGACTCGGTTCTTAGATGCAGGTTTCAAAGCGAATCCTTAATAATGCAAATTATACTATCTATAAATAGGATAGTCGATCGAAAGGTAAATAAATGTAAATTTTGTATAAAATTTTCTTGATTTTTCTAAATTGCAGCACAAGTAGTCTTTAACCTCAACTACCTATTGAGTAGGCCGATCGGTAACGATCGCAAAGCCGTATTTGACAAACACAGATCGGCGCGTCAGGCGCCGATCGGATATTCTCATAACATTTCTTTATCATAAATTTCCGAAGTTAGAGCCAGTTAAGCTGAAAATTGAGAAATCAAGCATTATAGCCGTTCTCAAGTAGATGAGGTATGACTGACAGCTTATATAACCACTAAATTAAGAGGGCTAAAGCCCAACTACGTACCTCACTTACTTGAGAACCGCTATATAGCCTGAAGAACTTTATTAAATATAGAATTTATTAAGAGGGGGCGATGAACGAACTAAGGTTAGAGTGGGAAGAAGCAGGTCATTTGAGAAAGCAGATGATTCGCGATCGACAGCTAAGTAAAAATGCCGGAACCGTTAGGCTGGGGCGCGATCCGCTCAGGTGCGATATTGTGCTGACGCATCCAACAGTTTCTGGGCTGCACGTCGAAATATTCTTTAATCAAGAGCAGCAACAATTTTACCTGCGAAACCTGCGAGAAAGTAATCCTCCGTGGGTGAATGGCAACAGACTCACGACTGATGAGATAACTTTAACCCAAGGTAGCACCTTTCATCTGGGAGAAACGGAAATCAAAGTCAGTGGGGTAATTCTAGCTGGTAGCAGCGTTCCCCCGACTATTTTGCTTTCGCCTTCCCCACCGTGGAAAGCAAGTCAGCCATCACCTGTCGCCGCCAATCAAACTTATGCTTTGCGGTGTCCCAATTCTAAATGCGATCGCATTTCACCTTACGAACGATTAGATTTGGGATGTCCTTGGTGTGGCACCTCCCTAGCGGCAGCAGCAAGTATTTTAATGACTCCCAGCGGGAATCAACCGTTATGAATCCGCAACCCCTGCAAATTCGGCTTAGCTGGTCAGATCCAGCAACAGGAGAACGGCGAGAACCCATCTTCGCCGTCCCTATTGCCCTGGGACGCGAGTTTGCCCAAATGCCAGATGAACTCCGGGGATTGCGCGTTTCCCGGATGCTGCTTAATAGTTCCGAAGTCTCTCGCTACCACGCCTTGATTGACGAGGAGCGAGGCAGTTTGGCAATAATTGACCAAAACAGCCAAAACGGTACTTTTGTCAACGATCAACGTCAGATGCACAGTCCACTGGCGAATGGCGACACGCTGCAAATAGGCCCTTACCAAATTACCCTTTCCTTCGCCGTCAGTCCTCCGCCAGCAACGCCCACAGGCCCCTCAACGATCGGTTTTCATCCAGACACAGATTTACCCGACCCACGTCTGGTGGCGACGCCAAGTAGCGGTAATTTTCCCCCACTGGTGTTTCAGCAATCTCAAGTAGCTGTGCAAGACCTTCACGCAACGGGTTTACCAGTTGAGGAAGTTGATTATGCTGCTATTGGAGGTGGATTAGGCAGCTTTGTTTGGGTCGATTTGCTGAGGATTTCCGGGGTAAAAATCGATCGCATTGCGGCTTTGGGAATGGAAGAAAAGCCTTATGCGCGTTACAAGCGCCTGTGCATGAATTCTCAGATTCCTTTGCACGAAAGGTTGCGATCGAATTCCGATTCCTGTCCCGATAATATTTGGGGTTGGCCCAGCTATGCTGGGCGAGAAGTTTGGCACGATTTACTCAAAGGGAAAGTCAGCGATGCTTTGGGGTATTTGTGGCAAGTATTTGCAGAACCAGATTTTGCCCAAACTTACACGCCTCGTGCTGGAAATGTGTTCGATGCGATCGATCGCGAGTCGAAACGAATTGGTTGGGAGCAAATTTTTCGTTACGGTAGCGTGCGGGCAATTCGCAAAACATCTGACGGACGGTATGCTATAGCCTATTCTCGCCGTCGTTCCAGCACAGCTAGTCCCGATCGCGCTTTCTTAATTGCGCCATATCTCCAGCTTGCCACAGGCTACCCAGCGATTCAATTTCTGCCCGATTTAAAAGCTTATCGGGAAAAAACTGGCGATTTTGAATCAGTGGTGAATGCCTACGAACAGCACGATCGCGTTTATCAACATTTAGAACAGCATGGCGGTACGGTATTGATTCGCGGTCGAGGAATTGTCGCTTCGCGGATTGTACAGCGGATTTATGAGGCACGCCAGAAGAACAAACAGATATCTTTGTTGCACTTAATGCGATCGGCCAAACCCCAAGGTAACAAATTCGGTTCCGCCCAACGCCAAGTAGAAAATCACTACGAATTTCAACCATTTAACTGGCCGAAAGCTTGTTGGGGCGGCGAACTGCGAGAAATCTTAGAAAAAGCCGACCCTGAAGAGCGCAAGCGCTTGCTGGCAGACTGGGGCGGTACAACAACAGCCGATCGACGCGATTGGAAACGAATTGTGCAGCAAGGGGTCAATGAAGGCTGGTATCAAATTACCTTTGGCGAAGTAGAAAAAGTAGAACGCGACGACACCCAAAATCGTACAGTTACTTACATTCAAGAAAAAGGATTAAAAGGGCAAATTCGACTACAAGCTGACTTTATTATTGATGCCACCGGACTCGATGCCCACGTAACCGCAAGTCCTCTACTTGGCGATATTGTAAATCACTACAACCTGCCTTTGCACGACAATGGCAGACTCGTCGTTGCCAATGATTTTGAAGTAACAGATATGCGAAATCAACGCGGTCGAATCTATGCCGCTGGAGCCATAACTTTGGGAGGCCCCTATGCAGCAGTTGATAGTTTCTTAGGATTGCAATATGCAGCACTTTGTGCAGTTGATAGTTTAGCAGCAGTAAAAGCACCAGGATTGCACCGATTAAATGCGCTGAGTTCCCTATGGCAATGGTTGAAGTGGGCGACGAATAAATCTCCCTAATCATCCGGCTTTTTCGAGCTTACTATGCTATGGCAAATAGCCATAGTTAAATATTTGGTATGTTGTTGCGCTTCAGCGCTCTTTAAGATAGCGCGGCATCGCAACAACATACCTAACAAATTTCCGCTGTAAACTGTCGTAAGATAGAGTTTATTCAGTATTTTTACCAGAGCAACTGTTTCAATTTCACATATTGCTTGGTAAATATGCGGCTAAAGCCTACTCTTGTTGAATAGCGAAAAAGTAGATATCAGTAGACATACGGGCAATTTAAGGCTAGCTTTATGAAAACTTTAAAGTTTTCTCCTTCTTCTTTACCAGTGCTTGACCCATAAGCGAAGACTTTCAGGCATTATTAATTTAACTCAGATCAAAGCAAGGTTAAAGCTGAACCAAAAAACGGATAGATGTTTTGCACTGAGAGATTGGGAGAACTTCAAATGCTTGGATTAAAAAATCTAGAAAAAGTCTTACCGGCAATTAGACGCTACAAGTGCAAAGAAGCTGAAATGGGCAACAGCTACCTTCTAGAGGATTTGACCATAAGGCGCATCGCCAGCCACTTCGGGATTGGCTGTGTTGCTGACCCAGAAGAGGCATCGATGATGTCTCAACTAATGGGATTACCAGTGGTCGCCCATTCTGTTTGGGTTAGAAGTCTTGATAAGCTGGAAGTGGGAAAAATTTACGAAGGTCACTTGCAAAGTACCCACCAGTACGAACTGCCTAATTTAAAGCTGCAACATTAACGCAGCAGAGGGATTAAAATTTTATTAATGACTCCTACACTCTTTGGTCGTTGGCAAACCCGTTTATTACTGCTTGGCACTGTGGGCGTGCTGATAACCTTGCCCTTGGCGCTGGGCATTATTGGCCTTGGTGCTGACTTTGTTTATTTTTGGGTTTTGGGATATATCGCCGTCTTTGGTTTGGGTTGGGATATTCTTTATGACTATCTCCAGAAGTTACGCTGGGATAGAGATTGGCCGGGACTTTTTCAACTACTTGCTGGTATTTGGGAAGCGATATTTTTAATTTTAATTGTCAAAGTTCTATCATTGCCTCTGCCGGGAATGCAAAACTTGGATATTGGCTGGTTTGTTCGACACTACAGTTTGGTTTGGCTGGGTGTGTATGTGGTGTCTCAAACACTGATGCGGATTTTATTTCCCCGTTGGCGTTTTCGGGGTGGGCAATGGTTGTAACGATTTTAGATTGATTATATGGGCGATCGCTAATATAATCAAATAGTTGAGGCTGGTATTAGGTACGTTGTTGCGCTTTAGCGCTCTTATCCCAGTTGTAATAAGAGCGCTAAAGCGCAACAACGTACCCAGAAAGCAAGTAACTAGCAACTTGAGTTAATAAAATTCGATCGCAGTTCGCCGGGATACCGATGAGTGCAGACTACAGCTTTAGATCTGGTGCCAGCAGGCTCGCTGTAACATACCCAATAGCCGCCTTTGAGGAAACTATGCACACAGTCATCCTAGTCCTGATTGAAGTTCTGATTGTCATTGGACTTTCCCGGCTTGTAGGTTTGGGATTTCGCTGGATCAAGCAACCGCTAGTAATCGGGGAGATTGTGGCTGGAATTATGCTCGGCCCATCTCTGTTGGGTTGGGTTGCTCCAGGTTTAGCGGCTAGCTTGTTTCCAGCAGAAGCGGTTCCCTTCCTGAATGTGCTGTCCCAGGTGGGGCTGATTTTTTTCATGTTTTTGATCGGCCTAGAGCTAGACCCAAAATATCTCAAAGGCAATTTGGATATAGCAATTTTGACTTCCCATGTCAGTATTTTAACGCCGTTTTCTTTGGGAAGCCTGCTAGCTTTGGTGCTTTATCCGCTACTTTCTAATGCCAGCGTCTCCTTTACCGCTTTTGCCTTGTTTTTGGGCGCGGCGATGTCGATTACGGCTTTTCCGGTACTGGCGAGGATTATTACAGAAAACAACTTGCAAGGGACGCGCTTGGGAACTTTGGCGCTGACTTGTGCGGCGGTGGATGATGTGACGGCTTGGTGTTTGTTGGCGCTAGCGATCGCAGTTACTCGCACCAACAGCATGATTGGCGCTATCCCCACCATTATCGAGTCTCTGGTTTATATCGCATTGATGGTAACGGTAGGGCGTTGGTTCTTGCAAAGAGTTGCCAGCCATTACGAACGCACCGGACGCCTCAGCCAGTTCCTTTTGGCTTGGATTTATATGGGCGTTGTTGCTTCCGCCCTCATCACCGAAACAATCGGCATTCACCTAATCTTTGGGGCATTTTTACTGGGAGCGGTAATGCCTAAAAATGCCGGATTGGTGAGAGAAATAGCTGAAAAAACAGAAGACTTTGTACTCATATTTCTATTACCAGTCTTTTTTGCATATAGCGGTCTGCGAACAGAAATTGGCTTGCTCAACAGTCCAGAATTGTGGTTACTTTGCTTAGCTGTTTTGGGAGTGGCAATTATTGGTAAGTACGTTGGCACTTATGTAGCGGCGAGAGTTTGCGGTATCGATAACCGAGAAGCTTCTGCACTCGGTTGGTTGATGAATACTCGCGGCTTGACTGAATTAATAGTTTTAAATATTGGGCTAGAACTGAAAGTAATCTCACCTTTGTTGTTCACCATGTTGGTGATTATGGCACTGGTGACAACTTTTATGACTTCGCCTTTGTTGGAGTGGACTTATCCGAAAAAGCTGATTCGGTTGGATATGGTAGAGTCAGAACCAGATGTGGAAACTGGTTTAGGTGCTGTTCAACCGACTTATCGAATTTTGGTGCCAGTTGCTAATCCCAGTACGCAGAAAGGGTTGCTGCAACTGGCAGTTGCGATCGCAGGCACTACGTTGCAACCCGCCGTCGTTCATCCCCTCAGCTTGATCGAACTGGAAGAAGACTATTTATTTCAAAGCACCCCAGCTGAGGCAGACAGGTTGATACAACAGCGTCGCGATCGCTTAGAAGAACTAATTCAAAGCCTGGAACCCCCAGAAACTCGCGAGTTGCTGCATCCTATTGTCCGCATTTCTAATGATGTCGCACGGGAAACGGCACAGATCGCACAACTCGATCGAGCCGATCTGATCTTGGTAGGATGGCACCGCCCAGCTTTTAGCACAAATCGGTTGGGAGGACGAGTCGGGCAAATTCTCAGTACGTCACCCGTAGATGTGGCAGTATTTGTGGATCGAGGACGAGAACGACTCGAAAATTTGTTAGTCCCATATTCTGCCAACGTCCACGATGATTTAGGGCTGGAAATCGCTTTAAGACTACTTTTCAATCGCGATCGCTGTTGCCTGACTATTCTGCGGGTTGGACAAGAGAATCCGATCAAAATCGATTTCAGTTACGAATTTCGCGCCGTGATGGAGGGATTGCCAAACCAGGTACGCGATCGCATCGATATCCAACTTATCGAAGCACCAGATCCAATCCGATCTGTCGTAGAAGCGTCGCAAAACGTCGATCTCACCATTGCTGGCACCAGTCGCGCTTGGGGAATTGAACGTCAAACCTTGGGGGGGTACACTGATGTACTCGCAACTGAGTGCCACTCGTCTCTCCTGATTACCAGGCGCTACAGTCAAGTTACCTCTCACCTCGCCTCAGTACTGGGAATAAGAGATAAACAAGCAGAAGACCAGAGTAACAAAGCCGTTGGTGAGCAAGAAATTCCTAATTCCTAAATCTAAAATCCACATGAGTCATTTTAACTTCAAGTCATTAGCATTTTATGGATCTGCGATCGCTTCAGTCGTGCTTTTGTTTAAAGTTGTCACCGACTACGGTCAAAACCTGAAAGCACCTCTTCCAATTGACGGTCGTTATCGCATAATTGCCAAAAATTTACCCGAATGTCTGCAATCTGATGACTTAGTATTAAGTATTCAGCAGTCTGGCATTTACCTCAACGGGTCTTTATTGGCTTTCAGCAAAAACGTCGAAATGCCAAATTCAGTATCTACATCCGAAACGATTGTTCAGCCAAAACCTTCCCTAGTCGGTCGATGGAAAAATCAAGAATTGACCCTATCCGGGCTAGTGACTAACTTAAGTTCTTGTAATAACAAGGTCAATCTCTCAATTCAGGCAAATGTAAATCAAGAAACCATGAACGGTCAAATGACCTTAAATTCAACGACGAAGCCAGTCAAATTTACCGCTCAACGAGAGTCTAACTACCAACAGAAGGAAAAGCAGGCAAGTCATTGATTAGTTAGTGAGTCTGGTCATCTTAGGTATGTTGTTGCGCTTCAGCGCTCTTTAAGATAGCGCCCAAGCGCAACAACATACCTAAATCTAAAATCTAAAATTAGGTTCTGATTCGCCGATTCGCTGCTTTTTGATTTCGTCTAGATAATGGCTAATCTCGCCAGCCATTTGAATATTATTACTTGGCAAACTGGTAATTTTGTTATCAATAGAATAAATTTCAATTAGCTCCTCTTTTCCTTTTACCTTACACTGTCCCAACTTGACAAAATCCCAAGATGCTGACGTACTGTTTTTTATAGGTAACGAGAAAATTAGAGAACGCGACAGCTTTCTTGTTAAAGATTCCAATCTTTGAGCGATATTAACCGCATCTCCTATAATTGTGTAGTCCATTTTCACATAAGAGCCAATATTCCCTTCAATTACCTCGCCTTGCGCCAGACCAATACCATTGTATAAAACTCGCAAAGGGCTACCCTCTGGGGCATCACTTCGTAATTTTTCAACCTCACTTAATATATCTAGACTTGCTTGGATAGCCTCATCAGCTTGTTCGGCTGAAAAATAAGCCATCACGCAATCACCAATAAATTTGTTTATCTCTCCTCCTCTAGCTACGATCGGATCTGTGCAAATGGTAAAATACTTATTCAAAATAGCTACGATCTCCTCGCAGGGTAGTTTCTCGACTAAGGTAGAGAAAGAGACAATATCGCTAAACAAAACAATCTTTTCAACTTTACGAGGCGTAACTAAAAGAGGGTTAATGCCGTTACTGATTATATTAACAATGGTTGGCTGAGTATATTTTTCCAAAATTCTATATGACTCATTTAAAGTCAGCAATAAAGCTCTGATTGGTTTAATAATAAAATCTTGATTTTCATCAAGATTTATGGTTTGCATAGACCAATCGGGAAATAACCTTTCTTTGAGGTCATGCTCTGTGTTCAAACCTAAAATATCGATATGTCTATCATCTCGTAAAATCTTTTCATATAATTTATCAATTGTTTCTTCCTCTCCTTCCATAATTTGAAAAAATATCCCTTGCGTACATAAGAGAACGCCAGTGATGTTCTGTTTTTGATTGTTTTTCCGTGAAATCGCGCCTATTGCTTCGATTTCTTGACTAGAAAGAGGGCGAGAGAATTTACTAATGTATGTCAGTCTTTTCATAAACTAAGAACTGCGAGATTTTGACGGATAATCCATCATCGAGCGGAGAAGATACCCAAAAGTAAAAGCAACCCAACAATCACTAAAAGCGCGATCGCGATCGCTGCTATAGTTCCCATAATCAGCCATCCTGCGATCGCCCACGCCCTTTGATGAGCTTTAAACTCAGAAACACTGCGCCACTGGCGACTTTTCCAAGCCCACTCATTGCCTTTGACTCCGAGAATAACTCCCATAGTCAGCCAGGGCATACCTAAAGAGAGTACCAAAGTTGGATCTACCCAAGCAAGCAGTCCAATCCAAACCCGATTGCTCAGACACCAGATGCCTGGTAGCAAAAAACCTCCCCAGTTCCAGCCTTGTCCGGTACTGAATTATGTAGCGATCGCGCAACTTTGTCCCAGACTGCAATCCAGTTTCAGATGTTGCGACGCCACCCGTGCTGGTGTTTCCGCCTTGCAGAGATACACCGCAGAAAGAACAAAACCGATATCCAGCAGGATTTTGATGCCCTTGGCTACAACTGATGACACTCATGAAGTTATTGCTCCAACCTCTGCTATCCTAACTCTTGCTACGCGATCGCTTATTAATTCAATGGTAGAAGTAATGATTACGGGTAAGACTAAATTGCTGGGTGTTATCGGTCACCCGATCGAGCATTCCCTCTCCCCAGTCATGCACAATGCAGCTATTGCGACTCTGGGATTGGATTACGTCTATCTCCCTTTACCAGTGAAGCCGGAAGATTTGGAGAGAGCGATCGCAGGTTTTGGTGCGATCGCTCTTGTCGGCTTTAATGTTACCATTCCTCACAAACAGGCGATTATGGCTCTGTTATCAGAAATATCGCCGATCGCAAAAGCAGTGGGAGCGGTAAATACCGTTTGGCGTACCGATAGCGGTTGGAGTGGCACAAATACCGATGTGGAAGGGTTTTTGGCACCACTGGTTAACCTCACCCCCCCTCTCCTCCCAGAGGAGAGGGGGAGCAAGGATTGG
>CASBRD010000087.1 GCA_949128025.1 Oscillatoriales cyanobacterium PMM_0008 | reverse complement strand
CTCTCCCACTCTCCCACTCCCCCACTCTCCCACTCCCCTAGTCCCTTTTGACTTTCCCTACTCCTCAACTTTTTTTAGCTTGACAAAAATGTCGATGCGTGTACTGCGTGCGTCGCTGATGGCGGCGGTGATACCAACTGCGTGCGTCGGGAGGATCGAATTTCTGAGCATTCGTTGGGTATTGGGATCGGGGGAGAGTCGAAGCAAAGAAGTTAAGAGGCTGGCTGTCAAGTCGATACCGAGACGATCGATGTCCAGGAAAAAATAACCGTTGTTGAGTTTAAGCTCTGATGGGACTATATTTCGGAATAGCTGGCTAGAAGCTAAAGTGGCTTTGGGTTGGGGAACGATCGCATCAGTGATGTTATCGCCCAATACCAAGAAAGCTACATTATCTTTTAGCCAACCGTGGCTCATTTTTGGCCTCTGGGATGGGGAAGTAAAATTAATTACAGGTAGATCGCCGATTTTAGTTGCTTCCACTTTTAAATTGTATTTATTGGCTAGAGCCCGGTCAAATTGCTCAAGGGATTTTTCAGCTAAACTGCGATCGCTCGCTTTTACCATAAATACCACTCCCGCACCTGAATTGAGAGATGACGAGTCTTCCTTAGATTGATGAGGAAAAGGAATCAAGGACAGAGAGAACTCCCCGTCCATCCAGGCTACTAAATCTTTGTCTAAATCTAGATTGGAGAAATTTTTGACCAAATTTCGCAATTCTTGGGGTTTAAACGGCGTCATCGGATTTGACTCTGCCCCTTGAACGTAGTCCTGCCAAAACCGTTTTAAATTGCCACCAGACATCATCATCAATGTATCGGCTGGCAGTAGTTTGGGCATTATACCAGCTTCATTTTTGACAATGTACTTCTTCTGGCTATTCGGCTTGAGCCAGGAAATACTCTTAAAGCGAATGCCCTCTTTTTCCAGAGTAATTGTTGTCGTTAAGCCCTGCTGCTGCTGGAGTTGGTCAAAGCCTTGGGGAGAAACTTGCTGCTGAAAATTTTTTGCGACTGCTGCCGCTGCGGGGATATTGACATACAATTTAGCGAAAGGTCGATCGGCTTCAATTTGCTGCAATGCTTGAGAGTAGCCGGGAGTTTTGGCCAGAGATGCACCGCCAAGGTAAGCGTCGATCGCGCGATCGGTTGCTTTGGAATCGGTTGTGATGACTAAAAACCGCCGATCTAACACCGTTGCTGAATAATTCTCAGTGGATCGAACTTTAATTTCTTTGATTTGGACGCCCTTGTAGGTGCGATCGACCCAATTGCCTTGTTTGAGGGGACTATTTGGTTGTTCTAATAGCTTTATAGCCCGAACTGGGTCGTCGATCGGCAATACTATGACGACAGACTGCTTATCTTGTTCTGGTTTTGAGGATTGTTGGGTGAGTTTGCCTTCCGGGGATTTTGTCTGTTGTGACAAAAAGGCAATAGTTACTTCTTTGCCAGCCCAAGGCTGAATATCTTGTTGGTAATTGTAGCCATTGGGGGTGAGAAAGCGATCGCGCAAGTTGGACAGAGTGCGATCGAAACCCGCTTGGCTTTCTTTAGTGCCAAACTCGCGCAACTGCTGCCATCGATCTGGATTCGTGGACACAGAAAGCGCCACTAAAGCATCTTGGGGAACCACGTTAGCACCCGCAGGCATTATCCTAGACAATTCCTGTTTCTGGCCCAGTACCCAGTACGCAGTTGCGCCCCCACCAATCAGCAGGGCGGTGGTTCCCAAGGTTAGTAAAAGTGATGTTTTTTTTCGTTTGCGTTTAATCATCGATCACTGATTATTAATCATTTCAGATTGCAGATTTACCATTGCAGATTGAAAGATTCAATTTTAAATTTGCAATCTTCAATTTAAAATTCCACATTACCTAATCCCTACTAACAATTTGCCATAAAGCGTATCCCGTTGCCGATAAGGACGCCCCAGAGAACGAATAGCAGCTTGCAAAGTTTCCACTTCCATACAAGTACCTCCTTTGGCCCCAGCCATCGTAGTAATATGCTCCTCCATCAGCGTGCCGCCAATGTCATTGCAGCCCCAAGTCAGGGCTTCTGTGGCACCCTCAAGACCGAGTTTCACCCAGCTAGGCTGATGGTTGGTCACCCAATTGCCCAGGAAAATTCGCGCTACGGCTGTCAGTAAAAGGGCATCTGCTAGAATGGGTTGGTCGCGTCCAACGCGGCTGCGTAAGGGTTTAGGTGCTTCTTGCCCTACGAAAGGCAGTAGGATGAACTCTGATATCCTAGCTGAGTATTCCCGTTTATCGGCGGTTTGTTGGAGGCTTCGCAATAAACTCAAATGCCGCATTTGCTGTTCCGGCGTCTCTATGTGACCAGAAAGCATTGTACTCGTCGTCGGTAACCCCATAAGGTGAGCTGTGCCAACAATTTCTAACCAAGTGGCGGTGTTAATTTTTTCTGGACAGAGGATGCGTCGCACGCGATCGTCTAAAACTTCTGCTGCTGTTCCAGGCATAGAACCAACTCCAGCATCTCGCAAAGCGCCAATTACCGACTCGTAGGTTAAGTTATCTTCCCTGGCGATGAATTGCACTTCCTGCGGGGAAAAAGCGTGCAGGTGGAGTTGAGGGAATTCGTTTTTGATGCCTTCCACTATCCGCAAATAATAAGCCAGGGAACTACCATTAAGTTTAGCTTTGAGATTGAGTCCCCCCTGCATACAAATTTCGGTCGCACCCCGACGTACACCATCTGTTGCTTTTTCAAGAATTTGGGCTATATCTAACCAATATGCGCCTTCGTCACCTTCATCGCGGCGGAAGGCACAGAAACTACAGTGCTGTTCGCAGATATTGGTGAAATTGATATTGCGGTTGATGATGTAGGTAACGGTGTCGCCAGCTTGTCGGTGGCGAAGTTGGTCGGCCGTGGCGCGAATGGCGGCTAAAGTATCTGAATCCGTCTGCTTTAAGAGTACTGCTCCCTCTGCTTCGGACAAATCGTCACCCGCCAAAACGCGATCGAGAATGGCATCAACAGTTTTAATAGTCACAGTGGGTTTAGTAAAAATCTGGTTTTTCATCAATTTTGGCAGGAAATTATCGCAAATCGCCTAACGACTAAAGTCGCGGCTATACAAACGAAGTCCGCCTGCGCGGACTGGGATAAGAGCCAGGGTAGGCAGGCTTGTGGGTAGGCGAGAGTTTTAGCCGCGACTGGGATAAGAGCCTGCGTAGGCAGGCTTTGTTTGTATAGCCGCGACTTTAGTCGTTAGGATATTTATTAATTAGTGTACCCATGTTAAACTCCAAGTATTTTAAAATATTCGATCGAAATATATCAAACCAAACTTACTATTGGTATAAAAAAAATCAGTAACAGCTAACATAATTTCCCTTTTGCTGATAAAATATCAAAAGCAGTCATTCGATTTTAGATTTTGGATGAAAGGATTTTGGATTATCCCCACGAGTCAAAATCTGGGGCGTGAGTACTTCAAGCTTGTCCAATGAGTGTTAACCCACCTAACTCAAGGCTTTCAGTTCCATCCGGTGCGTTGCAGATTTCTGAATGGGTGCCTGCCTTATCTGGCACAAACGGTCACTTGCTGCGCTTGTCCCTGGTAATTCCCACATATAACGAGGGTAAAAATATCAAGGACATGGTTCAAATGTTGAGCCTGTTGCTAGATAGGGTTATCCCTGGTGACTACGAACTGATTGTAGTGGATGATGATAGCCCCGATCGCACTTGGGAAGTTGCACAATCCCTGATACCAGAATATACCCAATTGCGGGTGATGCGCCGTCAGCAGGAAAGGGGACTTTCGACGGCGGTGATTCGCGGTTGGCAGGTGGCGAGGGGACAGATTTTGGGAGTCATAGATGGCGACCTTCAGCATCCGCCAGAGGTGCTATTAAAGCTTTTGGCAGAAATTGAGGGGGGTGCGGATTTGGCAGTTGCCAGTCGCAATGTAGAAGGCGGTGGCGTCAGCGAGTGGAGCTTTTTGAGGCGATTTTTATCGCGTGGGGCTCAGATATTGGGGTTGATTATCCTGCCGGAGGTGGTAGGTCGAGTCTCTGACCCGATGAGTGGCTATTTTATGGTGCGGCGCTGTGCTATTGTCGATCGGACCCTGAATCCCCTGGGTTACAAAATTCTGATTGAGGTGATCGGTCGAGGCAAAATAGGCCAGATTGCTGAGGTGGGCTATGTGTTTCAAGAACGCCAAGAAGGTGAGAGTAAGGTGACTTGGAAACAATATGTGGAGTATCTGGGACATCTATTGAGGTTGAGATTTGACCGATGGCCGATCGCACGGTTCTGGCGTTTTGGTATGGTAGGTCTGAGTGGAGTGTTTGTGGATATGGCCGTGCTTTATTTACTCCACGACCCCAGTACACTCGGTTGGGCGCTGACTCGCAGTAAAATTATCTCTGCGGAAGTGGCAATTATTAATAACTTTATCTGGAACGATGTCTGGACTTTTGGGGATATGGCAAATCGGCAACGAGGCAGGCGCAAGCGTTTAAAGAGGTTCCTCAAGTTCAATATTGTCTGTTTGATCGGGCTGGTGTTAAATGTGCTGCTGTTGAATGTGCTGTTTAATTTTTTTGGGGTTAACTATTTGTTGGCAAATCTGATTGCGATCGCAACTGTAACTTTTTGGAATTTCTGGATTAATATGAAGCTTAGCTGGCGGGTGACTGAAATTAACAATTAAAAATCAACAGGTAGAAAATGCCCTTGGGTAAGTTAAAAGTCAAGATTTTTTCTTTCTTTCGCCTTTTGCCTGGGGACTTTTGCCTGGTGTTAGTGTGGTTCGCGATCGGCATTGGCTTGCGCTTGAACCACCTGGAATTAAAGTCTCCCTGGACGGATGAGTTTTCTACGATGGTATTTAGCCAGGGTAACAGTTTTCGGACTGTGCCGCTAGATCGGGCGATCGCACTCGATGTTCTCATGACGCCGCTTGTACCGACAGATGCTGGTGTAGGAGAAGTCGTTCAACATTTGCTAAGCGAAAGCAACCATCCGCCACTTTACTTTGTTCTAGCTCACTTGTGGATGAAATTGTTTCCTGGGGATGGGGGATTGGTTTCGCTGTGGGTGGCCCGATCGCTTCCAGCTATACTGGGTGCAGTCTCTATTCCAGCTATCTACGGACTTGGTTGCATTGCTTTTCGATCGCGCTTAGTCGGTCAATTGGCTGCTGCGATGATGGCAGTGTCGCCCTACGGCATTTTTCTAGCTCAAGAAGCCCGTCATTACACTCTGAGCATTCTTTTTGTCATTGCTTCCCTCGTCTGTCTTGTGGTAGCCGTGAGGCACATTTGGTCAGAGAAGTCACTGCCTTTTTGGTTCTCCTTAGCTTGGATCGCCATCAATAGTTTAGGGATTGCCAGCCATTATTTCTTCGCCTTCACTTTATGTGCTGAAGGGATGGTTTTACTGGCATTTTGGTATTGGGAAATGAGATATGGAAAAGAGAGGAATAATTTCCAATCTCAAATCCAAAATCTAAAATCGTTCGTTGCGGTGACAGCTGGAACTTTAGCTGGAGGATTGGTTTGGTTGCCGGTGTGGCAGCATAGCTATAATAGCGAACTTACAGAATGGATCAAAAATAGCGATCGCATAGGATGGGAATGGCTGACTCCAATTTTTCAAGCGATCGCCGCTTGGATCACCATGCTATCTCTGCTACCTGTGGAAGTAACGGAACTACCGATAGTAATTGCCTCTGGCTTGGTGATGATAATTTTTTTCCTTTGGGCGTTACCTATTCTAAATCGCGGTATCAAAGAAAGTTTAACAAAACCAACTACTCGCCAGCCAGTTTTGCTATTGGGGGGATTTGTTTTAAGCAGTTTATTCTTATTTTTCAGCATTACCTATGCTTTTGGAATTGACCTCACTCGCGGTGCCAGATATAACTTTGTCTACTTCCCGGCTGTGATTGTTTTGGTAGGTGCAAGCCTCGCAGAGGAAGTCAAAAGTCAAAAGTCAAAAGTCAAAATAAAGAGAGGAAAAAAAATATTTTACCTTTTGTATTTTAACTTTTACATTATTTGGTTGATGGGATTTGTGAGTGCTATGACCGTTAGTTTCAATCTTGGCTATCAAAAATACTACCGTCCCGATTTATTAGTGCCTGTGATTCAACAGGTATCTAAGGCAAACGTGCTGATTGCCACAACTCATAAAACCCACGTACAAACTGGGGAAATCATGGGATTAGGTTGGGAATTTAAACGTTTTGCTAGTTCGGAAATATCTGCTACTCCCATGTTTCTCTTAGCTCATAAAGATAGTCAAAATTCGACTTTACCTACAATAACGCTGCAAAAAACGCTGAGTACAGTGCCACGACCTCTAGATTTGTGGCTGGTGAATTTTCAGGCAACTATTGATGTCAAATCACAAAATTGTTCTGCTAGTTCCCAATCTTTACCATTTGTCGATGGCTATGATTATCAGCTTTATCACTGTGATTAAAGCGGCTTGCAGTTGCATGAATACACCCCAGAAACCCGGTTTCGCAGGAGTTCAGTGCTGTTCCTTAGCCAATTGGATTTACTAAATACTTTAAAATACCGATTATCTTACGAATATTATCAATAAAATAATCATTCAAATCAACTTCCATAATTTGATGAGTAAGTCGTAAAAATTTCCAGTTAGTTCCGGTGGTGATCGCCCCATAGATTGGGGAAATATTATTATTTCTTCTTTCATTAAAGATTTGAGCCGCAATCATTTCAGCCATACATTGAGGTAATCCCGATTGGATATTATCATTTTTAGCTTCTACTAGGGCGACAACTGGTGCTTTGATTAAGAGTTGTTCGGGAGAGCGACTAATCAAAAAGTCACAAAAGCCATTCAATCCTTTTTCTACATCTACATTAAACTCTTTCCCTGAAAAAAAACTAATTTGATAATCAAATTGCTTTCTCAGTTCTACTAAAATAGGCGTAATAATTAATTCGGAGCGAGCTTTTTCAGTATTAATTGCTAAAGCTAAAGAAATATTTTCTTGCAAAGTTTGACCCAGAAAATCACTATAGTTAGATTCGGATATATTATCAAAAATGCCAACTTTGTCGGCAATGGTTATGCCAAGGTTGGTTTCAATCATTTCTAGGGTTGTGAATTGAGTATAAGACATTTTTATACTATATCATAAATGGATGTACAGTTCAAAAAACAGGTAAATTTAAAACGAATCCTGGTAAGACATCTTCTCCTGATAAAGTAGCCGGTAACTGGACAATCTCAACGGTTTGATTCGGAAGATAGATTTCTACCTGTTGTGCTTGGGGATTAATCAACCAACCTAACCGCAAACCACTGTTGAGATATTCTTGCATTTTCTCTTGTAGTTGGGTTAGGGAGTCGGTACGCGATCGCAATTCGATGACAAAATCAGGACATAATGGGGGAAATTTTTCTTGTTCTTCTGGCGTTAATGATTCCCAGCGTTCGTTAGTGACCCAAGCTGCATCGGGAGAACGGTTTCCACCATTGGGTAAGCGAAATATGGTAGAAGAACTAAAGACTCTTCCTAGTTGAGTTTGACGATTCCAAATAACTAAATCTGCATTCAAATCTGCTTCTCGATTGCCGCTTACTCCACCAACCGGGGGCATAATTACTAATTCTCCTTTAGCAGTTTGTTCCAGTTGCCAATTTTGATTGACTTGGCATAGCTGGTAAAATTGCTCATCGCTTAAGTCAACGGTTTTTAAGTTTAAAATAACGGGTTCGGAAGTAATCATTGCGATTATAAATGCCCAGAAAACGCTGCAATTCTCAAGCTGGATACTCCAATCATATCATGTCTGGTTAAATTTTACCCTTTGTTCATGTTTTTCTTGAGAGCGATCGCTTGGACTTTCTCAGAAAACAGGTAAATCTAAAACAAATCCTGCTAAGACATCTTCGGCTGATAAAGTAGTAGGTAACTGGACAATATCAAGGGTTTGATTGAAACGATAGATTTCTACCTTGAAGGGGTGACAACTATGCCCGAAACTTATAGAATACAGGGTTTTTTAGTATCATTACCAAAGATGCCCCTAGCTAAAATACCGAGAATTTTATTCACATCTTTGAGATAATATTCGCTTAAATCAATACTCAATGTTTGACCTTGTAGTTTGAGGAATTGCCAAATACTCCCGGTAGTTACTGCGCCATAAATTGTGTT
The DNA here is from genome assembly GCA_949128025.1 of Oscillatoriales cyanobacterium PMM_0008. Lineage (GTDB taxonomy): Bacteria > Cyanobacteriota > Cyanobacteriia > Cyanobacteriales > Aerosakkonemataceae > Argonema. The sequence continues at coordinate 4,926 of CASBRD010000087.1, read as the reverse complement.
AATATCGTTAGCCAATTCTTCGGAGTTTAGTTCAGTTCTCGCATTAAAAATTTGGGCTGCGACCATTTCCGCCGCACACTGGCCTAAACCTGCATTGATATTCTCTTTTTTAGCTTCTACTACTATAATTACTGGTGCTGTCACTATGAGAATTTCTGGAGATTTTGTAATAATAAAGTCGCAAATACCGTTTAATCCTCTAGTATCATCAACCGTAAAATCTACCCCGGAAAATAAATTAATTTGCTCCTTTAATTGTCGGCGTAAATCGACTAATATGGGCGCAATGATCAGTTCAGAACGGGCTTTTTCACTATTACTACCAAATGCGATCGGTTGGTTATAGTTGAGGATATCTACAAGTAAGTTACTAGCTGCTAATTCGGGAGCATCGTCGAAAATACCTGGTTTTTCCAATGTGGTTAAGCCGAAATCTTGTTTGGCTTTAGTTAAAGTAAACTCACTATAAGACATAAAAAATTCTAGTTTTGATGGATGATTGTTGCTGTTTTTAGATTTAGATGCGATCGCCCGATAACTTTTTAACAAAACTTTGATGTTGTGGTGTAGCTAATCCTAACTGTAAAACTGCTAAAACTTTAGCTAAATCACCGGCCAATAAAGCCGCTCGATCTAACCATAAACCAGGAAAATTTTGAGAGCAAATTACACCATCTGCATTAGGTTCAAGGTTAATATATTCCTCGTTATTTAACATAAACCAATCAAATTGACGGTTATCAACTCGCCACACTAAATATTCTTGTACCTGATTGCGACGATAAACGTTGAGTTTTTGGTGTAAGTCAATAGAAACGGTACTAGCTGCAATTTCAGCAATTAATTCAGGCGTACCTTCTACATAACCATCCTGACTAATTGTTGATTGTCCACCGATCTTAATTCTTAGGAGTGCATCAGGTTGGGGTTCATTATCGGCATCAAGTCGCACAGTACAATTATCTCCTAATTGTAGATTAGGGGTAAAAGTTTGGTAGAAGCCTAACCACAGCATAATATGAGCATGAGGTTCGCCGTGTTGGGTAATTCTTAGCGGTGATGCCATATAAACAATTCCTTCAATTAATTCCGCTTTTTTCAAATCAGGCATAGCAGAATAGCGACGCTCAAATTCAGCACGGGTTAGTTTGTCGCCGTTTTCTAGGGAAGGAATGATTGAGGTGGACGATATTAGAGTAGATACCATCGGTTTTCTTACAAAAGGAGATCGCCTAAGCTGCTACGCATCTAATTTCACAGTCAGTTTTTCTGAGCTTCTTGTGGGATGGGCATCCTGCCCGTCCTTGTATTCGATTTAGATGCGTAATAGCTTATTACCAACACTTCTAAATTATAGCAATATAATATTTTGGCAGAAGTACAAACCCAAAGAGAAAACCCTGAGCAAGTGCCATTGGATTAGTAAGCTACTAGCACGGGTTCATCTCTTTAGTAAGCTGTCGCGCATCTAAATTGTAGTTAGGGACGGGCGAGACGCCCATCCCACAAGAATTTCATTAAATTGACTGTAAAATTTAGGTGCGTAGCAGCTTAACACTTATTCTCGCTTGATGGTTTCGGGGATGCCCATTGGAGAAAGACCTGCGATCGCTCTCAAATTTTGGCAGCGCAGTAATTCGATAAAATTTAAGCTGGGACGCCCTTCAATTTTGGCTACGGTTTCGATCGCCAAAAGCAGGTGCTGGGATGCTTCTACTTCAGAGTAGCCGCGCCGTTGCGCTATTTTGATCGCAAGTTCATCCGCATCTAACTGAGACTGAGAACTGCGAGTGTTGCGCCAGATTTGGGTGGTAGCAAGCGCAGTTAATCCACCAGCGACTATCACACCCACTGCATCCCCCTGCACGAGTTCCACCATTGCGCCTAAAAATCCGGCTACTGTGACGCCTTGGTACAAATCCGGCTTAAACCACTTGATTCCTGTCAACCAGCTAACTGTCCGCAATAGGATTAAATCGCGCCCTGGTCTGGATAACCGACTCCACAGGTCAAAATTAATCCAAATCGGTCGATCGCCAGACCAAGGTAGGGGAAACTGGGTATCAACTACTTTTGCCTGTTCCGGTTTGCTGATAATTTTCGTCATCATGCGACCGGAGGCAGGCATGATCTCTAAGAGGCGACGAATTTCAGTGGTTGACTCCATACAATCAGAGGGGCTAGGGGCTAGGGGCTAGGGACTAGGGAAAACCCAATCTTTAAAGCAATACCTTCGCCAAAAACCTAAAATGCTTAATTTGTAGGTTGGGTTGAGGCACGAAACCCCACAAATGCGTTGGGTTTCGCTAAAATTGTTCGGTGAGTTTAACGCTGTGGGGCGGGAGTTGGTTTGGGAGCAGTTTGGGTAGCTGGCTTGATTTCTGGTGCAGTTTGTGGTGGTCTGGGAGTAGTATTCGCTGGGGATTGAATTGGGGCTGCTGTGGGGGCAGGAGCTTTTTTGTCACCTAAGATGCTGCGGTTGCCGGTGTCGAATACGCCAGCGACACAAGCAATCATTATAGTTGCTAAGGTGCCGACAAATAGAGCTTTCCAACCTAATTCTGAGATATCTTTGCGTCGGGAAGGTATCAGGGCGATCGTACCACCGACGAAAATACCTACGGAGGCGAGGTGGGCGAAACCTGAGAGGGCGTAGCTGACGATTAAGACGGTGCGATCGCTTATTTCTCCTTTTGCAGCTGCTTCTGCTAAGGATTGGTACGGGGGAATGGCTGTTTCTAGGAGTCTCCGCCCAATAATTACCGATGCTGTCCAAGATTCGTCAAAGGGTACTCCTGTTAAGAGAGTGAGGGGATAAAATAAGAATCCTTGAATATTTTGTAAGGTCACGACTTTAAAAACGTCGCCTATTGGAGATGGTAAAACTGCCAGCCAACCAAAGAATTGATTAATTAAAGAAACTAAACCCAAAATCAAAATCAGGACGGCTGCGATCGCCACTGCCATTTTCACCCCATCCAATGCTCCCACAATTGCTGCATCTAAAGGGCTAACTCGCTCGATGGGTTCTCCTCCCACCGTCTCCTGTTTAAATTCGTCATTTAGATCGTCATTTAACTCTTCGCCGCCGAGTTCCGTGCCGCTGAATTTATTGCTATTTTTTGATGCTTTTTGTTCTTTGGGAATACCGCCAGCAGTGAGAGGAACTTCTGTTTCGGGAACCAAAATTTTTGAGATAACGAAACAAGCGGGAATTGCCATGATTGAGGCAGATACCAAATGCCCCAAGATGTTGGGAAAAACTGGTTTAAGGAAACTTACATAAATTGCCAGAGTTGATGAAGCTGCTGTACCAAAACAACAAGACAAAATGGCACAAAGTTCGCTGCGCGTCATTTGGGCTAAATAAGGCTTGACAACGATCGCTGCTTCAATACCGACAAAGATATTGGCAGCGCCACTCAATGCCTCTGCGCCACTCAAGCGCATGACGGCATAAAAGGCTTTGGCAAAAACTTCGGTTATTACTTGAATAACACCAATGTTGTAAAGTAATGCCATCAGCCCGGAAAAGAATATCACTGTGGGTAATGCCCGAAAGGCAAAAATATAACCCAGATTCACAGGAGGTACTACATCTGGTCTGGGGACGATATTCGCGCCAAAGACAAATCTAGCTCCAGCATCCGCCGCAATAAATACAGTATCTAGTAAGCTGCTAAACCATTGCAGGGCTTCTCTGGTGGGTGGAAAGAGAAATACTAAAGCGCCTAGAATTAATTGCAAGGCAATGCCGGATATGATGACACGCCAGGGTATGATTCGTCGGTGTTCGGAAAATAACCAGGCGATCGCGCATAAGCCAAATATACCAAAAAAGGAAATTATGTTGAGGTGGAAAGGATGGGACATGGGTAGATCCTTGGTGGGAGAATAAAAGCCCAAAAGTCTGGCGACGCTAAAATCAGTAGTTTACCGAAAAATTAACCGATCGAGGGTAGGTCACGATACACCCAAGACAATAATCTTATAACTGAGGTGATGTTGCACGACTCGTGATGCAAAATCAAGTAAGAAGTTCCTTTTTTTAGGTAAAGTTTAAAATTCGACTGCCGTTGGCAAAGTTATCTACGATATCATATCCACTCTCACAAAGCCGATAATGGCCTCTACACCCCAGGAAGTTTGACGCATGGAAGCTTTTGCCCCAATTCCGCCCAACTGGACTGAAGTTGCGACTCACGCCCACGAATTCAGCTGTCCCGCTTGCCGCGCTACCTGCATGGAAGCTGAGCGGGTCTGGATCAATAGACGATCGCCAGTCTATACCGAAGATTACCGCAAAAAATGGCAGGAGTTCTACCAGTGCCAGTGTGGCTGTGTTTGGTGGGCATGGAGTAACGAACGCCCGCCCTCGGAGTTTTCTAAGCACGAACCTTCTGAAGAGGAGCTTTTTTGAGGTGATGGGTCAGCTTCGGTAGCAGGCGACACACCCCGCAGATTGGTATGTTGTTGCGCTTGGGCGCTATCTTAAAGAAGCGCTGAAGCGCAACAACATACCTGAAGAGTTAAATCCCGCCTTTTTTAGTAGTTGTTCGCTTTGGGATTTGGCAGCTAAAGCAGCAGGTAGTTTGTCGAGAAATTCCCCCTGCTGGTCTGGCGACATACTGGCTAATTGTGTTTTAAAATCACTCATATTAACTCCTATATTAATTGGTGTTTCTGTGTTTAAAATTCTGGTTGTGTCACCCCCTCCAAACGCAGGAAATGCACCCTACCCGACGACTCACCCGCCACAATTGTCACCCCATCGGGCGCTATAGCACAGCAATTTAAAAAACTATCTCCGGCGAAAGTGGCAATTTCCTTTCCAGAATCCAAATCCCAAACTTTCAGGGTGTTATCCCCTGAAGCAGAAACCGCGAAATTGCCATCGGGAGAGATCGCTACTGCATATACCGAGTT
>CASBRD010000086.1 GCA_949128025.1 Oscillatoriales cyanobacterium PMM_0008 | reverse complement strand
TGAGAAAGCGCCCCAAACTCGTGAAGAATTTGGGGCGCTGCGCTGCAATCTAGATGGTGGCTCTCACCAATTCCTTAAACAATAATTTGGAAGCGAGGGCCGAAACGCGCGATCGCACCAACTTAATCGGACGCTTGTTCGCCTTCTCTCGGTCAATCATCTCACCCAGCCGCTCACCAATTGGATTCGGTAACCGACACCGGCGCGGTTCAATCCTGGTGAACACCCACTGCCACAGAGCAATCCGACAAATGTCACTCCCACCCACTCGGTCTAGTTCCTTGTCGCCGGATGCCTCTTTACCCGGCGCAACACCCAAAGCCTTCTGAAACCGACGCTGGGAAAGGTAACGCTTAGTGGGTTTGCCCGACTTCCGACCGCGACGGATAATCACTTCTGGCTTCCCATCAACAAGGTAATTCGCCAGCGGGTAAATCTGACTGATCAGGATTGCTTCTAACCGCATACCAAACCCAAATTGAGCGAACACCTTCCGGTACGGAACAAACAGCGGGTCTGCCAGCAGCGCCTTTAGCTCTAGCTCAATCTCAATCTCTTCTCGTTGCAAATCGCAAAGTCTGGCAGCATGGCGACGCACGCTAGTAGTGATGCCCAACCCGACTGACTGAGAAAGTAGTCTGTCGTACTTAGCCGACTTTTTAATCCCAGCCAACCATCCCCACAGCAGCGGCAAATTTAATCCACAGGTTTGGCGGCGCGATCGGACCAACGCAACTTCTGGAAACTGCCAAGCCAAATCTTGTCTAAGACGATTGATGATGGGGGATTGTACTCGATTGAGATGTGCCAGTCTCAGAACTAACTCTCTGATTTTGGTAATCGGAAAATCCCTCACCTGGATGAATCGCCGCTGTACCTGGTGGTAATCGAAATAATAACACGCTAGCGATAGCGCGTCTGCATCGTCATCCTTGTTGTCAGTCCAACCCAGGTGTTTTCGATACGCTTTTAACTCCGAATGTCCTACGAGAAACACAGGTATACCCGCACGCGCTAGGTGAGTTCCCCACAAACGGGCGTAATTTATACCAGTCGGTTCCATTACCGCTACATCTGGCTTTAGTGCCAGCATTTCCGCTATTCCAGCCGCATCAGCGTAGAGCTTCTCGAATTTGCAATCAAAATAAAATTGTCGAGGTTCGGTCGGTTTCTCTGATATTAGGCAAGCCGAAACCGAGGACTTGCAGATATCTAGTCCAAGTACTCTCAAACTATTCCAAACAATCCACAGCGAAAAGCCTACGAATCACCCGAAGGCCAAGGAATTAATCCAGCCTAATTCACCCTCAAGGCCATCTTCGGAATCCCGAAGTCGCGTGGGAACCGTCGCCAGCAGCAGCCGAGCTTACGAAGCCACGAAGGCCACTATGAGCCTGTTTCTATACAAAAGCCCTAAACTGCTGCAATGCGATGGTGCAAATGGGTTTGGGCGCCATCCGCGACTCACCGCTGCGGTGAGTTTCGCTGGTGCGTCAATCCAGCTCGTCAGGCGTTTTTACCACCAAGCACGACATCGTAGGGGCGCGGTTTTCTCGTTTGAGAAAGAACGACATCCCCTTCCTGTGGCTGTCGGTTCATACAGAAAAGACATCCGCCCTCTAAGTCTCGACAATATTTGCAAGTAAACCTTGACGAATCTGTGGGATATTTTTTGTGGTACAGATTAAAATGTTCCAGTGCTATTCGTCGTTGTGAGAGCCAGATTCTATATGGATGATATGCCCGTTCTCCAAATGGGTAAGCTGCGTCAATTGTCTTTTTAATGTCCAGGTTTTCGGCTTGGGCTTTCTTGATAGCTGATGATATCGTTACCATAGCTATTTGTCTCCATCTCCTAATCATTCATGTTCCTCTGTTGAAAATTGCTGCATATCAATAAAATCGGTTTCCTCTAACGCTTTTATAACCGCTAGTGCTTGTTCATTGTCAAGGAAATCAGATGTATTTTTATCCCAAATGACCCGAATTCTAGGGGTGCTACTGGGAAGTACCTGAACCAATCGGATTAAAGTGAGATTAATCCAGATTCCCGATGGGATTCTTGCAAACTTTGGTACACTCATAGTTAGTATCCATCCAATACTTTTATGTGCGATCGCATTTTATGTGCGATCGCTTTTTTGGCATCAATTTTGGTTAGCTACTTCTGGCGTGGTGAAAGCCGCTTTGATTCTGGCTGCCAAAAATGGCACGCCACCTATTCCGCTTGTGTTCTTCGTATTTCGTTGCCCACAAATCTAGCAGTTTAATAGACTCATCAAGCGAACCAGAGCAACGACTAACGATGTGGCACCAAACATCTGAGAGTGTGCCAAATACTGAAGCCATATGATTTTTTCTGAGAACAAATCTTCCTCGCTCGTTGGAGATAGACATACCGATTTCTGTAGCTAATTGTTCGGGAGGAAAAATGCCCGAAAGCTCCCATCCATCGACAGAAAGCAAGTCCCACACCTCTCGGAGGAAGCGGAACTTACGAAATAAATTCCCCATTCTTAAGAGCCAAAGATTTCCGCATCTGGAAAGCTCCATGCACGCTTTCTGGGCTAGTTCGTTCGCTCGTGCGTAGCTGATGCGCTTGATTGGGGTGGCATCCCGTGCGAGGAGAAGCGCTTTTTTGAGTTCTTGATTTTCAGTTTGGAGTTGCTCTATTTGGGCTCGGAGTTGTTCTAGCTCCGATGCCGTGTCTGGTAGGTCAGTACTGTCCATCGCTATTTCTTGCGACCGCGAGTTTTATAGAAATTGGGTTTGTCATGCTTGGCGTAACCGCCTTTCGCCTGACGGTATTCCGAACTTTGAATCAAAGCTCGGTAGCGATCGGCTATCTCTTTGCCGTATTCCTGCTCTAGGTGTTGGTCAAAGTGTGGAATCATCTCCCAAGCCTCCGATACTGATAGTGCAGATTCCCTGTGTGGCGAATACTGCTGATCGCCTGTTCCAAGGTGTGACGTTTCTTCCCCCGTCTGGTGCGGCGGTTATTTTTTTGGATGATGGACTGTCGCTTTGACATTTTTGAACCTCATCTAGTAGACTGCATCAACTAAATCTTGGGAAGAAACGATTATGCCGTTGGGTCATTCGCAGTAAACGTGACTAACCCAATGCTTTGAAATTAGAAACCGACGTTTAACTTGGCTGGCTGCACACTCGAAGTTTATGCTTGCGTCCTTTTCCCACTGCCACATCAGGGCAGATGCCAAAGCTTCCAACTGTGCTTCGGTAAGTTTGTCGCCGTCAAGTTCGTAATATTGATGGTCATAACCACGATCGCTCAGCACGATCGGATGGATCGATTTAATGGGAAGCAGGTGGAAAAGATGCCGCACCAGTTCCCAAGGCCCGGCGTTGTCTCTCAGGATTAGATAAGTTTTCATTTTCTACACCCTAATTGGTTGGTTGAAGCGCGATCGCATTTCGCTCCATCCTGGTTGTGATGCGATCGCACTTGGCAATTAATAGGCGATGCCCACAGTTAAGTCATCGTCATCGTCATCGTCAGCCTCTTCTGATGTCTCTGGCTCTGGCTCGGTCGCTTCAGTCGGTTCTGTTTCTGCTATCAAGGTGTCTTCGTTCATCGTTCATCGTTCCTAGTTTTGAGTTTTGCTTTAACGCACATTCACTGCTGAAACTTTCCGAGGACTCAAGCGACGCGACGACTTACAGGCCCGATCGGATGGTTCAGTACGTAAATGTACTTATGGGGTGAGACACTTAAGGAGGGCAGTTCACCGCACGACGCACCCTGATGAGGTAATCACTGTGGGGCTGCCCTTTTGTGTATCTATTCAAGCGTCATTATGGCGCATTCAGATTGAATGTGTCAATATGGCGCGTCAATGTGGCATAATGACAGAAAGAAGACTTGAAGGGAGTGATTCTCGGTTGGAGATTCTTAGAATACAGCGCACAAAACTATCTCAAGATGAGTTTGCCGCCCAGTGCAGCATTCCCAGGCGAACATATCAGCGCTGGATATCTGGCGAAACTCCAGCACGTCCAACACCTCGTCAATGGAAGTCCATGATGCGACTGTTAAGAGTTCAATCCATTGATGAAATACCTGATGATTTTGGGCCAGCAGAGAACTAAGAGACCAGGAGATGAACTGACAACTGACAACTGACAACCCTCGGACTGGGCAGTACCCACCC
>CASBRD010000085.1 GCA_949128025.1 Oscillatoriales cyanobacterium PMM_0008 | reverse complement strand
GTATGTTGTTGCGCTTTAGCGCTCTTATACCAACTTGGATAAGAGCGCTAAAGCGCAACAACGTACCTAATACTAGCTCAGCATCCGGCTATATGAACGACTACTTCTCGGATATGACTGCGCTGTCGATGTTCCCAGATGTAGATACCTTGCCACGTTCCCAGCACCAATTTACCTTGACAAATTGGTATTTGTTCGGATGTTTTAGTCAGGGCTGTGCGGATGTGGGCGGGCATATCATCTGGCCCTTCTGCGTTGTGGATATAACGTTGGCTGTCTTCTGGCACTAGCTTAGCAAAGAAATTTTCTAAATCTCTAAGAACATCCGGATCGGCATTTTCTTGAATGAGTAAACTAGCTGAAGTGTGACGCAAAAACAGAGTACAAAGTCCTATTTCAATCCTCGATTCTGCAACTGCGGCTTCAACCTTGGCAGTGATGTTACACAAGGATTTGCCAGCGGTTTTAATTTTAAGTAATTGTTGGTAACAAGTCATATTTTAGATTGTCAAACTCAAAGACTTTGGAAATAGTTGACGATCGCCAAAGCGATCGCTTCCGTTCCATCTTTCGCCAACTGCTGAGACTGGCGGGGTGGTTGTAGCGGTTGATGCAGAAATTCCCAGCTACTCCCGAAAAACTCAGATGGGGTCACTATTTGATGGTAAGCATAATTTTGGATACCTTCCAGGAGTAAAGGCGACTCTGCGAAACCTTCTCGTGTCAGGGAAACGATCGGAACGTCGAGGCGCAAAGCTTCGGAAAAGGTGCTGTATCCAGGTTTGGAAATCACCCGCCCGCAAAACGGCATAAAATCGATGGGGCGGTAGGTGCGATCGGCTATTTGGACTAAATTCGGCAATTTGGGTATATCGCTGTCAAAAGTGATGAATTGCCGATCGGGAAATTTAAGTACGTTTTCGTAGGGAATTTCCTGTAAACCCAAGCCGCCAAATGTAAGTAAAATGGTTTTGTCAGCCGGGGTAGTTATCCCAAAGCGAGTTCGCAGTTCATCTAAATTGTGACGGGGATAACCTCCCGTTAAGCCGACATCTGTTATAATTGGAAACCCACTCATCGATTCGTGGAGAGGTAGACGAAATAAGCGATCGCACTGACTAAAACACTCCCGAATCCAATCGGCAATTTCGATAAATTCTCCTCCCCAAGCCTCATAAATAAAGTCCCAGCCAAAGTTGCCCATCATCCAACAAGGTATACCAGCTGCTTTGGCGATCGCAGCTGCCAAAGGTGGAATATCTGCCAGCATTAAACCAACTCGATTTTGACGGATAAAGCTTGCTTCCGCAGCGACAATAGATTTTTGCTGAGTCTGGATTTGCCGCAGTTTTTCCAGTGTGGCAGTTTTATCCATATTCAAGCTATCGGATTGAATAACGCCTACATCAAAACCGCGAGGGCGATGTATAAAATCTCCTGTAATGTAAGACTCTAGCAACCAACGCGGTGTCGTTGTTACCATAATTAATAAAATTTCTGGAGCTAACCGCTGAACTTCTGCGGCGACGGATGCGGCACGCACTGCATGACCGAAACCGTGATTGGTGATGGCAACGTATAAGATTGGTTTGGGAGACATAATTTCTCAACTATCTCAACTAGAAGATTGCTAGAGCAGTCAAAGCCACCAAGCAGACTAACTGAATAACTAAGCTTAAGAGCCGGAATATCGGATTGAGCCCAGCTATGTGAATCAATGAATGCACAAGCCGAAATACGATGTACAAAACAACAAGCAAATCTACCGCTGTTCCAGATACGCCTCGAACTGTGAGGAGAAACACAACTCCTATATATAAAGGAAGGTTTTCTACTAAGTTAGACTGTACCCGAAATAGTCGCCAAAGCAAGCTTTCGTCATTTTGTGTTCCAAAATCTTTTGGAGATCCCCCAGCGGATAAATGCCGAATCCTGACCGTGAGCAGAAGAGTAACGACAGCAATCGTCCACCCGATGAAAATTGCTAGCCCCCAGAGAGGGAAGGTCATATCGATAGTAGGCATGACTGAACTCATAAACTTCATCTCGGTAAACGGACTGCTGCCACTTTAGCGTTTATCTCACCAATCAATCTTTAAATTATCTCAAAGCTCTTCCTTCTGGTCACGAAACCCAACATCAATCGATTGATGTCTGATGTTGGGTTTCGCTATCGCTTAACCCAACCTACAATTCTACAATTCTGATTTTTTTAACCGCAGTTTGAATGCTTTTAAAGGAGTATTTATGATAGCACAGATTACCATTATATTAGAATACCATAAAATTCTAGAATAGCAATACAATTTCGCGGCAATTTTGGGGGTCAGGCTGGTTAATTTGGCGTCGTTAAACTTTAAATTTGGAAATAACATGGACTAACTGGTCAATTTCAGTTTTTGTTGTGAAATAATGAACGCAAGCTCGCACGCAGTCGGGATAATGAATGGTTCGGAGGAGGAAGCTTCGATCTGACAAAAACTGCATCAACTGCTGATGGGAAACGCCGCCTAGCAATTGGAAAGAAACCAGACCGGACTCTGGCGGGGATTTTCGCAGACAGGTAACTTTGGGAAGTTGGGATAACTGTTGCCAGAGGTACTTGGTTAAATCGAGAATTTGTTGATAGCGTTCCTGCTGGTCACCCGATTGTTGATGGGTGGCGATCGCAGTTCTCAGTCCAGCATACAACGGGTAGGCAGAGGTAGCTACTTCAAATCTTCGCCCATCCGGTTGCCAGTTACGATCGTTATATTGGAGACTCCGCCAGCCAATAAAGGTGGGATGCAGGCTTTCTAAGGCTTCGGGTCGCACGTAAAGACCGCCAATCCCTTCAGGCCCACACCACCATTTGTGACCTGTGAAGGCATAAAAGTCTGCGCCCAATTCACTAAGATTTAAGGGTAGCATCCCCACAGACTGGGCGGCATCAACTAGAATTCTCGTGTCAGAACTATTTTGCTTGCACGCTTTGACAATATCGGCAAGTGGCAAGAGTTGACCAGTATTCCAGAGGATATGGCTTAATACTACCAACTTGGTATTCGATCGCAGATGCTGGGTAATAGCTGCTAGAGGATCTCCTTCATTCAAAGTTGCCATCAGATTGCAAATGTCAATTTCGATGCCAAAGCGCCGCTGAATTTCCCCTACAGCTGCTACAATGCCGGGATGTTCGCACTCAGACATCAACAAGCGATCGCCAGTTTTCCAGTCGATTCCCCACAAGGCGATGTTGCAGCCTACAGTGACATCTTCGGTTAAGGTGATGGTTTCAGGTGTAACGCCTAATTCAGATGCGATCGCTTCTCTAGTTCGATTCGCCTCCTCCACTACCCAAGCGTACACCTCTGGCGAAAACGGCCCTGCACGCTGGATATATTGATAGGATTGGTAGATAGCGTCCATTGCCGCTTGGGGCATTGGCCCTTGACCGCCGTAATTGAAATAAGCTTTATTCGCCAAAGCGGGAAATTGTTGGCGATATTGTTCCAATAAAGTTTGTGCTGAAAAAACGTTCGTCATACACAGACCCAGATTTTTTATCCCCAGCTAGCTGCATAAATCAGGATAGCGTCATTTGTTGCTGCCGATTTCTTGCTAGTGTAGAGCCATGTTGCTAACTGCCGAACTGCTGCTGCACTACCAACGCTGTAATCGACGAGCGTTTCTTGATGTCTGTGGAGACCGCACCAAGCGGGAACTTCCGAGTGACTTTCATTTGAAACTGCTACAAGACCGCTTCGATCATCAAAAAACTTTTCTAGCAGAAGACGTTTATCATCAGCCTGTCTACGCCAAGGGAGATTGGCAAGCTGGTGCGATCGCTACTCTAGCATTAATGGAGCAGGGAGTCGATCGCATCCACAAAGGCGTACTTCTGACTGAAATGGCGATCGAAGGATCGGACGAATCCTCGATCGTCCTTCTCAGCCGTCCGGATTTATTGGTTAAACAGCCAGGACAATCTCGCTTTGGCGATTGGCTTTACGTTCCCGTAGACATTCAGTTGGGTAAACGTGCGAAGCTAGATTATCAAATCATAGCAGCATTTCACGCTCAGGTACTGGCACAAGTGCAACAGGCAATGCCCGAAACAGCGTGGCTAATTTTGCGAGAAAAAGGTGCATATCCAGTGAATTTGGATATCCGGATGTCTCAGATGCAGATAATTCTAGAAGAATGCAGCCAAGTATTGCTTAAAGAACAGGAACCAGAAGTTTTTATCAGTCGTCAGCGGTGCAGTATTTGCGGGTGGTATAACTACTGTTATGGGATAGCAAAATCTCAGCAACACCTCTCGCTGTTACCCGGTGTTACCCCCAGCCGCTACACTTATTTGCAAGCGCTTAATTTGACAACATTGTCATCTTTGGCGAATGTTAGTTTAAGCGTACTGGAAGAAGTTTTCGATCGGGAAGTGGCTGTGCAGCTAGTACGGCAAGCCCAATCTGTGTTAGAAAATCGGGAGATTTTGATATCGGATCTGCCTTTAAATTTACCGACTGCGACTGTTGAGTTGTATTTCGATATTGAAGCTGAACCAGATTTAGATCTAGCTTATCTTTTGGGGGTACTGGTTGTCGATCGCGAAGCTAAAACTGAGAAATTTTATCCTTTTTTGGCAGAACAACCGGAAGATGAGGCGTCAGCTTGGCAGCAATTTTTAGATTTGGTGTGGACTTATCCTTTAGCGCCAATTTTCCATTTCTGCGATTACGAAGTTCTGGCTGTGCGGCGGCTGGCTGGGCGCTACAATACACCAAACCATTTGTGGAAACCGTTGCTAACGCGCTTTGTGGATGTGCATGAGAGGATCTGTTCTGGGGTGACTTTGCCAGTGGAAAATTACACTCTTAAAGCGATCGCACGTTGGCTGGGTTTTGAGTGGCGCGATGCCAAGGCAAATGGCGCTCAGGCCATTTACTGGTACGATCTGTGGTTGAAGACGTGCGATCGCACTTTGCTCGACAAAATTGTCCTATACAATGAAGATGACTGTCGCGCCACGTACCATGTCAAAGATTGGTTAGCTAACGCTGTACAGAATTCGCTGAAAATTAATGCAGGATAAATATAGTAAACTGATATTATACAAGAGTAGGTACTTGACCAATGGTTGTTAATAAAAGTCCCAATTACATCTCTCCAGAAGAATATCTCGCAGGAGAGGAGAGCAGTCAAATCAAACACGAATACATTTGCGGACAAGTCTACGCAATGGCAGGGGCAAGCGACCCCCATGTAACCATTGCGGGAAACCTGTTTGCACTCCTAAGAAATCATGTGCGGGGTACTGGTTGCCGTGTCTATATGTCAGACATGAAGGCACAGATTGAAACAGCGAATATTTTTTATTATCCCGATGTAATGGTAAGTTGCGATGAACGAGATAGAGCATTTCAATCTTCCAAACAATATCCTTGTTTGATTGTAGAAGTATTGTCTAGAGGAACTGAAGGATTCGATTCTCCTTCGGAGACGCTATGCGAACGCGGCGATAAGTTTGGTGATTACCAAGAATTAGAGACACTGCAAGAATATGTATTGATCGGCCAAAAGCGCCAGCGGGTTGAATGTTTCCGTCGCAATCCTGAAGGACTTTGGGTATTACAAACATATAGGCAGGGAAGCGAAATTTACTTAGCCAGCATTGACTTTCGCGTTAGCATTGATGCTTTGTATGAAGATGTGGAATTCACAGAAAATGAAAATTAAGAGTTAACTTTATGCTGACTTTCTAGCTAGTACAAAGAAGGTTGTAAAATCATTCCAAATACCTTCGTTATTAGTAATAACCAAAAATGTCGGCGCAAGTGCTTTGCCCCTACAGACTAACACAACCAACGGGATTCGTAGATAGATTTATCAAGAGAATACATAACTGCTTTTAGTTCAAGCGGGTTTAGATTTGGTAGTTGACTTTCTTTAAACATAAACTTTTTTTCATACTTTAAACCTGCTTTTTCCATCACTCGTATAGATGCTTTATTTTCCGTTAAAGCCCAAGCAACAACTTTTTGAACGCCCCATTGAGAGAAACCTTTTTCTACCAATAATCGAGAACCTTCTGTTGCATATCCTTTGCCCCATTTATCTTTTTTCAGCCTATATCCCAGAGCAATTTCGTCATCTTTCACCAGATTTATTTCGACAGCAAAGGCATTTTCTACTGCTGGATACAAATGAAACCAGCCCATAAAATCTTGACTGGATTTTTCGATCGCGGCCCAAATTCCGTAATTTTCATATTTACTATAATACGATCTGATTCTTGGCAAAAACTTTTCTTGAATAAATACGCGATCGACTGGGTTTCCCCCATTGATAAAACGCATTACTTCCGGGTCATTATCCAAGGCAAATAAATTATCTGCATCCTCATCAGTAAACTGACGCAAAATCAATCTTTCACTTTCTAGAAAGACTTTCATATTTCCTCTATCACCTTTATAATTCAGATCGTGTCCAGTAGCATCTGTCACCTAAAATATTCTTGTTCTTATTCTTATCTGCGTTAATCTGCGTTAATCTGTCTACCCTACGGGAAGGCGAAGCGCCTACATCTGCGGTAAAAATTTAACCAACGATGAAAACAGACAACTTGACGATATCATCCCTTAATGCAGACAACTTGTTTCAGCGTTGCTACAACTTCCACTAAATCAGATTGATTATTCATCACCTCATCGATCGGTTTATAAGCACCGGGAATTTCATCCAAAACCCCCTCATCTTTACGACACTCCACACCATTAGTTTGCTGAATCAAATCATCCAGCGAAAAGTTAAGTTTCGCCTTATTTCGAGACATCAAACGCCCAGCGCCGTGAGAACAACTGCAATAGCTGTCATGATTTCCCTTCCCTTTAACGATGAAAGATTTTGCTCCCATCGAACCGGGAATAATGCCGTAATCTTCCTCACGCGCCCTTACCGCACCCTTACGAGTAACATACACTTCTTCACCAAAATGGACTTCTTTTTCAGCATAATTGTGATGGCAATTCACCGACAATAAAGGCTTAGTTTGCTTACCGCCAGCGAGATGTTTTTCAACAATTCGCTTGAACCGAGACATCATCACATCGCGATTGAAACGAGCATAATTTTGCGCCCACTGTAAATCGTTCCAGTAAGCTGCAAATTCTGGCGTACCCGCCACAAAATAAGCCAAATCTGGATCTGCTAAACGTATGTTTGCCAGTTTGGCTAGTTCCTTTCCAGTACCAATATGATTTTGGGCTAGCATATTGCCAATATTGCGCGAACCGGAATGCAACATCAGCCAAACTTGGTTCTCTGTATCGATGCAAACTTCGATAAAATGGTTTCCTCCACCGAGAGAACCTAACTGTTTCATCGCCTTACTTTCCAGGTGTTGCACTCCTGGATGCAGTTCTTTAAACTCATCCCAATGCTGCCAGTTAGTCACAGCTTTTTCGACTTCTTTATTCTCATTGAAGCCAACTGGAATAGCTGCTTCTATCTCCAGGCGAATTTTCTTCAGTTTGCCTTCAAGTTTATCGGCAGTAAATGGTGTTTTGATTGCCATCATGCCGCAGTTGTGAACGAATACGCCAGCACTTAGGGCGAAATTTCCATATTCTGGAACCGTCAGGCAATAAACATCTTGCTTTTCTTGTAGATGGATAACGGCTATAACTTTGTGATTATAACCGTGTTGATTTTTCCTGTGGTTGTGAAGTCCAATTGGGGTTTGAATCGGAGAGCCGCAAGTCTCACAGGTGTATAGTCTGTTGGCAATTTCTTTGCTCTTTGCTCTTCCCTTCTCACTCGTGTTGTATTTAGTGAGATATTGTTTTCCTCTTTCACCATTTCCCGATACAGAGGCTTTGAAGTGAGCGGGACGTTCTTGCATATACTGAATAATGTTTTTCGTCCCTCTTTCAGAGTAATATTTATGACCATCTGGTGTACTGGATTTAGCAGCTAATGCTTGCTTCCTTTTTGATTCAAACTCTGAAGATTGCCAATGGTTATTCCTTTCTACCAATGAGCGATGGTAGGCAGAGTGGTCTTTATCACCCATAAATTCTAAATTTTCTGGGCGATTGTCAGCTTGCTCAAAGTTTTTGTGGTGGATAACTGTTCTTTGCTCCTTAAAGGAAGGCACCTTTCCTAATAAACCAGATCGAGCAATTATCCAATGTGCTTTTTGCCATTTACCCGAATAAGGTTGTTGAATTAAGATGTAACCATCCTTATTAACTTTGGAATAAAAAGGCATTAAAGATGTACCAGCTTTTAATTCACTGGCTTCCCGATAAGTCCCATCCCTTAGCATGAATTCATGGTCAGGAGTACATTTTATTTCTTCACCGTTATCCAGAATTACCTTTACCAGTTCTGCGTTGTGCCGAGTTAATCGTGCTGTCGCTTTAGCTGCTGCGATTCTAGTTGTCTGTGTGCAGGAGTAAACTATAAAGTCCTGTTTCCAGTTAGCTAGTTCTTTAATTGGATAGGATTTTCCATCTGCCAAAGGAACCAGTGTATCTCCTGTGAAACAACCAATATCTACTCCTACAGCAGCTGGCATAATAGCTTCTTTAGTGGCAATTACAGACCCTACTAAGGCACCTTTGCCCAGGTGAACATCTGGCATCAGCGCTACGTGCTTGAAAACAAATGGTAGGGATGCTACATTCTTTGCCATCTTGGTTTCTTCAGCGCCCAAGGCGTGGTTAGCCCAAGAGAGTATGGGCGCTGGAGTTGAAATTTCTAACTTTTCGTAGGGCATATTTTAATAGGGATTAATAGACAACAGCCAGCCGGACATGATATAATTCGTTATCTTCTCAAAGCAGTGTTACGCTGGTATTATTATTATACTACATAATGCACGGGTTGGTTGTGTGTGAAAGACAGCAACTCTGTGGCGACTGGTAGCACAGCAGAAAGTGATGATTTGGAGGGTTTTCGGGCCCAAGCTTTTACTACATGACATTGAAGGCAGTACTGTTTGATTTTAACGGCATCATCATTAATGATGAGGCGATTCACGAAAAGTTGATCGCGCAGATTTTGATTGAGGAAAATCTGCGATCGAAACCGGGGGAGTACCGACAAGTTTGTCTGGGTAGAAGCGATCGGGCCTGTATCATTGAGCTACTCTCTCGTCGGGGTCGCGTTATCACCGAAAGTTATTTAACCCAACTGATCGCCCGCAAAGCCCAAGCTTACCAGATAGAACTGGAAAAACTGGAAAAATTACCCATTTATCCAGGATTGGAGGACTTAATTTATAAGCTGCGGGTGGCTAAGCTGCGGATGGCGGTGGTCAGCGGTGCCTTACGTTCCGAAGTGGAACAGGTGTTAAATAAAGCTAAGCTGGCCCAAAACTTTGACTTGATTGTAGCGGGAGATGACTTAAAAGCGAGTAAACCCGAACCGGATAGTTATCTGTTGGCGGTGGAGAGATTCAATCAGCAAATTCCCGGTTTTAACCTGGAACCATCCCAGTGTCTGGCAATTGAAGATACTTTTGCTGGGATTACGGCGGCGAAGCTAGCAGGAATACAGGTAGTTGGCGTGGCGAATACCTACCCCTTCCATATGCTCCAGCGTCGGGCCCACTGGACGGTGGATTATCTTACTCATCTAGAATTGGAACGAGTGCAGGAAGTATTTTCCCGGCAGGAACTCCAGGAAACTGTCGCTGAGTGTTAGAATATGTAATGGCAGTTAGCCGATTTTAGATTGGCGATTCAATCCAAAATCTATCCGGGGAATTAGCTCAGTTGGTAGAGCGCTGCGATCGCACCGCAGAGGTCAGGGATTCGAGTTCCCTATTCTCCATCCCTCAAATTGTACAGTGACTAATTATTTGTCATCGGTGACAAGTTGCTGTCGTGAAGTCAGAATATATGTCGTTGGGACAAATTGATGTCGTTTAGCTATCAGTGACAAATTAAATGTCATGTTTTAACCGTATTAAGTTGCTGCTTATCATCTTTAGGTAAAAGTGTGATCGCAGCGCTCCTTTCAATCCATCCTAAAAATTATAATTCCAACCCATCCCTAGTTGGAATGGTCGTTGAAACTTAATGATTTTTTCCAGCATTTCGTAGTAGTAGTCCCTTTCAACCCATCCCTAGTTGGAATAGTCCTTGAAACCAAATACTTGGTGGGTCTTTCTCTATTTGGACTTCTTTCAACCCATCCCTAGTTGGAATGGTCTTTGAAACAGCGATCGCTGTAACACTTGCCTGAAGTAGCTATAGTATCACAGAATAACATTTTGTGTT
Source organism: Oscillatoriales cyanobacterium PMM_0008 (assembly GCA_949128025.1). Lineage (GTDB taxonomy): Bacteria > Cyanobacteriota > Cyanobacteriia > Cyanobacteriales > Aerosakkonemataceae > Argonema. The sequence goes on along the minus strand of CASBRD010000085.1, from coordinate 2,516 downwards.
TAAAATGCCGAGATTATTTTGCATCTTTGTTAGGTATTATGAAAATCTATGGATGATTTCTACACCAGCACAGAAGCAGCACAAATTACCGGATGTTCTCGGCGGCAATTACAGTATTGGCGAGAGAAAGGGGTAGTTGTGCCAACGGTTAACCCTAGCGGTAAGGGTCGGAATGTTTATTATTCGCAAACAGACTTGTTGGCGCTGACTGTGATGGAATATTTGCTGTCTATGGGTTTGAGTTTTGAGGTTTGCCAGGAAGTGCTGGAAACGCTCAAAGCTAGTGAGTCGTGGCTGTTTCAGCCTTCTGTGTTAGAAGGGCAGATGAAACGGTTTATGCTATTATTGGATTTAAAGCGGCGATGTTTGGTAAACTTTGACAGTGGTTTGGCGTTGGAAACGATTAATCGGGGGTGGCCTGTTGTGCCGTTTTGGTGCGATCGCATTCATCAACGTTTACGCGACAATCTCAGCAGTTTCGCTATCACAGGCGATCGCATAATTTAATTTTGGGTGTTCCTGATTCAAGGTATGAACCGATAGCTGAAAGCGGTGAAAACTCCCATGAGAATTTGGTAGAATTATACCACCGTTCAGCAACGCCTACTTTTTTCTTTTCTGTTTTGTTTAAGTCCCACCAAACCAATGCAAATGCCCAAAAAAACTCAAATTATTGAGGTGCTAAAGCAAGATTATTTTCCGATGATCCCGCAACTTGCGAGAAATTGGACAGCCGAACAGCATGAAAAAAATCGCTTGAGTCGTTCTTTGGCTGCATTTGCGATCGCTAATCTTGCTGATGTTACTCCTGCTCAAGCTGCTAACTCGATTATCAACGGGGAAAATGATAACGGGATTGATGCAGTTTATTTTGATCGGATACAAAACAAGCTTTGGTTAGTACAGGCTAAGGCAGGGAATGCGCCAAACATGGGAGATAATAAAAAATTTTGTGATGGGATTAGAGATCTTGTCCATAAACGTTTTCAGAAATTTAATGATGGGTTTGTGCGGTTGCAGCCAGATGTGGAGAATGCTTTAGATACTAACGGGTTAAAAATAATTGGCTGTAATGTATATCTAAATGAAAGCCTTAGCTCTCATGTGATTACGGATCTAAATCAGTTAAAGACAGAACTGAATGAGTTTGCACCTCGGTTTGAATGGGAAGATCTAAATGTTGAAAAGACTCATAGTTGGTTGACGGCGAAACAAGCGATCGCTCCTGTTGATGTAGTTTTGACGCTGGAGAACTGGCATCGTTTAGAGCAGCCACGAAAGGCTTATTATGGATTGGTGAAGGCTTTAGAGCTTGCTGCGTTGTATGAACAACATGATAAAAGGCTTTTTGAGAAGAATATTCGCTATTATCTTGGTACTGAGGATGTTAATTCTGCGATCGCGGAAACCGTAAAAGAGCAACCATCTGAACTTTTTTATCTCAATAATGGCTTAACGATTACTTGCTCAAAGGTTGAGTTGCCGCCTTCACATAATCAGTACTCAACTTCATTTACTTTACAGGGGTTTTCGGTAGTAAATGGGGCGCAGACGGTGGGAGCGATCGCTTCTGTATATAAAGCTAATGGCTCAATATCGGCTGATGCAAAGTTATTGGTAACTATCATTGAAGTAGGGACAGAAACCGATAATATTGGCGTAAAAATTACTGAGGCAAGGAATAAGCAAAATGCTGTGCGAGATGTTTATTTTGCGGCGTTATATCCCAATCAGGAACGATTGCGTCAGGAATGTATGGTATCAGGTATTGTTTATCACTATCGACCATCGGCGGATCGTGGGCAGGATGGGATTACGATTGAACAAGCAGCGATCGCTCTTGCTTGTTTTAGTGGTAATACAGAAATAATCGTTGCGGCAAAGAGAGAGATTAGTCAGCTTTATAAGCGCGAGTACCATTATTCGACACTCTTTAGTGATCAGCTTTCGGGAATTACGCTTTGTAGGTGCGTCCGAATATTTCAATATCTCGATGAAATTTTTACGGCTTCAGAGAGTTCTGCGACAGGTAAACAAAAGGCATTTTATCGTCATGGTAAATTGTTTATTTTAGACATTTTTTCAAGACGAAATAAAGCTTTAATCAATAAACCTGAGATTGATTTATCTGAATCTGATAAAGATAATCTTTCACGAACTGCCATAGAGATTGCTGAGTTAATTTACACTCTTGCAGAATCTCGATTTGCTACTGACAATAAGGGTTATCTAGCTATTTTTAAGAATTTAACAGATGTTGTCCCTTTAATGAGTAAGGTAATGCAAGAGTTGGCTCGTAGGGATGCTGAGGCAGAAAATCCAAATTTACCTATTGTTTAAAGATTGAGATAGAAATTAATTATGACTAAGAACCAGAGATTAGAATTAACATGGATTGGTAAGGATATTCGCCCGAAATTAGAGCCGCGTATTTTATTGGAAAATACAGAAAAATCCTATCATGCACCGCATCGGCTAAGTGAAAATGATATTTTTGATAATCGCTTAATTTTTGG
>CASBRD010000084.1 GCA_949128025.1 Oscillatoriales cyanobacterium PMM_0008 | reverse complement strand
TGCCCATCGGTACTAATTAGTTCTATTCCCCTATCTTAACATATTTAGCGGCATTGCATCTGCCACTAAATATAAAGCCGTGCTAGAAGCACGGGGTTTTAAACCCAACTTTCTGATAAGTGGACTACTTGAACCCAGAACCCGATCTGTTTTAGTGGATTGGAAATGATAAACGTTTAGACAGGGATAAAGGGATAAAGGTTCATCCTTATATTTAATATTCCCCAGATTTGCGAGAAAATTGCGCTGCTACTAGAATCTTTTGTCATTTTTTTTCCGTTTAAGCAGTCATCATAAAATCTTTCCGCGCCGCCGCGTTGCCGCGTCACCGAGTCAGCCCTAATGATGAGCATTCAAACAGAAACCATCTCAGCCGCTACTTGATGGCACAAGGGATGATATCTAGTCCTATTTATAAGGATGCCCTAATCATCCCCTGACTGAAAAGCCCCAAGGGTATGAAATAACCGAACTTTTTGGGCATAGTTTTCCACACGGGTATAGCAAAGTGCTGAGTGCTTCGGCTTTAGTGCTGAGGACAAACACAGTCCCCGCCTTGCTTTGAGCGTTTAATACTGTCCTAACCGAGGTGACTGTGGCTGTAACTTAGAGTAAGTGAAAAAAGCAGCACTAGAAGCCTAAATCGGCTTTGGCGGCTTCAGCAGCTGCGAAAACTTCTCCATCAGACCGTTCTTCCCAGCAGGTATCACCGATTTCTCGGTAGAAGGTTTCGTCGTAGGGACGGGTACGTATGACTACCGGCATGGGGACGGCGTGGCCCAAAATCAAAGCTTGTTGCTTAGAATCGAGCTTAGCCAGAACGGATCGGAGGCTACCACCACCGGAGACGCCAGTAAAAATGGCATCGATGTCCTTTTCGTCGTTGAGTAAGGCGGTGATGCGCGTGCCAATCTGGGACATAACTTCGTTATCGATGCCAGAGGGGCGCTGATCCACGATCAAAAGCGTAACGAAGTACTTCCGCATTTCACGAGCTATTATACCAAAAATTGTACTTTGCACAATGCTCGGATCGAGAAATCTATGAGCTTCTTCGATCGTGATTACCAGCGGCTGGGGGCGATCGATCGGATTTTTGGTTTGCAAGAACAACTCTGCCTTGCGGACGTACTCTTTGTGAATGCGCCTGGTAATGACGTTGGTTACCAGCATATAGGAAAGCATATCAGATTGGGAACCAAATTCCACCACGACGTGCTTACCTGCTTCCAGGGATTGCAAAATTTGACTGACGTAATTGCGGGGACAGGTCGCACGCATATATTTAAGGTTTTCCAGACGCAGGAGTTTGCGCTGCAAAGCCATAATCGAACCCATGTGACCTTTCTTCTCCTCGCAAAACATCTTGATATCTTCGTTATTCATATTCAGCAACTGAAGAATCCAAGAGTTGCCAAACTCGCCGCGAAGGATGTTAGCGTTGTCTAGGCTGGCTTCGGAAAGACCTAATTCTTGTCCTACCAACTTGATATCTTCTACTTCAATTTGGTCGTAAGCCAGGTAAAGTTCTTGAGCGTCGCGCACACCCCGCCGCTTGGTGGATTGGGGGTCGAGGGTGTACATTTGCACTTGTCCTGGAAACAGCTGGCGCAAACCTTTGACGGTGTTGTAGTTTTTGCCTTCGGAAACAGCTTCCCAGCCATATTCCGAGTGCATATCAAAAATTAGGTTGACTGCTGCTTGCCTGCGGATGATACCAGATAACAGTACTCTGGTGAGAAAAGATTTACCAGTTCCAGATTTGCCAAATACACCGTTGCTGCGTTCCACAAATCTGTCTAAATCGATACAGACGGGAACATCCATATCCAAGGGTTGACCGATCGCAAAGTTGCGTCGATGGGGGTCATCTTCCCAACCGAAGACGGTGCGAAAATCCCGTTCCGTGGCGTCGTATACTTGGCTGAAATGGCTGGGAATAGTTTTGACTGGGCGCAATTCTAATTCTTCGCTGCTTTGGGCCTGAAATGATGCCAGTACTGCCTGACCCTCCGATGGTAGCTTGGGGGTTTTGCCGTTGGAAATATATAAGCCGGGTGGTTCCGGTGTTGGGGTAAACATCAACATGGGGGCGAGTTCGATCGTCCCGTATGTGCCGCTTCCCGCCAGGACTTCGCGCAGGAAATCGTCCTCAGCTGCTGGTGGATTGGCGATAATCCGAGGGCTGGATGTGCCTAATTCTACATCGGTTAACAGACAGAAAAAGCGCGATCGCACCCCCTGCACTACCAAAAACTTGCCCACCCGCATATCTTCTACCGAAATATCCGGGTGCAGTCGCACTTGCAACCCTTCGCTGAGGGAACCTTCAATTACTGAACCTAATGGTTTGCTTAAATCCATGTGGCGTTCGTCGTTGATTGCTAATGCCTAAAAGCCTATCCGAAAAATCTGATTTTACGTGCATACCTGATGATAAAAATATTAGTAATGGGTACGTTGTTGCGCTTTAGCGCTAAAGCGCAACAACGTACCTAATAACTAGCAAATTGCGTTATTAGCGAGACTAATCTATTTCGATCGAGGTGGGAGCTTTGGGATTGGTGGTTGTGGTTGGTGTAGGTTGTTTGCGATATTGGGCGTAGAGACGATCGCGCCAGTTGAAAAACGTCTCGTATGCGGCGCTATCAGACAATCCTGGAACTCCTTTACCTTTTAGGTTTTCTGGAATTTCCAGATAGGGGCCATCGGGGAATTTGATGTACATACTCAAACCTGCGACGGCAAAATCTGCCAAGGTAGGGTAGTCTGCCACCAAATAGGGCCGATCGAGCAGTATAAGGCTGAGGGCTTCCAGGTCTTGTTTGAGGTCTTCTTGTGCTGATTTTACAACATCTGGGCCGAAGCCTATGCCCGAACCCAGTAGATTGAGAAAGTCACCTGGCACTGCGCCCACCAGGAGTTTAACAAAATCGGGCGTTGTTGAGGGCAAAACGGAAGTGCGGAAGGTCTGACTTTGGCTAAGACCTCCAAACAAGGCTTTACGAGCTTTAAGCCCGATCGACTCATCGGCCCACGCTTCTATTAATAAGCACAGTCCTCGCTGTTCGGGATTTACGGGAATAATGGGCCGTTCTGGGTATTTGCGATCGAGGTATTTTGCGATCGCCGTCGAATCTGCCACAATCTCCTGACCGTCTTTCAGCACTGGCACCTGTCGCTGACCGGACATTTTGTAAAGTTCTAATTGTCCAATTCCAGGCGTCACCTCTATTTTACGGTACGCCAGCCCTTTATAATCCAAGATCAGCCGCACTTTCTCAGCGTAGTGGGACATTTCAAACTGGTATAACTCCAGCATTTTTTCTCCTTGCTGCTTGTTCGGATAACGTTTCTGGCTCATTGTTAAAGAGTTTAGTCTACTTTAGTCATTTGTTATTTGTCAAAATTTATTTTTATTCTAAATTAACCAATATTCAGACTGACTAATGACTAATGATCGATGACTAATGACCAATAACTAAATTACATAAAAAGCCCCCTACTTTGTGTGGGGGGTTTTTGATACCGTGTTGAAGGGAACAGATATTTGACGATTATGCACTTTGACGAGTTAATAAACCCCACAGGAAAATCAGAACCATAGCGCCGAGGACAGCGAAAGCAATACTGGGGATTGATAGCGCTCCGTAGGCTGCTCCGCCACTCGTCCCCAAAAACAAATTGCCCAACCAGCCACCAACCATCGCGCCCAAGATTCCCAAACCCATTGTGGCAAATATACCGCCACCTTGGTTACCTGGATATATGGCTTTAGCAATTGCTCCAGCAATCAGACCTAAAATCACCCAAGCTAAAATTCCCATTTCTTTTTCTCCTTTCTTTTCTTATCGACTAGGTTTGCTTTCTTATCTATACGTTATCAAGCTAAATCAAACGGCAACCTCTATCAGAGGGAATATCCATAGGGTATAGCTTTTCAGGCGATCGCTTGCCTCCTTTAGGAGAATAGCATCTCTATCTTTTTATAGTTTTAAAAGATATTTAGATTGCTGAAATATTTAGTGCTTCAAGTCGGGTCTGTTTCTACAGAGTCATCTATTTGATTAAGTAGAAAAACTTAGGCAACTATATCTTTACAATCCTTAATAAATATAGCCGTAAGTCAAGAGCTACCGATGGAAACACAGAATCGTCAAAAGTGGAGTAATAAGCTGGCTGGCCTTGTGGCAGTAGAAGTCGATCGGTTTCTAAAACGGGTAAATCCCTAAAGATGTTTTGAATTTGCACTCTTACCTACCTTTGCGATCGGCTATTGCGCCTAAAAGTTCCATATCCTTGAAGGTGAGATAAAACTATCAATCCTTCCCCCACTCTCTCCCCTTTCCCTCTCCCCCCACTGTCAAAATATGCAAATTATATGCGTGATAGCTTACCTGTGGTGAGGGTTTACCAGTGTTCGGATGGGCGGTCGCACGCCTCAAACCGACTAACTATCTTGCATCGCTTGACATCTATCGCCAGGAAGAGGTTAAAATTATAAACGCTATAGGAAATTATTATCCTAACAAAAGTTAACTAATCTGCCTTGATAGTTTTTATAAAATAAATTTTAGCATTCATACTGATAATTATCCAACCCCGCTAATTTTGTGAATAGAAAGCATTTCCAAGACATTGCCCGCCTTAGACTTAAAGAAGCCAAAGTGCTGCTTGATAATGGATATTATGACGGAGCATATTATCTTTGCGGTTATGTAGTTGAATGCGGGTTAAAAGCTTGCATTGCAAAAAAAACGAATAAGCATGACTTTCCAGATAAAAAGACTGTTCTTGACAGTTACACTCACGATTTAAAAAAGCTCGTGCAAGTGGCTGGACTCCAGACGAATTTACTTCCGGAAATCAATACCCAGCCAGCTTTGGCAACTAATTGGGCAATTGTTGTACAATGGTCGGAAGAAAGTCGTTACGAAAAATGGACTGAGCCGTATGCTCGCAATATGTACGAGGCGGTTGGTAGTAAAAATCATGGTGTTTTGCGATGGATAAGACAATTTTGGTAGAAAAGGATATAGAAGAAGGACAAAAAGTGATCGAAGCTCTCCAAGAAGATGGATTTCCTGTAAATTCGGCATTCTGGCTTTACAAACCAGAACCTGATGAATGGCGTTTGACATTTGCATCCCCGTTGATTGACGAGCAAGGGCCATTTAAAGCCTACAGCTTCGTTCAAAAAGTATTGGCAAAGTTTTCGCCTCCTGTGGGAATATCCGTCGCAGAAACTACGGTACTTAGCGATAAAGATGAATTGGTGGAAGGATTGCGGTATTTAGATCGGCAAACTCCCGGAATATTACCGAATATGAGACTGAGAGGAAACTCAATCAAAAATAGATACATTGATGATATCTATATCTACTTTGTAACGCCATAGGGTCAGGTGCGATCGCTCTTCTATCTATAATTGCACCTGTTGCATAACCGAGTTCCCGGTCTAAGATGATGCTGAGCCTGTGTGCGATCGTTAAAAACCAGGCATAACGAGTAACCTAATCAGATTCTCCTGACCCTTGACGGTAGTTGGGACAGCTAGCTCTATAATGAGTGCCACATTCAAGTTAGGGTGGCAACTGCTAGAACCTGTACTGAGCAGGCTTACCTTTAGCATCGCTCTGTGCAGAGTAACCATCCTTTAGATATAATTAATTAGGTTTAGGCAATTATTAAGTTTATACGGTTATTTATTATACCTTTTCACCTGAAGGAGCTTGATATTACAATGAAACTCCCGTTAGTTGCCCAGATGCTGAGGGGGAGTAGGAAAGCATCTTTCCTTCGGACAGCCTTCGCCAGCGGCATAGCTTCGCTTACCGCCCTTGGCACAGCTGCGACAATCTCTCAGCCCAGCTACGCTCAAAGTACTCAGTTTTTCTGCGCCATTAGCAATGGCGTACCCACAACATTCGCTCGTAGCCGACGGGGAAATGTGCCAATGATTGCTTGGGTTTCCGACTCGCCCCCGCCTTGGACTCCTTTAAAGCGCTGTCAGGATATAGCTCAAAGATTCCAGGTATTCTCCGACAACGGTATGCTGAAATACGTCAGAACAGGGACAATTGATGGTCAAGCCGTATTGTGCGCGGCTAGTTCCAGAGGCGGTGGTTGTCCTAAGACTTCAGTATTACTGACTATCCCGCCCGATAAAGATCCCCAGCTTGTCCTGCGAGAACTGTTGAATCTGCGTGCGCTTGCAGCAGGAAGACCCCTTCAGCTGAGCGGTAGCGAAGTAGTTTCCTACGATGAAGGCGAGGCTTACGTTGACATGGACGAGTTTTTAAACATAGCTCCCGTTGAGGGGGAGAGTCCAGCCGTTGAGCGAAATTAACCCAGTTAGGAAGCAATCGAGCCTGCGTGAGAAGTCGAAGCGAATCACCGTTGAAATGATGAATTGGCGCTTGCTGTCGCTGGCTATCTGTGTTGGCTCCTTACTAATTGCTCTGCCAGCATCGACTCCAGACATTGGTGTTTCTGCACCGAGTACGTTACTTAAGGAAGCGTCCACCCAGCTAGAGGTGGAGAAACTGCACCAGTTAGCCAGATCTCTCACCGTCAAAGTGTTGTCAGGAGACTTTTTGGGATCGGGGATTGCGATCGAAAGGCAAGGGCAGATTTACACAGTTCTGACCAACGATCACGTAGTGAAAGCAGGAAATCCCCCTTATCAAATTCAGACGCCAGATGGGAAGATCTACCCAGCGCAGTTGGCTAAGACAGGTGGCTTTGATGGAAACGATCTAAGTTTATTGCAATTCAGTACAACTGCTGATTATACTGTGGCCAAGCTGGGGACTGTTCTTAAAGCTGGGGATGAAGTCTTTGCCGCTGGGTTTCCCTTCTCAGCTGAAGTGTCTAAAGAGGAGCGGTTCGTCTTCAGGACTGGCAAGGTGTGGTTGATACTGGATAAAGCCTTGGAAGGCGGTTATCAAGTCGGGTACACTAATGACGTGGAAAAGGGTATGAGTGGGGGGCCACTGCTGAATCGCGCCGGTGAACTTGTGGGCATCAATGGGATGCACGCCTATCCCCTTTGGGGCGATCCCTATATTTTTAAGGATGGCTCTGAGCCTAACCCATCTTTGGAAGAGCAGATGAGTAAATATAGTTGGGGTATTCCGATTGAGACGTTCAGGCAAATAAAAAGATGAAGTTTTCTTATGGACTACCAGTAGCGTTGATTGGTGCAGCCGCGATAACTTCGTTAAGCTTCGCTTATGCTCTAGTACAACCTCAACTCGCTATGGCGTTAACGACAGATGAGGTCTACGATCTTGCCGCAGAGGTTGCGGTGCGTATCGATGGCCCTACTGGTGGGTTAAGCAATGGGACTGGGGTAATTGTTGACAAACAAGGGAACACTTACACTGTCCTCACCAACTGGCACGTGGTCAAAACGTCTGGATCTTACGTACTCACAACTTCGGACGATCAGCGCCATGTTGTTAACGCCAGTCAAATTCAACAACTACCTGGGGTGGACTTAGCAATGTTGCAGTTCACCAGCAATCAAAACTACCGTGTTGTCGAGAGAGGAAACTCTGACTTGGTGCGATCGGGCCAGCTGGTTTATGTGGCTGGCTGGCCAAACCAAAGTCAAGCGATTAGCGAACGGATCTTTACCCCCACTCAAGGTCGCATTGTCACTCGCCTGTCAAGGCCAAAGGATGGCTATGCTTTAGCCTATGATAATCTCGCCAGACCGGGAATGAGCGGTGGCCCGGTGCTGGACGAGCAGGGGCGCTTGATTGCAATTAACGGACGCGCTGATGTGGATTTAAGCGGCGCGGCAGGTTTGGTTTTGGGTATTCCGATCAATACGTTTGAAAACCTGCGCCGCACCCTGGGCAATACGGCACAGCGTCCATCTGGGCCATCGACACCGCCTCGATCTCAACCTATAGAACGGTCTGCACCTGCACGTACACCTGTGGAGAATTTACCACCGCCACCACCTGCATCTACAGGCAGGTCTTTGGCGAATCTACCACCGCCACCGCCACCACCTGCATCTACACGCACGCCTGTGGAGAATTTACCACCGCCACCACCTGCATCTACACGCACGCCTACTCCTACACCTGTGGCTGTTGCGCCTCCCCCTCCCCGTCCGGCTACTAATATAGATGGCAATAATTCCAACCAAACAACTGGAATTAACACTCGATTTACTTTCACAAGTTTAGGGGCATATAACAGCTGCGTGGAGGACATCCTTCTGCTTTATCAAGATAAAGAGCGATTCAGACAGCAGGGAAGGCGGGGTGATTGTCTTGCTGATGTGTTTCAGACTTATGCAAATACAGGACTGTCTAAATCTCAGGCTTTAGATCTGATCAAAGCTGCTAACACTTACGTATCAACAGCCCTAACAACTAAATTTTATCCTCTGAGGGGGCTGCGAATGCAAGTAGCTAAGCTTTTAGGGTTTATTTATGAGCTAGACGCAAACGATCAGGAGATTATGCAACTTATTCGTGAGTCTTCTTCGTCGGCTGGGAATGTCAACTAAAAGTCAGTCAATTTGGATTCAAATTAGATGCGCGTTAGCCGCTCACTCATTAAAAGAGTCGATGATTTTTTTCGCTGTTTCTAAATATTTAGAATATTTGTCTGGTTCTGCTGTATAACTAATGATGTAGGCTTTGTTATTTTGGATTGTCAATATCCGCAGATTTTTTGTTGACTTAGATGGCTCGTCTGCTTTGGTGAAAACTATTTTATAAGCATCGCTTGTTGACAGTTCGTACTTGTTTTTTTGAAAATCCTTAACTTCTTGGGGCTTGATAGTATCTTTGACATATAGCTCGGTATATTCATCAAGGGTTTGAAGTTGTTGCAAAACTTCGACTTCAATAGTTACACTTACATTTTCTGTGGATGTATCTGAATCATTCTTTGGTTGGGGAACAAATATAACTTGCTTGCCCCAAATATCGGCCCTTTCTTTCTTTTTCCAATTGGGAGGATATTTCAGGTTGATTCCATACTCTGTATCCTCATATTTTTGAAATTTTTCGCTAATATCTGTTGTAGTTGATGATGGTGATGATGGATTAAACACATTTATGGTATTGAATGCCGTATCGACAATCAAAGTAAACAGACCAACAAGGAGCCCTCCGAGAGCTATTTTATGCTCTATGGGCAATTTATTTATAGATGAGAGCAATTGGCGAATTGAGAAGTTTATACGGTATATGCTCATGGTTGTCTGACTTAGTAGGGATTTGTGCTTAGATGTTAAATAAACGTCTGGCGATCGGCAAAACCAAGGGATCGGAAGCCGTTGCTCTCGATTTTGCCACAAAATTTAAGTAGGTACTAGAGAAAAAATCCTTAAATTAATTGACTTCGACAACATCATCAATCTGTGTAAGTCTGCATCCGCAGATTATTTAATGTCAATTTTGGCACATAATTTAAGTGGGCAGTAGAATCAAATTTTCAAGCGAGTTCCCGGTGCGAGATGATGCTGAGCCTGTGTGCGATCGTTAAAAATGAGGAAAAATCCCTATCTAGCTGCCTCAGCAGCGTCAAGGATGTCGTGGATGAGATGGTAGTGGTGGATACCGGCTCGACTGACAGGACGCCTGAAATTGCCAGGGAGTTTGGCGCGAGGGTTTATCACTTTCAATGGTGTAATGATTTCGCAGCTGCCAGAAATGAGTCGTTGAAATACGTGCAGGGGGAGTGGGTGCTGGTTTTGGATGCGGATGAGGTGCTGACGCCTGAAATTGCGCCGCAGCTGAAACAAGCTATTCTCCAGCCAGACAATCTTGTTATAAACTTAGTACGGGAAGAGGTAGGCGCGACAGGATCGCCGTATTCTCTGGTTTCGCGGTTGTTTCGCAATCACCCGGCGGTTTGCTTTTCTCGTCCTTATCATGAGATGGTGGATGATAGCGTGGTGGAGCTTTTGCAGCGAGAACCTCAGTGGCAGGTGGGTTATTTGTCGGATGTGGCGATTTTACACTACGGTTATCAGCCAGAGGCGATCGCATCCAAACACAAATTCCAAAAAGCACAGGCTGCAATGGAAGGTTATCTGGCAAACCACCCATATGATGCCTATGTATGCAGTAAGCTGGGAGCATTATACGTGCAATCGGGTGACATTGCACGCGGTGTCCAACTCCTCAAGCGCGGTTTAGACTCAGGATCGGTTGATGATTTGGTGCTGTACGAACTTCACTACCACTTGGGGATTGCTTACGAGCATTTGCAACAACTAAGCTTGGCTAAATACCATTATCAAGCTGCCACCCAGTTGCCTATTTTACCTAAGCTAAAATTAGCTGCTTACAATAATTTGGGCAATGTGCTGAAGGATAATTCTAAGCTTCAGGCGGCGAAAACGGTATATGAAACTGCCTTACAAATCGATCCGAGTTTTGCTGTAGGTTACTACAATTTGGGAATGACTTTGAAGGTGTTGGGGCGTTTGGAGGATGCGATCGCAGCTTACCAAAAAGCAATTGACTTGAATCCCGATTATGCCGACGCTTACCAAAACTTAGGCGTTGCGCTGCTGAAAGTAGGCTATGTACCGGAAAGTTTGTCAGCGTTTAAAAGAGCGATCGCACTTCACGAACAGCGCAACCCATCAGAAGCACAGCGACTCCGCCAAGGTTTGCGGGAAATGGGTTTTAATGTTTGATACGGAATCCGGCTCTACGACCCAAGTGAAACCCTATAGGACGTCAAGAAAAGAGGAAGAGAATAAAAGAGGTTATCCCAGCAGATTCCGTATGACTTAGGAATTAAGTAACCATACTTACTATCCCTGTATCCAGATCGTAACGAGCGCCCATAATTTTTAGTTTGTCTTCCTTAATCATTTTAGCCAGTACCACCGAGTTTTCCTGCAATATTTCAACTTGAAGTTGAACATTGGCTGTGACTGCATTATCAATTAAGTCGCCCGGTTTGTTTCTTACTCTTTCCACCGCTGGCTTGATGTCTTCAACAAAGCTGCCAATTCTGCCAGGAAGTAGTTCGTCTTTTACCGCAGCCGTTACTGCGCCGCATCTTTCATGACCCATTACCAGGATTAGCTGAGTTCCTAATATCAGTGTAGAGTATTCAAGGCTGCCCATAATCTCGGAATTGACGACATTCCCAGCGACGCGAACTACAAACAAGTCCCCAAGCCCTTGGTCGAAGACAATTTCCCCAGGTACCCGCGAATCAGCACAGCCCAGCAAAGTTGCAAACGGATGCTGATCTGCGGCGGTTTGGTGAAGGCGTGAGGTTGATTGGTCGGGAAAGTTACGCTTTGCCTCCACAAACCGTTTATTACCATCCAGCAATTTTTTTAAAGCGTCATCAGGTCTGACTGGGTTAGGGTTTTCTGAAGGTTGATCGGCAGCAGCTAGTTGTGGCCTAACAGCTTGCTGTGCGCCCCAGAGTACCCCAGTGGTAGCAGTCACTGCCAAACTAACCCCGCCAATACCTGCCAGTTTCAAGAGATGCCGACGGCCAAGATACCCATTTATTCGAGTCATAAGTATGTTTTGCTACTGTTATTTTCATCCTTTAGCAGGATGTTCACGATCTAAAAATACCACAATGGTTAGAAATTAAATTTTAAAGAGCGCAGAACTTAAGATATAGTTAAGAAATTGGGTGCTACGCGAGTGCGTGCGATCGGCATATCGCTATCTCTAATCGGAACTATCCAGATGCCATATATTGCAAGCATTTTCATTTACCCGATTAAGTCGCTGGATGCAGTAGCAGTGACTCAGGCAACCGTTCTAGCTAGCGGCGCTCTAGAGGGCGATCGCGAATTTGCTATATTTGACGCACAAGGTCGATTTGTGAATGGCAAGCGCAACGCCAAAGTTCATTTATTGCGATCGACATGGGATGCCACAGCGAAAGCCGTCTCCCTGCAAATCCAAGGAACAGAAGAAAAACAAACATTTCATTTAGAAGCAGAACTTACCGAACTAGAAGCTTGGTTAAGCGACTATTTCGGCTTCACCGTCCAACTGGCTAGGAACTCGCTCTTGGGTTTTCCAGACGATCCCATTGCGTCGGGGCCAACCGTCATCAGCACCGCCACCCTGGAAACAGTCGCATCCTGGTTTCCCGGAGTCAGCGTCGATGAGATGCGGCTACGTCTACGAGCTAACATCGAGATTGGTGGCGTCCCACCATTTTGGGAAGACCAACTATTTGCGAATGCCGAAGAGGTGGTTCGGTTTCAAGTCGGAGAAGTAATGCTGGAAGGGATTAATCCGTGCCAACGCTGCATTGTTCCCACACGGAACCCCCTCAGTGGAGAAACTTATCCCAACTTCCAAAAAGTCTTTTCCTCTAAGCGGCAAGAAACTTTGCCATCCTGGGTAAATTTATCGCGCTTCAATCATTTTTATCGCCTGAGCGTTAATACGAAAGTGCCAGCATCTTCAGCGGGAAAAGTGTTACATATCCAAGATGAAGTGGGTTGTGGGAAATTTCAGATTTGAGATTATTCGGGAATGTTAAAAATGCTGTTTCTATGGGTGTAATAAACTCGTATTGGTCGCTCAATACCTTTAAAACGGTATTCTCCCATATCATCTAAACCTATGCGTTGGGACGGTCGCAGTAAATTATAGGTTGTTTCGCTCACCACACATTTACCGACTGGACAAATTGCTTCCATCCGGGATGCCAAATTAATAGTCGGGCCTAAAACCGTATAATCAACCCTTTGAGAGCTGCCTACATCTCCAACCACAGCCTTACCTGTATTGATGGCAATCCGCAATTGTAGCGGTTCGCGCAAGACTTTATTAGCATTAAGATTATCTAGGCGATCGAGCATTCCTTTAGCAGCAGTAAAAGCGCGATCTGCATGATCTGGCTGAGGTTCGGGAGCCCCAAAAAAAGCCATTATACAATCTCCAATAAACTTATCGAGCGTTCCACCTGCGGCAAAAATTTCCTGCAACATCTCCTCGAAAAAACTATTAAGTAATTCCGCAATTTGGCCGGGACTTAAACGTTCTGAAAGAGCGGTAAAGCCAACAATATCAGCAAATAGAATACTGATTTCACTTTCTTTAGGAGATAGACGACCATCTGCCAAAGTTCCTCCCATCATCATCTGCTGCACTACTGCAGGAGAGTGATAGCGCTCTAGTCTGTGCCGAATTTTTTCTTCGTTTCTGAGTTTGCGTGTGAGGAGCCAACGTTGCACGCTGGAAGCCAGTAGGTTTGCTAATGTCGAAAAAAAGCTGATATCTTCTTCACTTTCTTGAACCGAATCTTTAAAAGAATCGCCAAAACAAATATGTCCATCGGCATAAAGAACGCCCACAACCTTATTTTCATCCCAGAGAGGAACAGCCATGATGCTATGAATGCCTTTGTCTATGATACTCTGTTCGCTATCAAATCGTTCGTCTTGCTGGGCATCAGCTGTTTGAATCGCCACCTTCTCGTCAAATACTTTTTGACAAACACTGCGGCTAATCCAATTTACATCAGCCATCATATTTTGATGTTCGTAAATGTCTCTGGCGGCACCATTGAGCAATTCAAGCTTTCCAGAACCATTAATATCTATTAACAAAGCTAAACGCTCAATACCTTTAAGGTAACGAAAAACAACTG
The DNA here is from genome assembly GCA_949128025.1 of Oscillatoriales cyanobacterium PMM_0008. Lineage (GTDB taxonomy): Bacteria > Cyanobacteriota > Cyanobacteriia > Cyanobacteriales > Aerosakkonemataceae > Argonema. Next base: position 752 of record CASBRD010000084.1, on the reverse strand, counting down.
TCTGTGCAGCTTTGAAGATAGCCTCTATAGACTCAGCAGAATTCAGCCCTTTGGCTATATTTAAGAGGTCTTTGAGACGAGAAATGGCTATGACTGGACGGTTAAATTCGTCATCTTGGTCATCAGCTTGTATCCATTGCTGTTGTAGGTCTTGAACATTACGAAAAATGGTCATTCCTACAACTTGGGTTTCCATATCCCCATTATTGTTTGTTTTAATGGCGTCGTCACCAAAGAGTGCGCTTAGATAAATACTCCCTAGCTGAATTACGTCGCCGTGATTCAATATTTGAGGAGATGTAGCAAATTGTCCATTCACTACCGTACCGTTTTTGCTACCCATATCTTCAACGAACCACACTCCGTCAGATGATTTAAAAAGGCGGGCGTGGTATCGAGAAATACCAAAATAAGGCAAGTGCCAATCGCAGTCTAGGGAACGACCTAGAGTAAAGGTATCCCGATTAACTGTGACTGTTTTTTCTATATGTTGTTCAATGTATAGGTGCAGTTTAAGCTCAACCATTAATTCCACCCTAATTGTCTTGATGGTCAAAATATTTTGAATAGAAGCCCTGACGATCTTTAATCCATTGGCCCGTGGTAGCCGATCGCGCGTTTTAGGCGATCGCATCTACTTAGTACCACCATAACCACAGCAATCGTAAAATTGGTAGCCAAAACAGGGTTCCAAAGAAGAAATAGGCCAAAACCTGCTTTCATCGTAATTCAGGGGGAGTGGGGGAGTGGGG
>CASBRD010000083.1 GCA_949128025.1 Oscillatoriales cyanobacterium PMM_0008 | reverse complement strand
TCCGGTTAATCACTTATGATATCTGTAGTAGGGCCCTTGGAACGAAACCCAACCCGAACTTAAAGCTAAAGTTGGGTTTCACTCTGTTCAACCCAACCTACGGCAATAAAATTTATTACAAGTATTCAACCGGACATGATATGACTAATGACCAATGACTAATGACTAATGACTAATGACTAATCTTAAAGGCAATATTTTAGCGATCGATGATACACCGGCGAACTTGCGCCTGTTAGTCGGCATATTGAGCGAACAAGGGTACAAAATTCGAGCCGTACCCAATGGAAAATTGGCACTTACGGGTATTCGCCAATCGCTTCCCGATTTGATTTTGCTGGATATAATGATGCCAGAGATGGATGGCTACGAAGTCTGCAACCAGCTAAAATCAGACGAACTAACTCGCGAAATTCCGGTGATTTTTATCAGCGCTATCAATGATGTGCTAGATAAGGTGAAAGCTTTTGCAGTTGGCGGAGTGGACTACATCACCAAACCCTTTCAGGTAGAAGAGGTTTTAGCTCGCGTAGAAACGCACTTGGCTTTACGTTCCCTGCAAAAGAGTCTCGTCCAAAAAAATGATGACTTAGCCAAAACTAATGAGGAATTGGCAAAAACCTTGCAAGAATTGAAAGCGACCCAAGAAGAATTGATTCTAGCGGAAAAAATGGCAGCTTTGGGACAACTGATTGCAGGGATTGCCCACGAAGTCAATACTCCTTTGGGAGCAATTCGTTCCTCTGCTGGAAATATCTCCAAGTTCTTGAGTCAAATTTTAGAACAGTTACCGGCACTTTTTCAATCTCTTTCTCCAGAGGAAGGACAGGATTTTTTGGCTTTATTGCAGCGATCGCTCCAACAAGAAATTGTCTTATCTACCAAAGAAGAGCGTCAATTAAGGAAAGCCTTAAGACGCCAACTGGAAGAATTAGAGATTGATAACGCAGAGTCGATTGCCGATCGCCTGGTAATTATGGGAATTTATGATGAAATTAACACCTTTTTACCCCTATTTAAAAGACATGACAGTTTTGAAATCATAGAAATTGCTTATAAACTTTCCGAATTAAAAAGAAGCACAAAAACCATCGAAACAGCCACAGAACGAGCCTCAAAAGTTGTGTTTGCCCTCAAAACTTATGCCCGTTATGACCAGTCGGGTAAAATGATTGCAGCCGACCTGATTGAAGGGATTGAAACTATTTTAACCCTCTATCATAATCAACTCAAACAGGGTGTGGAGGTAATTAGGAACTATGCTGAATTAGCACCTATATTATGTTATCCAGACGAACTCAATCAGGTTTGGACAAATCTGATCCACAATGCTTTACAAGCGATGGATTATAGAGGTATTTTAAGAATTGATTTAACTCGGATTGACCAGATGGTTAAAATTAGCATTACCGATAGCGGAAAGGGAATACCAGAAGAGATTATATCCAGAATATTTGAGCCATTTTTCACCACAAAAAATGCCGGGGAAGGTAGCGGATTGGGTCTGGATATTGTCAAAAAGATTGTGGAAAAGCATTCTGGTAAAATCGAGGTAGAAAGCAAACCAGGGCAGACTACATTCAGTGTTTTTATTCCAATTAAGTTTAGTTAGGAAAGATTCAGATGTCTAAACCAGTAATTTTGTGCGTTGATGATGAGAGAGTCATATTACACAGTTTGAAGACGCAACTAAGAGCAGCTTTTGGGGATGCCTATAGTTATGAAGTGGCTGAAGATCCCGATGAGGCTTTAGAGGTGATTAACGAACTCGCCCAAGAGGGCGTAACCATTACTTTAATTGTCTCGGATTGGTTAATGCCTGGGATGAAGGGGGATGAGTTTCTCATTCGCGTTCATCAACAATTCCCCGACATTATTAAAGTGATGCTGACGGGTCAAGCCGATGAATCAGCAATTAATCGAGCGAAAGCGGAGGCTAATCTCCATACCTGCTTATTTAAACCTTGGTCTGAAGCAGAATTAGTGGACACTATTAAATCGAGTTTAACTAAGCTATGAGCAAACAGGCAATTATCTGTGTTGTTGATGAATTCACAGTACTCAGAAGTAGGTTTTATCGATCTGGTCAAAGTTAAGGGGAAGTCATCTAAAATGGTGAAGGTAGGCAGCTATGCGTCTTCACTAAGTTTCCCAACGAGTTAAGCAGTTCTAGAACTCATGGCCTTTTCTTCCATCATTAGGGCATTAGGGCGATCGGCCCTCACTACAGAACTCCTCACTAAGCTAAATCGCACGCAATGCGTGCGACTGAATGGCATCCCCCGTATCCCGAAAGGGTTGGTGTCGTCCGCCTTAGCGCAAACAGAGGGGCGCAATTTGTTTGTGGTAACGGCAACTTTGTCAGAAGCCGGACGCTGGGCTGCCCAACTGGAGGCAATGGGTTGGCAGACGCTGCATTTTTACCCTACCTCAGAAGCATCGCCCTACGAACCGTTCGACCCGGAATCAGAAATGACCTGGGGACAGATGCAGGTGTTGGCAGATTTAATTAATTTTAGATTTTCGATTTTAGATTTTGGATTGGGGTCTGCTGGTGAGAATTCAGAGACAGCCCGATCGGAGGAACAGTCTGGTAATCTAAAATCTAAAATCCTCTCTTGCGAAGGTGGGCATCGTGACGGGAACCGCCAAGACGCCCACTTCGCGCAAAATCCAAAATCGAATTGGGCGATCGTAGCGACAGAACGCGCCCTGCAACCGCACCTGCCACCAGTAGATGCTTTCAAACCCTATTGCTTGACTCTGGAGGGCGGTCAAACTTGGAATTTAGACGAATTTAGCCAAAAGTTAGCTAAGTTGGGCTACGAACGGGTTCCCTTGGTGGAAATGGAGGGCCAGTGGAGTCGGCGCGGCGATATTATTGATGTGTTTCCGGTTTCGGCTGAGTTGCCGGTCAGGTTGGAATGGTTTGGCGATGAACTGGAAAAGATGCGGGAGTTTGCACCTGACTCGCAGCGATCGCTCGATCGCATCGATCGGCTGGTTTTGACGCCCACGGATTTTGGCCCGATCGTCATGGCATCGCTGACGGCAGAAAAAGGCGATCAAATTAAAAAGTACCTATCCCCAGAAGAACAAGATAAATTTGACGCTGGCAATCCGCCGGAGGGTATTCGCCGCTGCTTGGGTATCGCCTTTGACAAACCCGCCTCCCTACTTGATTACTTACCAGCAAATACCTTAGTTGCGATCGATGAACCAGAACAATGTCGCGCCCATAGCAGCGTCTGGATCGGACACGCAGAAGAACAATGGCGAATGTCTAATGGAGAAGAGAATACCCAATTACCTAAAGTTCATCGTTCTTTTGAAGATTCGTTAGCTGCGACAGAAAGCTTTAACTGCGTCTATCTATCGGAATTGGCAGAAGAAAATAACGGCCTTAATCTCGCCAGTCGCCCAGTTCCGACAACGCCCCATCAGTTTGCCAAAATTGCCGAAATTCTCCGGGGCGAACTAGCCAAAAACTACTCTATCTGGATTGCATCCGCTCAACCTTCCCGTTCTGTTTCCCTACTGCAAGAACACGATTGCCCAGCCCAGTTTATTCCCAATCCTCGCGACTACCCAGCTATTGACAAGCTGCAAATCCAACATACGCCGATCGCATTAAAATATTCGGGATTGGCAGAACTAGAAGGCTTTATTCTACCCACTTTCCGGCTGGTGGTAGTAACCGATCGCGAATTCTACGGACAGCATAGCCTCGCCACCCCCAGTTATGTCCGCAAACGTCGTCGCGCCGCCTCCAAACAAGTCGATCCCAACAAACTCCAACCAGGTGATTATGTAATTCACAGAAACCACGGCCTCGGTAAGTTTATTAAGTTGGAAAAGCTGACGATTAATAATGAAACCCGCGAATATTTGGTAGTGCAATATGGGGATGGATTGCTGCGCGTGGCGGCAGATCAGTTGAACGCATTGTCGCGGTTTCGCAGTCCGGGCGATCAGGCTCCAGAACTTAATAAAATGTCTGGCAAAGCCTGGGAGAATACTAAAAATAAAGTCCGCAAATCGATCAAGAAATTGGCAGTCGATTTGCTGAAATTATATGCCCAACGCGCACAACAACAAGGTTTTATTTATCCGCCGGATAGCCCCTGGCAGGAAGAATTGGAAGATTCTTTCCCTTACCAACCAACTCCCGATCAGTTGAAGGCAACGCAAGATATCAAGCGGGATATGGAATCGTCCAGACCGATGGATCGATTGGTATGTGGGGATGTAGGTTTTGGTAAAACTGAAGTGGCGATTCGAGCGATATTTAAAGCGGTTACTGCTGGGAAACAGGTGGCTTTACTTGCGCCGACAACGGTTTTGACGCAGCAACACTATCACACACTCAAAGAACGCTTTTCTCCTTATCCAGTTAATGTGGGATTGCTGAATCGTTTTCGCAGTGAAGAAGAGAGGCGCGACATTTTACGGCGATTGGTAACGGGTGAATTGGATGTGGTGGTGGGAACGCAGCAGTTATTAGGAAAAGGAGTGAATTTCCGCGATTTAGGGTTGCTGGTGATAGATGAGGAACAGCGTTTTGGGGTAAATCAGAAGGAGAAAATTAAAACGCTGAAAACGCAGGTGGATGTGCTGACGCTGACAGCTACTCCTATTCCTCGCACTCTTTATATGTCGCTGTCGGGAATTAGGGAAATGAGTTTGATTACGACGCCACCACCGTCGCGGCGTCCGATTAAAACTCATCTTTCTCCCTACGATCCGGAGGCGGTACGTACTGCTATTCGTCAGGAACTCGATCGCGGCGGACAGGTGTTTTATGTGCTGCCACGGATTGAGGGAATTGAGGAAACTGGTGCTAAACTACGGGAGATGGTTCCGGGAGCAAGGTTGGCGATCGCACACGGTCAACTGGACGAATCTGAGTTAGAAACTACAATGCTGTCTTTCAGCAATGGTGAGGCGGATATCCTCCTCTGCACTACTATCATTGAGTCTGGCTTAGATATTCCGCGAGTCAATACGATTTTGATTGAAGAAGCCCATAAATTCGGCTTAGGTCAACTATATCAGTTACGCGGTAGAGTTGGTCGGGCGGGAATTCAAGCTCACGCATGGTTGTTTTATCCGAAACAAAGTCAGCTAACTGATACGGCGCGACAGCGTTTGCGAGCAATTCAGGAGTTTACGCAGTTGGGATCTGGGTATCAGCTGGCGACGCGGGATATGGAAATTCGCGGTGTGGGCAATTTGTTGGGTGCGGAACAGTCTGGTCAAATGGATGCGATCGGTTTTGATCTCTACACGGAAATGCTGCAAGAGGCAATTCGCGAAATTCGCGGTCAAGAAATTCCCAAGGTTGAGGATACGCAGATCGACCTCAGTCTTACCGCTTTTATCCCAGCTGATTATATTACGGATTTGGATCAAAAGATGAGTGCTTATCGGTCTGTGGCGGTGTCTAGTTCTAAGCAGGAGTTAAATCAGATTGCGGCAGATTGGTGCGATCGCTATGGCCCGATCCCCAAACCCGCTCAACAGTTATTAAAAGTGATGGAACTGAAGCATCTGGCGAAGAAACTCGGTTTCTCCCGCATCAAACCAGAAGGCAAACAGCACGTTATTCTGGAAACGCCAATGGAGGAACCAGCTTGGAACCTACTTGTTGCTAATTTGCCGGATCATCTTCAGTCGCGATTTGTCTACTCTCGCAGCAAGGTCACCATTCGGGGATTGGGGGTTATGAGTGCCGATCAACAGTTAGACAATTTAATTAATTATCTGGGTAAAATGCAAGGCGCATTGCCGGAACCTGCACTGGTCTAAGTTATTAACGCAAGTTGCTAGTTATATAATTGAGGCTGGTATTAGGTACGTAGTTGCGCTTTAGCGCTCTTATACCAACTTGGATAAGAGCGCTAAAGCGCAACTACGTACCCACAATGCAAGTAACTAGCAACTTGAGTTATTAGCTAATCAAGTGTTTCCTTCTCAACCCGCCCCAGTTTCGATTCGTGTTGCTCGTTCAGAAGATATGAGACAGTTAACGCAGCTTCAGGTTGATTCCATCGAAACTCTTTGCGCTCATGACTATAACGCGAGTCAACTTCAAACATTGATAGAGAGTAAGAAACAAGACCGAAGGTGGAATGAACTTATTTTTGTCGCTGAAACTGAAAGTCAAATAGTTGGTTTTTCTGCCCTTTCTCTCATCGATCCAACTCTGAACGGAATCTTCGTTCATCCAGCGTTTATTCGCCAAGGAATTGCCACTAAATTATTGGCGGCTTTAGAGAATGAAGCGCTGAAAACTAGAATTAGATGTTTGTGGGTTTCTGCTTCCCTTAATGCTGTAGCCTTTTATCAAGCACGAGGTTATCAAATTGTCAGAAAAAATAGTATTTGGTTAGGATCTGGAGTTTCGATTCCAGTTGTACTTATGAAGAAAGTACTGATTCCACCTACGCTGACAGAAATTATTGTGACTTGGCTAGTCTGCATACTGCTAGTTCTTTTTCTTTTCTCTGTGGTTTTGCCGCTTCTATCTGGGGGTTGACTCAATACTGTTCGGATCACTCATAACCAGGGCTTCATCAAAACATTAAACCTTTTTATTGATTCCTTTACCTAATAAGTCTTTACCCTTTGTATAGTGGAACTAGGGATAAGTAAAGTTGTTAGATAGTAATAAAACCCAAAAGCTAAACTTATGACTAAGATATTGACAAACGATCGGGATGCTACTCTACTTGGTCAAGCCGCTAATTCCACGCCCCAACTCGATATACTGCACCCAGTGCGTCAATGGCTTGACCAAATTCAGATTCGTAATGCCAAATTTGCTAAGCTGCTCTACAAGGCTATTCCGGCTCAGTGTCCGTTTGAGCGCGATATCAAGCTGTTCGATCGCAAAATAGCCCATATTCCACCGTTGTGCAAGCTTAACCCGCTTTACGACCAATTAGTTGGCTTGCGTTTTCGCGCCCTTTGTTATTTAGTCGATGAGTGTGGTATCGATATTATGTCGTATTCCTGAGCAAAGTCGAGAAAATCGGCAATTTTTCTGACAATTCCCCCCTAAAAGGGTACAATCCTGGGGGCTTGATGACAGCTAATTTAACAGCCATCCAGCCTCCAGGATTGTGAAAAGAAATGTATTCTTGTCTAACGAATCGGAATTTAAGACAAAACGGCTCTAATTTATTCAGCCGTTACCAGTTCGGTGCTACCGCGAGTGCGTTTGCGGGTTAGGGTGTTGAATAGCATTTGACCGATCGCTTTGATCAGATTGCCTTCCAGTTCCTTGAACAAATTCATGTTCATGCCAAAGGCGGCGTTGGCTTCGTCTACAATGCTAGAGGCGGTAGCTTCATCGATCGGCAGGTCGTTCAAAGCTTGGCGATAGTTGGCCTTAAACTCTTTTTCGTCGGGAATATCATTAAATTCGTAGAAAGCGGTGCCTTCTCCTTCTGCGAGGTTCATGGCCCGTACTGCAATGCCTTTGAGGATTTGACCGCCAGATAAGTCGCCCAGGTAGCGGGTGTAAGATTGGGCAATCAACAGTTCTGGTTCTTTGTCAGATACTTCTCTAATGCGCTGCACGTAGGCTTGACCTGCTGGCGAGGGGGCTACTTGTTCGCGCCAGTTGGGGCCGTAGTAGAAGGTAAGGTCTTGCTCTAGGCTCTTTTTGCGGTTCAGTTCTTTGAAATAAATTTTGGAGAGGATGGGGTGGAAGCGGTGCTTTTCCATCTCTTCTTCTAGGGCTGTGTAAACGAAGTAGAGGTTGGTTACCAGTTTGCGGTAGGAGTTCTTTTCCACAACGCCTTTTAAAAAGCACTTGACAAAACCGACATTTTCTGCCATTGAGTGAGCTTTTTTGGTGCCTTCACGCAATTTGGTCGCTAAATTAGTACTCATGCTAAATTTCTGTCCCTTAAATCTACTGAGGAGCGCGTTAAGTTTGCCAACGGTTAAAACCCGCCTAATAGGTAACAGTAGACTGATTTGATGAGAATTTTTATTAAGATTTTTTACAAAACTCCCAAAGCTCAGCAGTAAGTGAAGTGGGGATTGCCCACTCCCCGGTTTTTACGAACTTTAGCAAACTAAGTCCGAATCACCTCATTTACCGAATTGTTCAACTTGAAACTGACAATCTCCTGCCTTAGCATCTGTGCAACCTCATTGAGGTGGTTAATTGCCAGGTTGATCTGTCCCAAAGTTTCGGCAGTTTGTGTGGTACTTTCATTTACTGCTTCAAACCGAGGGGTGAGGTTTTGTACCTCGTCAATGATCCGCTTAAACTGAGCGCTGATAATGCGAACGTCTTGCACCGCTAGGTTGACTTCTTTAGTAAATTTGTCCATTTCCATGACGCCAGTGGCGACGGCTGATTGCATTTCCTTCACCGTTTTTTCGATATCCAGAGTGGCGATCGCGGTTTGATCTGCTAAGCGGCGAATTTCTCTGGCAACTACCGCAAAACCCTGTCCGTATTCTCCAGCTTTTTCGGCTTCGATCGCGGCATTGAGGGACAGCAAATTCGTCTGATCTGCCACTTTAGTAATCGTGGTGATAATGTTGTTAATATTATTGGCTTTTTCGCTAATGCCACCCAATCGAGCCGAAACGGAACTGGTGGATGATGTCATTTGGTTCATGGTATTCTCCATGCGCTCCAAGCTTTCCTGCCCTTTTTCACTTTCGCGAGCAGTGTTATTTACCATTGACGTTATGTTAGTCATGGTATTAACCAGTTCTTTGCCGATGGTAGCTTCTAATTCTTTGCCAGAAGCAGCTATTTGAGTAGTGGAACTGGTAATTTGAATCCCTGATTGCTGCACTTTAAAAAGCAGCTTATTCAATCGTTCAATAATGTTGCTGAAGAATACCGCTAAAAAGATCGGGGTGGCGAGCCCTATTATTATTGCCAGAATAGAGATTATTCTACTTTGGGAAATAGCTGCATTTGCATCCTTAGTTGCTTGCTTCGCATATCCCTCATTGATTCGCAATAATTCCAGGATAGAGTTGGTGGCAGCCTGAAAGGCAGGACGATTGATTTCTGCCTGTTGTCGCATTTTATCTAATGCTCCTTGTTGATTCAGGCGCATATATTGTTCGTGCATTTGCTTCCATCTGTCCCAGTCCGCCTGAAAACGCTCAAGAGCATTTTCTTCTTCTGTGCTTCGGGGAGTGTTGAGATATTGTTTGAAGCCTGCATTGATTTGTTGCCAAACTGACTGAATTCTGGCTACTTCAGCTTGCCGTCGATAGGTCACAAGAGTGCGATCTAGCAAAGCGCGTTCGGAAGATTCGATTTGGGTATGCCCTTCGTTGATCTTCCACAAACCACTTATGCTGGGCAAGGAATTACCGCTAAATGTTATCACATTATCGGATAGTCGGTTAGTTTGTAACAAACCCGATAGGGAAATAATACCCACGAGCAATCCCATGAATAAGAATGCCAACCATATTTGGCGCTGCACGGATATATTGCGATTCATGATTACAACAGATGGTGTTTTCTATAATATAGCAACCGATGAGTCAGTTAGGACGTTCTTAATTCCTGACACCCTTGATTATAGCCCATTCTGACCCTAGCAAGAGCAAGAGAGCCCCTAGCCCCTAGCTATATCTCATACCAAATCCGGGTTTGTTACCCCCTTTAATTTTTGGCATAAACATTGTAGAGACGTTTCATGAAACGTCTCTACAGCCGATCCACATAAAGGGGGTAATCGTTGCGGATTTGGTATCACACTTAGAGATAAATTAACATAGCGGGCATAAAAAAATGTGACTGGGTTTACTAAACCCAGTCATATTTAGTGAAATTGGTCACGGCGCGACTATTTGCAGCTTTTGCAGGAAGCTACATTTTAGATATCCAGATCGGTGAGATTGAGTTTGGGGCCATAAGTTTCGATGAATTCGCGGCGGGGTGCAACGCGATCGCCCATTAGAATGGTAAATATGCGATCGGCTTCAGCGGTGTCTTCAATGTCCACTTGTTTGAGGGTGCGGGTTTCCGGGTTCATCGTGGTATTCCAGAGTTGTGTTGGCATCATTTCACCCAAACCTTTGAAGCGCTGGATAGTGTACTTGGCGTTGGCGGGGAACTGGCGGATTAACTCTTGCAATTCGCGATCGCTGTAGCAATAATCGTGATTTTTTCCTCGCTCTACCTTATACAGTGGAGGACAGGCAATATAGATGTAACCTTGTTCGATTAGCGCCCGTTGATAGCGATAGAAAAAGGTTAGTAACAGCGTGCGGATGTGCGCCCCATCTACATCAGCATCGGTCATTAAACAGATGCGGTGGTAGCGGAGTTGAGAAACGTCGAATTCCTCACCTTTGACGCCTAAACCCAAAGCTGTAATCAAAGCTTGAATTTCAGTATTTTTGTAGATTTTGGCGTCGTCGGTTTTCTCGATGTTGAGGATTTTCCCGCGTAGAGGCAGGATGGCTTGAAAGCGCCTGTCTCGTCCTTGTTTTGCACTTCCGCCTGCCGAATCGCCTTCGACGATGTAAATCTCTGATTCTGAGGGGTCTCTGGAGCTACAATCTGCTAATTTTCCTGGTAAAGGTGAAGATTCCAAAACCGATTTTCGTCGCACTAAATCGCGGGCGCGACGAGCTGCTTCTGCGGCTTTAAATGCCTGAATTGCTTTTTCTAAAATGGCATCAGCAATAGCGAGGCGAAAATCCAGATACTCCGTCAATGTTTCGCCTACCAAGGAATCAACTATTCCCCGCACTTCCGGGTTACCCAATTTTGTTTTAGTTTGACCTTCAAATTCTGGATCTGGTACTTTGACCGAAATCACAGCGGTCAATCCTTCGCGGATGTTTTCGCCTGCTAGGTTGGCATCGGCTTCTTTGAGTTTATTGCGCTTGCGGGCGATCGCATTCATCGTCCGCGTCAGCACCGCCTTTAGCCCCTCCAGGTGAGTACCGCCATCAACCGTGCGGATGTTATTCGCAAAGCCCAACAGATTATCTGTGTAAGCGTCAATACACCACTGCAACGCTACTTCTATCTGAACGTTGTTACGCTCCCCCTGCACATAGATAATTTCCTCATGCAGAGGTTGTTTATCGCGGTTCATATAAGCGATATATTCGCGAATGCCACCTTTGTACTCGTAGGTTTCTATCCTGGGGGTACTGTCTTTAAGATATTCTAGGCGGTGATCGGTAAAGGTAATTCTTACCCCAGCATTCAGATAAGCCAATTCCCGCAGGCGTGCCGCCAGAGTCGTATAATCAAACTCGACGCCGCTGGTGAAGATTTGCGTATCGGGGATAAAAGTAACTGAAGTGCCAGTGAGAGATTCTTTGTTGGGTTGGGCCTCCAGTTCCGTTACGGGGATACCGCGTTCAAAGCGCTGCTTATGAACCCGCTTGTCCCGCCATACCGTCACTTCTACCCACTCGGACAAGGCGTTAACTACTGAGATACCGACGCCGTGCAATCCACCAGAAACCTTGTAGCCGCCGCCGCCAAACTTACCTCCGGCGTGGAGAACCGTCATCACCGTTTCTAATGCGGATTTGCCGGTGCGAGGATGGATATCTGTGGGGATGCCCCGCCCGTCGTCTGTCACCGTGACGGAAGCATCGGCGTTGAGGTCAACTTCGATGTGGGTGCAATAGCCAGCCAGCGCCTCATCGATGGAATTGTCCACCACCTCGTAAACTAAATGATGGAGTCCCTTCGGACCCGTTGAACCGATGTACATACCCGGTCGTTTGCGTACCGGCTCCAGACCTTCCAGAACTTGAATCTGATCGGCGCTGTAACTGCTCGTCATAAAAAGAGTTCTCCGATAAAGGCTTTGAGCCCTGAAATGGCCACAAAAGGAAAAAACACTCCAAAATTATAACACAAAAGGGTTGGAGGCGACTGTAGGGCAATTTTAAGGGAAGTTTATCCGGGTAATTAACCCATTGAAGATTTTGGATTTAAGATTGAGAGCTACAAAACTGATTGCGATTTGTGGAGCTACGGCGACGGGTAAGTCGGGGCTGGCTTTGGAACTGGCGCAGCGGCTGGGTTCTGTCATTCTCAGTGCTGATTCCCGTCAAGTGTACCGCCAGTTTGATATTGGCACTGCTAAGCCTTCAGCTGCCGAGCAACAGTTAGTCCCGCACTATTTGATTGATATCTGCGATCCTACGGAGACTTTGACTGTTGCCGACTACCAGCAGCAGGCTCAAACATTGATTGCTTATCCTCCGCTCCCCCAATCTCTCGCTTCCCCGCTCTTACTGGTTGGTGGTACGGGTTTATACGTTCGATCGATCGTGCGGGGTATGAAAATTCCCAGGGTGGCACCGCAGAAGGAATTGCGATCGCAACTCGAATCCCTCAGACAAACTTACGGACAAACTCAACTTTACGCCTTCCTCCAACAAGTCGATCCCAGTGCTGCCCAAAAGATTCACCCCAACGACCCAGTAAGGACTTTACGAGCCTTAGAAGTATTTTACGTTACCGGCAGACCGATTTCCCAGCAGCAGGGAGAAAATCCACCCGATTATCCTATTCTCCAAATTGGCCTAGATTGCGATTCCTCTCAAGAGAAGCATCGCATCGAACAGCGCACCCAACAGATGATAGCAGATGGTTTGGTTGGGGAGGTAGAAACTCTCTGCCAGAAATATGGTTCCGATTTACCTTTATTAGATACACTGGGTTATCGAGAAATGAAACAATATTTAGCTGGAGAAATTTCTCTTGCCGAAGCCAAAGATTTAACTGTTTTGCATACGCGGCAATTTGCCAAGCGACAACGCACTTGGTTTAGGGCATATCCTCAGATTGAATGGTTTGATGCCGAACAGCCAGATTTGTTGGAGAAGGTTTGGGAGAGAGTGAAATGGTTTATAGTAGAATATCATAAAAACCCAGACTCAAAGACAAGGCAGTCAAGTTTGATAAGAGAGAAATAATTGTCTAATGCTATCATGGAGTTTCCTGAATATTTACCAGACAATTGCCCACCTGAGACTGCCCAAGCAGCATCAGGCAAAGTTTACTACCTTGTCAACAACGAGCCTCCAACTCCTGAAGATTTCCTGTCAAAACGCCAGAAAAATCCTAAGTTGAGGTTTCCAAAGGATGAAAAGGAATGTCGAGCTTGCGGTATTTCTGTCTATACTGAGATAGAAGACCTGCTGAAGGCACGTCAAGAATTTCCCGGTCTTGGAAATCTAAAGGTTGCTGTGGGCAATCTAACTCCCAATCTTGGAGTGATAGAGCCTACACCGTCGCGAAAGTTTCCGTCTCACCATACTTTGTGGCTGGCAATTGATGCCCAAGCTTGGACAGTGTTCCATGTTATTAATATTACTGAATGAGGTGTCAGCATGAGCTTTCTTTTAGAGTCCCGTAGTTTGGAAGAACTAGAAACTATCGAGGAATATGCTTATTTCAACAGACCGCTACTATTTTCCTGTCGCAATTCAGCAGGGCAAATATTTTTTGCCCTCTGGATTAAGGAAACAGAAGATTTCGAGTTATATCTGTGCGTTCCCATGTCCCAGCAAAGATTTGAAGAAGTTGACACGGGAGCGATCGATATACGAGATGCGTTTTTGAAGTCTGAGTCAGGCTTTGTTTATGAAGTAAAAATCCTTCGCGAAAATAGCCCTGATGATATTTCAACCATCCCTAGCGAAAAAATCAACGCTCGGTGGTTACCACCCGCTGGCGAGTCTCTTAAGATTGAGCAAGAGACTCTTCCGGTGCTGGTAGAGTGATGGTTGAAGGTGCGATCGCATCTGCTGGACACTGGTAAAATGAGCAAATCCAAAATCCCGACACTATCATAAACAGAGAAAACTGTGAACACCCTATATCAACAAGCCTTAAACTTACACCATCAAGAACAATTCGCAGCCGCCGAGTCAAAATACCGAGAGTATTTAAACGCTAACGGCGATAATGCAGAAGCTTGGTTAAACTTAGGTATACTTTATTATCAAACAGATGCTTATCAAGAAGCACAAGGGGCTATTTCTAAATCTTTAGAGATTGAGGCCATAAACGCGCAGGCATATTATGTACTGGGCTGTTGTTTAGAGAAATCGAATAAGATTCCCCAAGCTATATCAGCTTATCAAGAGGCGATCGCACTTGACCCCAACTTACTCGACGCTTATAACAACTTAGGCAATATTATAGCACGGCTAGGCCAAATAACCCAAGCTGAAACAGTTTACCGACAGGCAATTTCAGCTAATCCCAGTCACTTCGGTAGTTACATGAACTTGGGAAATCTTTTAATGGGACAAAACCAGATTGAGCAAGCGATAAAAGTATATCAGACAGCGCTAACGTTCAATCCTGGCAATACAGATATATTGAATAACCTGGAAATAGCCTTAAATTTTATAGAAAATCCCGCTCAAATTCTCCGAGAATCTGCTAGTATATTGTACCAGCACGGTAAATATGAAGAAGCGATAGACCAATATCAGCTATTTCTAGAAACTTACACTGGCGACCCAGAGCTTTATTTTTCCCTCAGCGAGTGTTTTAGATATCTCAATCGCGTAAAAGAAGCTGTTGATACGCTGCAAGAAGGTATCCAGCTTTATCCTACAGCAGGTCAACTGCATTTTGCGCTGATAACGCTATTTCAGACGAGGGGAAAGAAGGAAGAAGCAATTACAAGCGCAGAAGCTGCGTCACGCCTACTGCCTAACGATTATACTTTCCAAATTCTCGATAAATTAATGCTGCCTCTTGTCTACGATACTAAAGATGAAATCGGGTTTTATCGTCAGCGATACGAACAAGGACTGCAAGATTTAATTGAGCAGACATCTCTCGAAACCACTGAAGATCAAAAAAATGCTCTGGCGGGTTTAGTTTGCGTCACAACTTTTTATTTAGGACATCAAGGACTGAACGTTTTAGATTTACAGCATCAGTGGGGTAGTTTAATAAATCAAATTATGACGGCTAACTACCCGAATTGGGTTCAGCCTTTATCAATGCCCCCGTTGAAGCTAAATAATAAGATTCGCATTGGGTATGTTTCAAATTATCTGCACTTTTATAGCGGCACATTATGGCTAGTTGGGTGGTTGCGTTACTGCGATCGGCAAAATTTTGAGGTTTACTGTTACTACACAGGTAATGACCCAGATTATATGACGAAACAGTTCCAAAATCACAGTGATTTCTTTCATCATATTCCGGGGGATCTAGAAGCAGTTTGTCAGCAGATACTAGCGGATCGACTGCACATTCTCGTATTTCCAGAAATTGGGATGGATTCTCAAACAGTTAAAATGGCTGGATTACGTCTTGCGCCAGTTCAATGCACTGCGTGGGGACATCCTGTCACCTCTGGTATACCAACGATCGACTACTTTTTATCCAGCGAGTTAATGGAACCAGAGAATGCAGAAGAATATTACTCTGAAAAGCTGATTCGTTTACCTAATATTGGCGTTGCTTACCCGAAACCAGAAGATATTCCGGTGCTGACAAAGAATCGTGCAGATTTTGGATTGCGGGATAATTATGTTCTATATTTATGTTGCCAAGCTCCTTTTAAATATTTGCCGCAATATGATTATATTTTGCCTGAAATTGCGCGGCGCGTGCCTGAAGCTCAGTTTATTTTTCTGCGGGGTGAGTTATTGAAAAAACGGCTAGTTCGTGCTTTTGCGGTAGCGGGTTTGAATAGCGAAGATTACTGCGTGTTTCTCACTATTCCGACTCGACCGGATTATCTGATGATTAATTTACTTTCAGATGTGTTTCTGGATACTTTAAGTTGGTCGGGTGGGAATACGGCGCTAGAGGCGATCGCTTGCAATGTACCCATTGTTACCTGTCCGGGCGAATTTATGCGAGGTCGTCACGCTGATAGCTTTCTCAAAATGCTAGGAGTCTCTGACACAATCGCTCAAACCGAAGCTGAATATATTGATATTGCTGTCAAATTGGGTTTAGATCCGGTTTGGCGACGCGATATAGCAGAACGCATTAAGGCTCGTCAGGATTATGTTTATGACGACAAAGCTTGTGTCAAAGCACTAGAGGATTTTTATCGACAGGTTGTTCAGCAGTAGGTGGGCTATGTTTTGTCTGGCTTATGTATATATAGCATTTTAGCGATGCTGCGATCGCAAAAGATGACGCTTTGCTCACATTTTGCACCACTGTCATCACCTTTGTTTATTGTCAATGAGTCAAGGTGAAATACTTAATTTTTCATTCAGAAACCAGGTTTATTAAGTATTATGCAGTATCCAAGCTGAACACGAGGCTAGTCAAATTTACGAAGTGCCGAAACAGAAAGCTGAGCCATCGCCCGATCTGAAGGGGAAGGGAACAGTTTCATTGCCAATTTGAAACTTTTAGCAGGCTGAGTCGGTATTTCAGAGCAGACAACGCAACCAAAGGCGCAAAATAAAAACAGGTTAATTGAGCAGGAAACCGGGTTTTATCCCTCCCCTGCTTTTTTCATTTCGATTTTACTGGAAGCAGAAAAATCGCCTCATAGAGAGTTGTTTTGTACAAATGTGTAGTTCTGTGGCAAAATCCATGTAACAATCTGTACCAGCACTGCTACACGGCACGAACCTGATGCTTGGACAAACACTGCGTGAGCGCTACCAAATCATTCGTCTGCTGGGAAGCGGGGGTTTCGGTGCTACCTTCGTGGCTGAAGATCGAGACCTCCCTGGTAAACCCCAGTGCGTCGTTAAGCAACTTAAGTCGAAAGATATAGACCCACCGCTTTTGCAGACGGCGAGACGGTTGTTCGACACAGAAGCACAAGTTCTGTATCGATTGGGGAAGCACGATCGCATTCCGCAGCTGCTGGCACACTTTGAGGAAAACCAAGAATTCTATTTGGTTCAGGAATTTATTGAAGGAGAAGATCTCAGCCAAGAACTCACCCCAGGTAAACAACTGAGCGAAGCTGAGATTATTGTTTTTTTACAAGACATTTTGGAAATATTGGCGTTTGTCCACCAGCAAAATGTTATCCACCGCGATATTAAACCCTCAAATTTAATCAGACGGCGACCGGATGGCAAATTCGTTTTAATTGACTTTGGAGCGGTCAAAGAAATCAGTACTTTAATAACTAACGCACAGGGAGAAACGACTGGCACTATTCTCATTGGTTCGAGCGGCTATATGCCAAACGAACAACTGGGAGGAAAGCCGCGTTTTAACAGCGATATTTATGCTTTGGGTATGACAGCAATTCAAGCATTAACTGGTGTATCTCCAGACGAATTGAAGGAAGATCCAGAAACAGGGGAAATCAGGTGGCGCGAATACGGACAGGTTAGCAAGCAGTTGGCAGCAATTTTAGATAAAATGGTGCGATCGCACTTCAGAGAGCGCTACCAATCAGCAACAGAAGTACTCAACGATCTGCGAAAATTCCAAATTACTATTGCTGGTTATACTCAACGCTTTTTACTTCCAGGATCGCCTGAAAAAGCGCTTGTAAAGTATGCCCAACTTTTGCTGGTACTGGTAACAGCCGTCGTTACTTTCGGTATCTCAAAGTTATTTCAATCTACACCAACGGATAGTCAAACCTCTATAGCATCAGTTACCCCGACGCCTTCACCCCAAATACCTGAAGCCGTTGAATTGCTAAATCAAGGCAAAACTTTGATAGAATTGCACCGCTACGAAGAAGCACTGGGTATTTTGGAAAAAGCCATTCAAATCGACCAAAACTACTCAGAAGCCTGGGTGGAACGCGGCAAAGCGTTGTCAAAATTACAGAAGTATGAAGAAGCACTGCGAGCCTATGATGAAGCGCTCAAAATTAAGTCAGATTATTCGCAAGCTTGGTATTATCGGGGCGTCGTTCTAGAAAAATTGAAACGCTACGAAGAAGCGCTGAGATCCCTGGATAAAGCTGTGGAAATTCAGCCAAACTATCCGGAAGCTTGGCACGATCGGGGAGTAGTGTTAGATAAATTACAACGCTACCAAGAAGCTTTAAATTCCCTAGATAAAGCTGTCGAAATTAAGCCTGATTATTCGGAAGCGTGGTATAATAAAGGAATTGCACTAAATAAATTGCAAAGCTACAAAGACGCACTTTCATCTTTGGAAAAAGCTGTAGAACTTCAGCCAGCTTATGCGGAAGCTTGGGTAGAACGCGGCTCGACGTTGGGGGAATTGCAAAAATATAATGATGCGATCGCATCTTTTGACAAAGGTTTGGCGATCGAGCCTAATTCTGCCGAAGCTTGGGCCGGAAGAGGTTACGTACTGGTAAAATTAAGACGGTACGAAGAAGCGATCGCCTGTTTGGAAAAAGCCGTTCAAATTAAGCCAGATTACCCAGAAGCTTGGTATAACCGAGGCGTTGTTTTAGAGAAATTGAAAAAGTACGATTTGGCGATCGCTTCCTATGATAAAGCCGCTCAAATTAAGCCAGATTACTCCGAAGCTTGGTATCAGCGAGGTATAATTTTAGAGAAAATGCAAAAGAACGACGATGCGATCGCAGCTTACAACAAAGCTATTGAAATCTGGCCCGCCAATCAAGAAGCAATAGAAAATAGAAAGCGGCTGCTTACTAAATTGGGAAGGTAGCCACAAGCGTAGGGTGCGTTACGCTAAAAGCTAACCCACCACTGTAGCTAACTCAAATGAAAACTGCTGTAGATCCGCCCAGAGTTACGCAACTTGTAAATTCCCCATTTCATCACAGCTTAAATATCCACCACTACTTAAGTAAACCACTCATGATTACCCAAGAAAAACAACAACGTAATTGGCAACCAATCATCAAACAATTTGAAGATGTCGTTGGTAAAAATGGGGTAGTTCAGCGCCGCGAAGAATTGCTGACCTATGAATGCGATGGACTGACCAGCTACCGACAGCGACCGGCGGTGGTGGTGCTGCCACGAACGACGGAACAAGTGGCAGAAGCTGTCAAAATATGCGATCGCAATCAAATCCCCTGGGTCGCACGCGGTGCCGGAACAGGACTTTCCGGTGGGGCATTACCAGTAGAAAATTGCGTCCTAATTGTCACCGCATTAATGAAAAAAATCCTGGAAATAGACTTAGAAAATCAGCGAGTCGTAGTGCAACCAGGGGTAATTAATAACTGGGTAACACAAGCCGTCAGCGGTGCCGGTTTTTACTACGCACCCGACCCTTCCAGCCAAATAGTTTGCTCAATTGGCGGTAACGTTGCCGAAAATTCCGGCGGCGTGCATTGCCTCAAATATGGAGTCACCACAAACCACGTACTAGGATTAAAACTCGTCCTTCCCGACGGCTCAATTGTTGATGTCGGTAGCTCAGTTCCAGAAATGCCAGGTTACGACCTCACAGGTTTGTTTGTCGGTTCCGAAGGAACCCTTGGTATCGCCACAGAAATCACCCTCAGAATTCTCAAAACAGCCGAATCAATTTGCGTTCTTTTGGCGGACTTTACCAACATAGAAGCTGCTGGTGCATCCGTCTCAGATATTATTGGTTCCGGCATTATTCCAGCAGGCATGGAAATAATGGATAACCTCAGCATTAACGCTGTCGAAGATGTCGTAGCAACAGGTTGTTATCCCCGCGATGCTGCTGCTATTCTGCTAGTAGAAGTAGACGGTTTAGAAGTAGAAGTCGCCGCTAATAAAAAACGGATTGCGGAAATTTGCACCAAAAACGGCGCACGCAGTATCACAACTGCTAACGATCTAGAAACGCGCTTAAAATTATGGAAAGGACGTAAAGCAGCATTTGCAGCCGCTGGTCACATGAGTCCCGATTATTACGTACAAGATGGCGTAATTCCGCGCACGCAATTGTCTTTTGTGCTGCAAGAAATTGAGGCACTCAGTAAGAAATATGGTTATCTCATTGCCAATGTGTTTCACGCTGGCGATGGCAATCTGCACCCGCTAATTCTTTACGATAATTCTGTGCCTGGGGCGCTGGAGAAAGTGGAAGAATTGGGAGGAGACATTCTCAAACTCTGCGTAAAAGTCGGCGGCAGTCTTTCTGGAGAACACGGTATTGGTGCAGATAAAAAGTGCTATATGCCAGAAATGTTTACCGAAACAGATTTAGAAACAATGCAATGGGTGCGTCAAGTTTTTAATCCCAAAGGTTTGGCTAATCCTGGAAAAATTTTCCCGACGCCTCGCACTTGTGGGGAAGCTGCTAATGCTCAAAGTGCAAAACAGTTTGAGTCGGTGGAACGTTTTTAATTTAGAGAGAGGCTGAGCTTTTATCATACCGTGACCAGGCTGAGCCTGGTCACGATCAAAACGAGTAATATTGTAATATTTGCGCCGATTATGCCAATTTTACTGATAACCGTCTCATTTGTAGCGACAGTTGCTGCTTTTTGGCAGATGGGGAGAACCACAAATGATTGCTTCAGAAGCGCTTTCCTAAAGGCATCGATTCTGCATGGGATTATTATTGCTGTTTTAACCGAAGAATTAAGCTTAAGTAAATCACTTACATTTGAGTTTATTATCTTGGGGTGGAGCTTATTCGCCTTATTAAATTGCGGAATTTTGCTGATTTGGGTATATCAAAAGCAAAGGCGAATAAGGATCGATCAAATTACCCAAGAAATTTGGAGCAATTTTTCCAGGCAAGATGTTTCTAGCAAAATGGCTATAACGGCTCAAAGCCAAACTATGACTGCGCTGGTATGTGCCAGTATTCCAATGGCAATTATGCAGTCTACTACTCCACAAACAGATTTAGCCGTTTCTTTCTGGTTAGTTTGCTTCGTATACTTTATATTCAGAACTGCTAACTACTCAAAATTCGACTTCTTTTGGTTGTCAGCTTCTTTAGGTTTGGCTATCCTAACTAAGCCGACAGCGATCATTTTTGGGGCATCTTTACTCATGATTCTTGGTTTTCGCCTTCTGGGTATATTTTCGGGATTTCGGAGTTATCTAAAAAGTTTTATTGTCACAGCTAGAATAACAGTGATGAGCATAACTTTGTCTATACCAAGTTATTGGCGTAACTATCAAACATTTAATAATATTTTAGGTGACGATTTTGGTACAAAAAATGAAACTCATGGGATGGTTCAGCTAATATCTAACGTTTTGAGAAATTTAGCAATGAACTTACCAATAGCATGGTTTTGGGAATTGGTAGAAATAATTCATGAAAATTTTCTTAAAATAGATGTTAATGAACCGGCAATTACTTTTAATGGCCTAATATTTGCGCCTATTTATACTTGCTAATGTTAACACCAAATGAAGACTTTGTGGGAAATCCAGTACATTTGATATTAGGATTAATAGCCACAGGAGTTTTAGCAATTTATACAATTTCAAGAAAAGAGCGCGATTTGGCTAAAGTTTTGAGTTTGGCTAGTGCAATTATCGTTGGATTTTTGCTATTTTGTTTACTTCTAAAATGGCAAATCTGGGCAAATCGGTTACTGCTACCTGTTTTTATTTAAGGGGCTCCTGTTACGGGTTATTTTATGAGTAGTTATCTATCTAAAGCAATGCAACGGACATTAGTATGTCTGCTAGCAGTTATGGCTATTTTATATAGGCAAGGCGATCTCAAATATACGCCGGGTGGAACGGCACGAACAAACAATAATTACTTTCGCTACAGCTACCGCGACAACGGAAAAATGAAGCACGTTCATATCCCAGGCGGTAATACCAGTAGCCCTTTTGCACAGATGCACTGGGAAGAAGTGCAGCGGCTTGTGCGATCGGGTGCTTCTCCCAAATATATAGTTCAAACCATCAAAAATTGGAGTTCTTAATTTCGCCGTCCCGAACTCAATGGGTGCGGGGCTTTTTTTCACATCAGAGTCCCCCGCAAACTGATGGTAGTTCAATTGTACTATCAGCTGTACCGAACAGTCAAAGGTAATCGCTTCACACCTTGGGAATTCAACTTTTTTAACCGATCGCAGAAGCGATTGAAAGCATCCAGCCTGATGATACCAATACACCCAGCCGTACCAGGCGACTTTTCATAATTAGCATCCAAGTGAATACCCAACTCAGCACGGCGACCCTCATCGCTCACTGGATCGGGCTGAATGTGGAAAAATATTCCTCCGATACCGGGCGTGTTAACAATGTAGCCGATGCTCGGAATCCAGTAATCGCCAGCGGGAATCGGACCTAACCCGCCCTGTTTCCAGAACCACCGATCAGATTGTCTTCCAGGCGCACCACTGCTAGCGAGATAATTTATGACGCCGCGATTGTCACCGTAGTCCAGGGCCAGATTCCCCAGAATTAAATGTCTCTGGGGATTTGCAGGCAAATCCATCGTGAAAATTAGTTTAGGTTCAGTCATACATCTCACGCAGCTGGTAAGTGAAAAATTGTCTCTTTAAGAAAGTTTTCATCGGTTTCGATATAGTCAGCCAATACAGCTAAGTTTCGGTGTCCGGTAATCGCTTGGATAGTCTTCAGGCTTGCGCCTCCTTGGTGCAAGCGCGTAATCAGCGTGTGCCGGAAAGAATGCGTACTAATCCCTAAGTTTTCCAAACCTGCTAGGAGAAGTGCGCGCCGCAGCATCTTATCTATGCAGCTCCAAGTAATATGTTCCCCTTTTTTGTAGGACGAGGGGAACAGCCATCCTTCACTTGGAGGCTGGTAAGCTCGAAGTAATTCTGCCAGGGCTGGATGAATAAAAACTTGTCTTGTGTCTTTCCTCCCTTTCCTTGTTCTGGCCCGAAAAGTAATCCTATCACTGGGGGCCGATCGCGCTGCATCGGCATAGACACAATCAACCGACATCTGGACGATCGCACCCATCCGTTCGCCAGTCCAATAGGCGATCGCAACTATTAATCTGTCTCTCGCGGTTGGCAAACAATTTTTAAGTCTTCTGTAAACATCATCGCTTAGAACTCCTGCCTTGCCGTGGCGATTGTTTTTGCTCATAATTCTCACTTTTATGAAGCAGCGATTCTCGAAAAAGTTTAAATTTCAACTTAGATGAGAATTGATTCGCTTACTTGTTTTTTAATTATATATTAAGTATATGCGCTGTAAGGATTTCCAGTCATCCGTCAAATAACAGGACATTCTCACAAATACCTAAAAGCGAGAATGAATTAATTGAACGATGTCCACCCGCCCATCCCCAGTCTTTGCGCCGTTTGTAAACGAAACCGTTACCCTTTTTAGCAATCTAGAAAGTGGAATGGCGAAAATTACTACGCAAAGATACCAAGTCTTCCAGTACAAGATCGACTATGGAATAACTAAGGTATTCCAAGATAGCGACTACTCATTCACTCACAATTTTGAATTTTCTGTAGAGGAAGGAGACTCTATCTCTATATCATGGCAAGTGGAAAATTATCACGACCCTAATACGAACGTAGAGGGAAATAGCTCAAGAAGAATAGGAACATTCCTCTTAAATAATAATCCTATCCCTCGCATACCCAAACCAGATGAAAATCTGGATATTTGGACATATCATTCTCCTCGACCTGTCTTTTATTATAACTGGTATAAATTTCATACGAAATTATAGCGGCGGGTCAGCCACCCTGCGATATCGCAATCACAGTAGATCCAGCATTTAGAGATACAGGATATTTTTGCATGAGCAACCCAGAGTACAACCAACTGATGCAAAGATTTCCACAACAAGTAAACACAATAAATGATACAAATAACTTATTGAGGGAATCATTGTAATGCCTGCATCACCTAATGGTGGAACACCTGAATATGCAAATATAATTGGTGGCATAACTTCTGTAGATGCCAAAGTCACCGAACAGCAACAATTGCTGCAAGAACAATTTAGTAAAAAGGTTGATGAAGCGGAAGTGGTTGCAGCCGGGGTCGGGGTCGTGGGAGTGGCGACGGCTTACCAGACGGTGACTGTAACCGCCCAGGCATTAAATTTACAGCCACCGCCAGTAATTAACCTAGCGGCTCGCTCTGCCCAAGCGAGCCTATCTACAAATGTCGGGAATCTTGCCAGCCAACTCTCCTATAAACTTGGCGAACTTATAGGAGCCATAGCCCGTGGAGGGTTGGGCGGTTTGGTAAAGATCGGTGAATTTCTGCTGGCGATTATTACCCCCCTTACGGGTACAGTCGCGGCTGTCGCGGGTGCGGCTTACTTAGCCATTGAAGCGTATTGTCAGTTATCAGTTAGGACTTCTGAACTTAGCGATAGAATCAGCGCACAAGAAACGGAAATCTCAAATATTAATGCAACAATCAACCAAACGATTAAGCCAACAATGGCCCGCCAAGAAATCAAAATCAGAACACTTCAAGGAGAAATTGTGAATTTAAAAGCGCAACTACTAGACACCAAAGTATCTATTTTGAATGCAGTTTCCTCTATCCCAGAAGCTTCAAGCCTCGCCACGACATCACGAATTGAAAGAGTCGGCGGTGCAATGAAAAATGGGTTTGACGGGATGGGAGGCAAGATTGATGATGTGAAAAAAGCATTAGGTGAAGGCTTCAAGAAACTGTTTGGGTGGCTACCGTTGCAAGAAGTGATGACAGCCATTACGTTTATAACAACACTGCATAACGCGGCGATGCTGTCAAATAATCTTGTTCAAACACTAGGAACAATTATCGATACTGGCCTCGATATCATCGGCATGAAAGATGAGAATGGGCAATCTTTTAATATCAGTCAAATTCTCGGAAAAAAAGCGTCCGATCTGAT
>CASBRD010000082.1 GCA_949128025.1 Oscillatoriales cyanobacterium PMM_0008 | reverse complement strand
CCTTGATTTCCCGCAGCCCATAGTTATAGGCAACGCGGCAAATATCCATCCACTCTTTGAGTGACTGCTCTTGAGTGTTGTTAGGGTAGATGCGATAGCGGTAATTCATGGTTAGCATTCCAGTATGTTAGCATATTTAGTGGCAGATGCAATGCTGGTAAATATAAAGCCGTGCTAGAAGCACGGGGTTTTAAACCCAATTTTTCGATAATTTTCGGAAATGATATCACTTGTTGGTGAAAACAAGATTGTTACCGATATCGATTTTTCCTTTTCCCAGTTAGCCGTTGGACAAACCCGCGCAATCCAGAACGCCTAGACATACGTCTATTTCCTCGCTTGCTGCGATCGGATTCCGTCGCTGCTTCGATATCTTGAGTGCGAGGCATTCCTTGTTGGGCGCGGGCTGACTCAGTAAGGGGTACAGCATTTTTATCGGGGACGATTTGAGAACCATATTTTCTTGCATAAACCTGAGTAAACTCTGCACCGAAAAAGAGAATTTGGGCGGCATAGTAAACCCAAGCCAAGATAACTACAAGTGACCCAGCTGCACCGTAAGTCGAGCCAAAACTGCCGTTCCCTAAATACAAACCCAGCAAAGTTTTGCCTATAGTGAACAGCAGCGAAGTGATAGCAGCGCCAATCCAAACATCACTCCAGGTAATTTTCACATCTGGCAGAAATTTGTAAATCATCGCGAACAGCAATGTGATGACGCCGAACGAGATGGCAAAATTGGCAATTTGCCAGAGAAAGTCAATACCGGGTAGCAAATTACTTAAAAAAGTGCTAAGTCCTGCTAATACGGCGCTGACTACGAGGGACACCAGCAATAAAAAGCCGATTCCCAGCACCATTGAGAAGGACAAAAAGTTTTGGCGAATAAAGCCCTTGACGTTAATACCGGGCTTTGGTGCCACCTCCCAAATAGTATTGAGGGCATCTCGCAGCTGACCAAATACGCCTGACGCGCCAAACAGCAAGGCGATGACGCTAATAATAGAGGCTATAGTCCCAGTGGCTGGTTTGTTGGCATTTTCGATCGCTGTCTCGATGACTTCTGCGCCACTTCTGCCGACTAAACCTTGAATTTGGCCTACAATCTGGCCTCTTGCCGCTTCTTCCCCGAATACGCTGCCTGCGATCGCAATTACGATAATCAGCAGCGGTGCGATGGAAAACACCGTATAATACGCCAACGCTGCCGCCAACCGCGACGCTTTATCCTCATTCCATTCATCAAAAGTTTCTTTCAGCAGTTCCCACATTGTCTTTAAATTCATGGGTACTCTTCTTTTAGAGTAATGAGGATCTTGGTTTGAAGAGGTAGAAGTACGTTCGGGCATCTTTCGGCAATGGTTGAATGTTTTTGGTTTTGGCTTATTTTCTGGTTTACTGCATTAAGGTAGAGGAACGCATCTATCCTATGGGCTAATACGCATCTACTCCTGGAAGCTGCATACATTTTTTCGGTAAGAGGCTTTAAAACTTCTACCTTCAGGGTGAGCAATAAATAATTTGGTTATGATTAGATTGAACCAAAAGCCAATCGTTGGTAAAGCTGGGCAACATCACGGCTGATAACTTTTAGAACTTTTGCCAGGTAAGGATAATATGCAGCTTGCAGGAAAAGTGGCGCTGATTACAGGATCGGGTTCGGGAATTGGCAAGGCAGCAGCAAAGTTGCTAGGGAAAGAAGGTGCTAAAGTTGCAGCGTTAGCGCATAAACAAGGAGAAGCAGAGCAAATTGTTGCCGAAATTCAAAGCAATGGTGGTGAAGCGATTCCTCTGATTGCCGATATTTCGCAGCCGGATCTGATGCAACAAGCAATCCAGCAAATTGGGGATAAGTGGGGACGGCTGGATATTGTGTTTGCCAATGCAGGTATCAATGGCGTCTGGGCACCGATAGAAGAATTGACGCCCGAAGAGTGGGATAAAACTATAAATGTTAATCTTAAAGGCACATTTTTAACAGTAAAATACGCTGTACCTTATCTGAAAAAGCAAGGCGGCTCGGTTATTATTACTTCCTCGGTTAACGGTACGCGCATTTTTAGCAATACTGGTGCAACGGCTTATTCATGTTCTAAAGCTGCTCAGGTTGCCTTTACAAAAATGGTGGCATTGGAACTTGCCGAACACCGCATTCGCGTCAATGTCATCTGTCCGGGAGCGATCGAAACCGATATTGACGAAAACACCGAACGGCGCAATCTTGATAAGATTAAGGAACCTGTTGAGTTTCCAGAAGGGAAGATACCCCTAACTGACGGCGAACCGGGAACTTCACAGCAGGTGGCACAATTAGTGCTATTTCTAGCTTCGGATGCTTCGAGTCATATTAGCGGTACAGAAATTTGGATTGATGGGGCGCAGTCGCTACTACAAGGGTGAACGCCGAGAGGTCGAGTTATAGCTAGGGGCATCGGCTGTAGAGACGTTTCATGAAACGTCTCTACAATGTTTAGGCAAAAAATTAAAGGGGGTAAAAAAACCCGGATTTGGTATAATTCAAAAGAATGGGCTTTTAAACAAAATATAAATTTTCTTAACTGCTCTGCTCAATATCACAACCGATTTTCTTAGATAGCGAAATTGCCACCCATTTCTACCTCCCCAGGGCTTTCCACAAGGTGTCCAATACTTGAGTTTGTTTCAGCACGCCGATCGCAACCAAAACCACCAGGATGAGAATTGCCATACTGCCAGCGCTTCTGGCAAAATAAGCTCCGGGTGGGGTAATTTTCCAAAGCGGTTTGGGAATGCGACGCGCTTCTTGTTCAAATCTAGCTTTTGCCCAACTGACAACCTGCTCTTGCTGACGCGCTTCCAACAACAAACTAGCTGCCAACTGTAATGAGAAAGGATGACATCCACCCCATTTTCTGGCGAGGCGTTGCTCATCGTTACGCAAGGCTGCTGGAACACCAGTTCTGGCTGGCAAACTTACCAGTTCTTTTGCTTCTTCTTCAGCCAAATTGCCTAATCTGAGAACATCACCCATATTGAAGAAAGAAGAGGTCAATTTATAGCGATGCCGATAAAAATTTAGTTCTCTTTGTGAAGCTACCACTAGCATCAAGGCGTTGGTGTTCATCAAAAAAAGCAAGTTGTCAAAAAATCCATCACTGAATTCATTGGGATGCTTGAACAAAGCGCTAAATTCATCCAGACAAAGCACCGGCAGCACTCCCTGCCGTTTCCACTCTCCCATCACTGAGGAAAAGGTCTGGCGCTCAAAGGATGTAACTTGAAATGGTCTGGTTAAGGTTCGTTGCGATCGCACTTTTGGCAGATTTAGCAATTGTCGAGCTACGGCGTGATAAAAACCAATCTCATCCTGGCACTCGGAATCCAGGAGGTCGAGATAAATCGCTACGTAACGTTTGGGATTCTCCACCCGCTGTTCGTAAGTCTGGAAAAAGTGATATAGCAGGGAAGATTTCCCGATGCCTTTTTTACCCACAACGTTGATGCTGACTGGTGGAGAGCCTGTCATCCGCGAGGTAAGGGCGTCCAGTTCTGAAGAGCGACCGACAAAGAACTGGGGGTCGGTAATCATTGGCCCCGCCACAAAGGGACTCTGAGGCAGTGAGCGGTTGGTCATACAACATTTTTACAACAAGTTGAGTTAAGGGTAGTGCCTCTGACGCACCCTACTCTATGTGCCAGTTGCGTAAGTCCTAATTTTATAATTATAGCAACCGCCAAGGCGACTCTTGACAGTAGGGGCGAACGCGAGTGCGTGCCGGAGGCATTAGCATTCGGGTAGTAAATCTTCGGTTTTAACCAATAAATTATATGCCCGAATGCTT
>CASBRD010000081.1 GCA_949128025.1 Oscillatoriales cyanobacterium PMM_0008 | reverse complement strand
CCTCTGCCCCTCTGCCCCTCTGCCCCTAGCCTCTAAATTAGTCGCTGGTTGGTTCGGAGATTCGATAACCGTAGAAGTTAATGCTATAGTCGGTGATCCGCACTCCTGTTTGTTCTTCAATTTGTTTGAGCAAATCTTCAGGAAGTTCAACGCGAACATCCAAAATTTGATTTGTATCCATGCAGTTGATGTGACTGTGGGAATCGCTGATGTTGCCGTACAAACGACCGTCCGATCGCTCAAGGCACTCAATAATTCCTTCACCAGATAGAGCTTCTAAGTTTTGATATACAGACGTATGCCCGATATTTTTTCCTTGCAGATTCAGGCGATTATAAATTTCGCGAGCAGATAAGTGTTCTTGCTCTTGCCAAAGCAGTTCCAGAATAAAGCGACGCTGGCGGCTCAAGCGCATTCCCTTCGCTTGACACCTTTCTAAGGCATCGTCTAAAGAACGAATTGGTTTTGCAGCGATCGCTTCATTTTGCATAGTTAAGACTCTTGATATCTATTGGTAACTTACTCATATATCTATATTTTATAGCGGTTTTTAGTTGCATGAACTG
Organism: Oscillatoriales cyanobacterium PMM_0008; assembly: GCA_949128025.1. GTDB lineage: Bacteria > Cyanobacteriota > Cyanobacteriia > Cyanobacteriales > Aerosakkonemataceae > Argonema. The sequence continues at coordinate 27,997 of CASBRD010000081.1, read as the reverse complement.
TAGCCCAGAAACCCGGTTTGTTAAAGAAACCGGGTTTCTCTGTACCTCACTTACCTGAAAAGGGCTGTAACTTTGCTACTATGTTCAGGGATAGGCCACTTGGGAGAGGGCGCAACCAAACTGGCAATATCTGCTGGTATCCGGCGCTTGAGCCAAACGTGCCAAAGGCATATCGCTCTTAACCACCGCAGAGAAGTTAGCCAACTTGGCGAAACTCTCGTTTACAAGTCATTGTCCATTAAAACAAACTCATTACTACTTTAGCTTATTTATTTATTGTGAACAATCAATGACCATTGCGATCGCTCTCAACTCCAACCAACTCAACAATTTGGATCTGTCGCCTGCCCAAACGGTAATTGAAAAACTGCTGCTTGAAGGAGCCCCATCCCACGAACAGCAGTTGCGCTTTGATATTGACTACCCTCGCTCTTCCACCGACCCACGGGAACTATCGGAAATCCCAGAAGTGCGGCTGTGGTTTGTTCGCCTGGACGCCCGCTATCCCTGGTTGCCGTTTCTGCTTGATTGGAAAGCTGGGGAACTAGCCCGCTACGCGGCCATGCTGGTGCCGCATCAGTTCAGCCGCAAAGAGGGCATCCAGTACAATCCAGAAGCTTTAGAAATTTTTGTGATGCAAAAGCTGTTTGTTTTGGTGGACTGGATGAAAAGTCAAGGCATTGAAAGTCGATCGCGGTTAAAGTCGATGGCGCAGATGTTCGGTTACGAACTGGATGATGCCTTGTTTGAGGCGATCGGCTAGAATTCAAGAAATTCTATACAGGTTTTCCACTCCCATAACTGAGTCATCGACATAGGCCCAGCGACCGTTAGCTATGTCACTCTGAACTTCGTAATCTATACAGAACACTTTGCCTTCTCCCCAGCTGGTAATCAGCCAATCACCCACGCGCAAACCAACACCCTGATACTCACTTCCCATTGACCAGGAGAGCTGATAAATGTCATTTAACTGACGAATATTCAGGGTGCCTTCGTAATTTCTCATTTTGGAAATTGTGCCGCTGATTTGGTAAGTACCCTCTAATTGGCCAGGTGTATTGCCCACAGCCTTTTCCGTGTCCAGTACACCGTTGCTAGAGGGCATAATCCACGTGCCATCTAGGGTGCCGTCGCCATTAATTTTGTATAGCGTGACGCCGTAGGTGCGGTTAGGGCCACAGCCAGCAAAAAGATGACCGTCCTCAAAAAACGCTAAACCTGAGTAATCACCCAATGTAGTCAACCAGGACACCGTGTAAATTTTGCCCATAGGATGGATTTGCACCGTGCCCGAATAAGGCGTTTCGTCGGTCGTTCTCGCCGCTGTAATAGTCCATGTGCCTTCTGGGCCGGTTTTGGCTTTAGGATTGTTTGCCACTATATTCACTATTTAATCAATTACTCTGCGGGTTGCTTTATTTCTAACTTACCCATTTGCTGCAAAATCCAATCTACCGCAGCTGCCAAGTCTGTCGCTACATAATCTGGTTTGGTGTGGTGCTGGTAGTGACCGCCCAAAACGCTAGAGCCAAATCCAGTCTGCACCAAAATCCCGCAGCACCCGGCATTGTGAGCCATATCAACATCGGTTGCTTTATCGCCGACTACAAAACTCTGGCTTAAGTCTAGGTCATGTTCCCAGGCAGCTGCCACCAGCATTCCGGTGTTGGGTTTGCGCCAGGTACTCCAACGAGTAAATTCTTTCTGGGTTCCTCCTTCTGGCGGACTGAGATAGGGGCAGTAGTACAGGGCGTCTAATTTTGCCTTTGCTTCTGTTTCCAACAGGTGGCAAAGACGCTGATGCAAGGCTTCCACGTGGTCAACTGGGTAGTAGCCCCGTGCTGGGCCAGACTGGTTAGAGACCAGACAGCAAAATATTTGGCTTGAGTTTAACTGCCGCACTGCTTTAGCCGCACCTGGTATAAGATGTAGGTCTTCTAAAGAGTGAATGTAGCCCGCTTCGATGTTGAGGACGCCATCTCGATCGAGAAATACGGCTGGTTTCATGTCGTAATTTAGGGAGTGCGATCGCAAGTTTATTTTACTGTATTAGGATATGTTTATTTATAAAACTCGTAGCCGATCGGAAAAACCTTGTCTAGTTATTCAAGTTTTGAATTATTGTATAATGATGCTCTCTGAAATTTTCTTTAAGCGAGTCACTTCATGTCCAACAAATCTTTCAAATCGTCAATTTCCCAAGCTTTAGGAAAAATCCCCCTCCAACTTGTGATGATTGTCCCTTTTGTCGTGCAAATTGTCGGTGCTGTGGGAATAGTGGGATATCTGTCCTTTCAAAACGGCCAGAAAGCAGTCAATAAGCTTGCCAATACATTAATGGATGAGGTTTCGTCGCGCATCGAACAAAATCTAAATAACTACCTAGAAATTCCGCATCAGGTGAATAAAATCAAAATAGATGCCATAGAAAGCGGGCTATTGAATATGGAAAACTTGTCAGCTTGGGAGAAATATCTTTGGCGGCTAGTCCAGTTATATCCAGAAGTAAACTACACAATAGTGGCCAACAAAGATGGAAGAGTACGAGGAGTAGATCGTACAGAAAATGGTAAACTACTCCGGCTCGAAATAGATGATTTTACTGACTACAATTTCACTTTTTACAATACCGACGAAAAGGGCGATCGCACCACAATTAACCAGGTCATACCCAACAATGAATTGGGAGCCGAAAGGCGATATTGGTACACACATCAATTTTGGTACAAAGAGGGAATTACCGCCAAAAAAGCTAGTTGGAATTCGGCAATTAATCCCTCATTTATAGAACCTACTTTGTTAGTTGTTGCTACCGAGCCGTTGTACGATCGAGAGGGGCAACTACAAGGACTCATGCTTACGTCATTACGTCTGAACAGTACTGGTCGATTCTTGAGGAGCCTTAACATTGCTAAAACAGGACAAGCATTTATTATTGATGATCGGGGAAGATTAGTAGCAACTTCTAGCGATGAAATACCATTTCGTACTCAAGATGGTAAAAGATATATGTTTCAAGCAACAGAAAGTAGCAATCCAGTTACGAAAACTACAGCTACATATTTAGCTACCCATTCAGAAATATTCAATAACCTTCAAAATTCCCAGTATTTAAAATTTGAAATAGACGGTAAGCGACAGTTTTTAAGACTCTTGCCTTTCCGGGACGATAAAGGGCTAAATTGGCAGGTGGCAGTAGTAATTCCCGAATCAGACTTCATGGCGGAAATTAACAAAAATACTCAGAATACGATTATTATGTGTATTGCAACTTTAGGTTTGGCAACTATTGTGGGAATCTTCACCTCTCGTTGGATTACGAAACCTATTCTCAGGTTGAGTCAAGCCGCGCAATCTATTGCCAGCGGTAAACTCAACCAAAATGTGGAGGAAGCAGGACTAAAAGAGGTGAGGATTCTAGTCAATTCATTTAACAGTATGGCAGACCAATTGCTAGAGTCATTTGCTACCCTAGAAACCAAAAACGAAGAACTGAAAATTGCCGAAGAAAATTATCGCAGTATCTTTGAAAACGCGCTGGAGGGTATCTTTCAGGCAGCCACAGACGGACATTACATCAGTGTGAATCCGGCAATGGCACAGATCTATGGGTATGACTCTCCAGAGGAGACGATCGCTACAGTCAGTAACATTTCCAGTCAACTTTATGTAGACTCAAGCAGCTTGCAAGAGTTTTATACCGAGATGCAGGAAAAGGGGAAAGTGAAAAATTTTGAGTATCGAGCTTATCGGAAAGATGGCAGTATAATTTGGGTGCAGGAAGATGCTCGCGCCGTCCGGGATAGCAGTGGCAATGTCCTTTATTATGAAGGGTTGATCCAGGATGTGACAGCACGCAAGCTGCAAGAGGAAGAACTCAAACGCCAGTTGCAAGAGTTAAAGATAGAGATTGACCACCAAAAGCGCAAGCAAGAGGTTGCCCAGATTACCGAAAGTAGCTTTTTTCAAGATATCCAAACAGAAATTGAAAACCTTAAGGTTGATGATTTCTGGAACTGAGGGACTTTTTAGAGGGCTGTGACCTACTTAGGTTGATAAGTTTTATTCATAGTATGGAGTCCCAAACAGGATTTTAAAACATACTTTTGTACTGAGCTACAATTTATCCGAAAGTAGGAGGAAAAAATTATGACATCTACCGAGTTTGAAAAAAAGGCGATCGACGAGGCAGAGGTGGAGAGACTCTGGAAAGCTTTCCAAGTCTTTGATGCGGACGGTAGCGGTGCCATCTCTACAGAAGAACTGGGAGAGGTGATGCGATCGCTCGGACACAATCCCACGGAGACGGATCTGCGGGACACGATCAAGGAAGTAGATGTTGATTTGTCCGGTACGATCGATTTTGAGGAGTTCAAAGCGCTGATGGTGTCGAAGCAAGGAGACCGGGAAAGCCGTCTCAAGCTGGCATTCACCGTCTTCGATCGGGACAGCAGCGGTCAAATTACCGCAGACGAGCTGCACTGTGTGATGAGCAAGTTTGGACTCACAGATAATGAACTCAAAGAGATGTTGGAAGAAGTCGATCGCGATGGCGACGGCTCAATTGACTTTGACGAGTTCTGCAAGCTAGTTCCAGAAGAGTCAGAGTCCGAGATTTCCACAGGCTATACAGATTCACCTATTTTCTCTGCCAGCGAGACCCAAACAAGCACAAGTTCCGCTAACACAGCAGATGCGATCGCGGGTACGATCGCTGCTGGCATGGATACATCTGTTGATACTGCCTCCTCTACCGCAGCGGAAACACCTCTAGTTACAGAACCAGAAGTAGCGCGGCTCAAAGAACTACTCGCCCAACACCCCCAGAGTGAGAGTAAGCGCGGTACTTCCCGCTTGCAAATGCAGATTGGTTTGTTCCGCTTGCTTCAGGGCGCAGCATACCGCTCATTCCGCGAAAGTTTCTCCGCCAACCACCAAACTCACTTGCGGGTCAGAAACCTGCCATACAGAATTATTGACTTTGTGCAGTTTGTCAAGACAGCGATCGCACTGTACAAAGGATTAGGCGTAGTGGAAGAAGCTTGCTATCCCGTCTTGGATGCAGTAGTTAAATCGATCGAAGATGAGTACGCCCGATTGCACGATCGCATCAAGAACTGGAAGACAATCGAAAAAACTCCAGAAATGCTGGCAGAAGAAAAAGCGATGTTGGAATCTCGCAGTAAGTCTGCCAATGTCAAAGAGAAATTTGCGGCGGGAGTCGAGTTTGCGATCACAATGAAGAAGAAGCAACTCAACTTGGGCGACATTGTGGAAGGCGTGCTTGCCATCAACGAGCTTAACCGACTTAGGGAGATGGAATTAAAGCAAGAACTAGCACCACCACCAGATGTATCCGAGGGCGACCCGAAAGATTATCTGAAAAAGTGGAATCGCGTCATCCTCTCCAATGCACTAGAGACAGTGGATGGTGCGATGATGCCAGTAGCTTATTGGTATGAGGACTTCATGCCGAAGCTGCTGGCGGCGTTCAGCGTCAGTACTGCTGCCGACATCCAAACCAACACAGTACCGGATGAAGCAAGTTTGGACAATTGGTATCAGTCCGCCAAGCAGGCGGGGGAATTCGATCGCTTTGGGGTAGATTTGGCCGAAAACTTTGCCAAATGCACTCCAAAACAAAAGCTGATGCTCAAGCAGGCATGGCGTTTCACAAGCTACTACTTGAATGGAGTACAGAAACGGCGCGAACGCATGGAGTTTGGGCGCGAGTCCGGTGAACTCTCCCAGTATGTGGCATTCATCGATATATATCTAGGCCGCAGCGAGGTGAAGAACTCCCAGATGCGCGTCAGCTTCCCCTACTATATTGGCCCTGCCGTGTGGCGTTTTTTCCATACCAGTGCCGAGATCGTTTGCACCAAGACACCGGAACAGCAGAAAGCGCTGGTAGGAGTTTTCAAGGACTTCTTCAAACTCTTTGCCAGTATGTACCCCTGTCCTTACTGCCGCCACCACCTCAACGCTTATGTGGTGCAGAACAAAGAAGTAGATATGTATCCGATGGAGTACCTGTTGCTGGGGCGCGATCCGGTGGACACTAATTTTCAGGTATCGCTGGATGAAAAACTGTCCACGGTGGTGGATGGTCCCTCCCTGCGCTTGTTCTTCTGGAAGCTGCATAATACGGTTTCATCGTCGATCGCTCGCTCGGAAGAGTGGTATCACAAGGATGAGAAAGCGTTCTATACCAGCCGCTATTGGCCTAGCCTTGATGCGGAGCTGGCACGAGCTAATGCGCTCAAGCATATCAGCATTGCTACCGATCGCATCTATCGCATCTATGGTTTGCTCAAACCTGTGGCACGGTTGGCAGGATTGAGAATGGAATTGCAAAAGCTTGTAGAAAAGGGTGAAAAGGAAAGGATTGAGAGGGCTTGTGCGATCGCAGACAATTACATTAAGGATTTGGAGTCAGCTGCGATCGACGGACAATTCCTACAGGAAACATACTGCTTTGACCCCCAACTTATAGATGATAAAGCTCCCGCCTTCACGCCGGAGGAAGAGGAATTTGGGCGCAGCGGTTTGTTCGTCGAGGTTTAATAGTTGCGAGGGAGGGAATTTCAGATTTCAGATTTAAAATTTTAGATTTAAAAGTAAAGTTTTGAAATCTAAAATCTAAAATCTAAAATCTAAAATTCCCCTAGCCGCCCCAAACCTTTTGGAGAACTTCTTTGGGTGAGATGTCGGCCATTTTGCCAGTGGGGGATTTGATGCTGATGATGCGATCGCTATTTGGCACCAATTTTTTCGGGTCTGTCGGGCCAAATAAGGCGATCGTATAAGTTTGAACTGCGACAGCTAAGTGCATAGGGGCACTATCGGTACACAGCATCAAATTCGCACCCGCGATCGTCGCCGCCAATTTACCGATATCTGTTGGTGCGATTACCTTGAGGTTGGAGAAGGATTGTAACATTTGGCTGACAAACTGGACATCCTCCGGCCCTTGGACGATCGCGATCGGCATATCGGGTTGCCGCTGCTGGAAGTCTTGAATAATTTGCTGCCAGTTCCGAACTGGGTAGATTTTGTCAATACCTTTATCTTGTGAGAGTTGGCTGGAACCGCCGTGAATCAGTACGTAGCCAGTTTCATCGATCCCCAGTCGTTTTTGTTCTCTCTGAGCCCACTCAATGTCTTGTTTTGGTACGTTGATCGCTAACTCAGGCGTTGGCGTAGCAATGCCCAAACCTTGGAGGAGGTCGTGGTACATACTAGCCGCATACTGCTCTGTTTTGAGGGTAACAGGGCTGGTGAGAAAGATCGCACCAGCGCTACCGCTGTAGCCCACCCGCGCATGAATCCCTGTCATCCAGAGCAATAGACCGACTAGCCAGCTTTTTCCCAATGAAAGGGCGACATCATACTCGCGATCGCGGATTGTACCTAGTATGTTGCCCCAATCTGCCAGACTGTTGCGATCCTTAAAGTCGTACCGGATCGCTTCAGAGACAGACTTGCAGACCCGGTAAGCTCCCATAGACCGAGGTTCTACAACCACATCAATTTCGGCTTCCGGGTAGTTACGCTTCAGGTCATCAAGGGTCGGAAAAAACAGAATTTGATCGCCAATTCCGCCTGGAACTAGGGCTACTACACGCATAATACTTTAGATAGGCTTATCCGCTCCTCATTTTAATGGAAGATATACCCAGTGGAACAACTATCGAAAAAGGCAGTGCATTTATTAATTCCGGCAGCTGGTATGGGGCGTCGGATGGGAAGCGAGTGCCTCCGGCAGGGCTACACCCAACGCAATAAACTTTTGCTAACTCTGTTAGGCAAGCCGCTGATTACCTGGACGCTGATGGCAGCGGAAGTTTCCCCTACTATCAATTGGATTGGGATTATTTGTCAATTGGAAGATCGCCCAGATTTGACAGCTATTTTAGCTGAACTGTCCCTCACTAAGCCGGTGCAGTTTATTCAGGGAGGCGCTACCCGTCAGGAATCGGTGTATAACGGGTTACAGGGACTACCGCAGGACGCGCAAAAAGTATTAATTCACGATGGTGCTAGGTGTTTGGCGACGCCAGATTTGTTCCGTCGCTGTGCCGAAGCACTTTTTCAACATCAAGGTCTAATTGCGGCGGTGCCAGTCAAGGACACCATCAAAATCGTCGATGAAGCTAAATTTATTAAAGATACGCCCGATCGGAGTCGGTTGTGGGCTGCCCAGACACCACAAGGATTTGATGTGCCGCTATTGAAGGAATGCCACGAGAAAGGGCGTCATCTGGGTTGGGAAGTTACAGATGATGCCGCTTTGTTTGAGAAGTGCGATTTGCCAGTTTTGATTGTGGAGGGGGAGGAAACGAATTTGAAGGTGACTACGCCTGTGGATTTAGCTCTAGCCGAATTTATCCTCCGCCAGCGCTGGGGAAATTCAGCCGATGCTGTCAACTAACTGGTTTCTGACTTGGCAAGAAGAGAATCTCGCTGCGATCGCCAGTCAGGATCTCAAGTTGCGTTTGGATATCCTTTTCCTCTAGTTCTGTTTTGAGCAAAAACTCCAAAATCTCGAAAGAGATAGTTTCCTGTTGAAAGTAACCACCGTGAAGATCTAAACCATCTAGATTGCTTCGTTCTAAGCGATACGAAATCGAGTCATAAACATACCGAATGGCATTTCCCAAGTCGATGAATATTCCATTGACATTAATGTCAATCTGTAATTTTTCCACGTAAATTTTTGCAAGTGCCGATCGAATGCCGTTAACTCCACCACGGCCTTTTTTGCTACCCATTCGAGAGCAATCCAGGTAGTTCAACTTGTTAAACAGTTGGGGGTCGGTAGTGGGCTGTAAAGTAGGCTGCGAATAGAACATTGCCCGAACCCAAGGAGCAATTTTTCCTTCGGAATCCTTTCTCAAATAAACATTTCCCAGCCGCAGACCGGACATTTCAATGCTGGGTTCGGTAAACCAGTTGCCAACATTAGAAAGGTAACGCAGGATAATATCGCGATCGCTGCTCATCAAGTAAATTTGATCGCAGCAATTCAAGGCATCGCGAACATAATTGCTCCGACCCTGCCGCATCAGCTCTAGGGGAACATCCGGCGAAGCCAAAATTAACTTATCGAGTGTGAAGCGATCGCCAAATTTATGGTCTTTTTGACCGTCCTTGCGGAACTGGTAGCACAAAATACACAGGACGTTTAGTATCACTAAACCACCCATGCTGTGACCTATCATATTGACTTTCAGGGAGCAATCTGGTGCTTTGCTCAGCCCCTTATCCAAACGCCAAAAGAACTCTGCTAAGTCTGGTACTCCATAGTAAATTGCTCTGGTCCGATCGCCCTGGTAGCCCGTTTGTCGCAACAGCCAAAAGGCTAGCCCCCAAAGTAAAAAGACAACGCTACTGATTCCAACCCACTGGGGCAGAAAAGTTAATAGCTGCAAACTAAATACCTTTTCCGCCAGCATAAGTAAACCCGTTGCCAAGGTGCCAACAATGCCTGCACTCAAAGCTAGGAAAAATAGAAACTTCAAGCGGATGTCGATTTGTCTATCCCGCTTTTTTAAAGGCTTTTTATCTAGTTGTGGCGAAAATACAGCCAGTTTACTAAGCAATCCTTTCCAGGTTTTAAAGACAGGTAAAGGCTGTTCGCTAGGCCAACTGTAGCCAATATAAAAGTGACCGTCCTGGGCTATTTCGCTGAGGCGATCGGCTTCTTTAGAAAAGCCTTTGTAAAAGTTTTCAGATGGAGTAGCATAACCGTGGGTTCGTAAGGTTAAACGCTTTGCTTTACTGTCCTGTATGAGTCTAGCTAATTCATTGACATTAAATAAAGCTTGGAAATGCTCCTTGGGAGGTAACTTGTGGTTTAAATCAAAAGAACTGGTCGTCCTGCTGATGACTAAAAAGACATTAGGGTTATTTCTGTAGGCGAAAACCTCAAAGTTACGAGCGCTTCTTTGTCTAAATTTTTTACCTTTCCATTGATTCAAAGTGTTAATGACATACTCTACATTAACGGCTTCTTTAAAACACCGATACTGCTCTGGGTGATCATTTTGCGGGTTATCTTCTTCTGGCAACTCATTTGGCAATTTATCGGCAATCTGTTCCTCACTGTCTAACTCATAGGCTAGTTGTACAATCCGAGCCTTTGCCCATCGGTCTGAAAAGGGTGCTGTGTCGTCGATTATTTCTTGCAGCCACGATCGATCGCTCTCTTTTTGAGCATCGCTTTTCCAATTAAAAGGCAATTTGTCTTTGTATTCGCGCTTGATTTCGATTTCCATAACTTCCTTATTCCTACGTTTATAGATAGGGATGGCGAACTACCCAATCACTTTTTCTCTTGTTTTTCATTAGATATAGGAGCTTTGGCAAACTCGCTAGATCGGTAATTTAAATTAGGTAGACACCGAGAAATTCAGTACTTACGTTCCACAACAGGTTTCTTTAAAAGAAATACGTAGTTGTAGCAACTGAATCCGGATTGTGAAACCGGACTTTGAGGCTAATATATACGTATGTACTGAAAGCCGAAACAGAGTGTATGTGAAATTGCTGAGTAAAAATATTATTTTAACTTACCAACTCAGCAGAATACAGTAATAATACTTTAACTCGCTATAAGATTGGTGACATCACACATTTGGGCGATCGCACATCTGCTATGTAGGGTGGGTATGGCCCACCCCACGGCTGACTCTAAAATTACTGTTGAAGGCCGTAGGTTGGGTTGAACAAAGTGAAACCCAACTTTAGCTTTAAGTTCGGGTTGGGTTTCGTTCCAAGGGCCCTACTACAGATATCATAAGTTATTAACCGGACATGATATGACTCCTAAAATTACTGTTGGAGTTCTCTGAGAGCGGCTTCCGCCTTTTGTACTCCTTCACTCTGCCCTTGACGCTGATAAAGGTTGAGGGCTTGGTTAAAAGATGCGATCGCTTCCGATCCTCGTCCCCATCTGCTCAAAGCCACACCCAGATTAAAGTGAGCGGCTGGTTCTTGGGGTACTATTTTAGTCAAACGACGATAAGCGGCAACCGCTTCCTGAAACTTTTGCTGCTGTAGCAAAATTTCACCGATACCTGCGTGTGCTTCTGCTAATTTCGAGTCTATTGCCACAGCTCGCTGGTAGGCTGCTAAAGCACCTTCAAGATTATTTTGAGAGCGTTTTAGCTTGCCTTGGAGCAGATGAATCTCGGCGTTACGCGGTTCTAGCCTCCCGGCTTGTTCCAACGCAGCCAATCCCGCACTCTGGTTACCTTGTGCGAGGTAGGCGGTAGCCAGGTTGAACTGCAAATTGCTATTGTTCGGCTCAAGGCTGACAGCTCGCTGTAGAACGTTAACAGCGTCCTGATACCGTTTCTGTTTTAACAGGATAGAAGCCATCGACGCACGGATTTCTACACTCTTAGGATCGAGCTGAATCGCTTGTTCGTAGGTTCGCATAGCACCTGCATAGTCTTCCTGGCGGAAGAGAACAGCGCCAAGTCCCAGGAAAGCTTTGAGGTTATTGCGGTTTAGTTGGGTAGCACGCCGATAGGCTGCGGTGGCACCCCTGTTGTCTCCTGCGTTGGCAAGACTGTATCCCAGAGCGTAATAAAACTCTGCATTGCTGCGTTCAAGAGCAACTGCCTGTTGATAAGCATTGACTGCTGCCTGGTAATTTCCTTGACGTGCAAGCACATAACCGATCGCAGAATAAATACGGGCATTTTTGCTATCTAAGCTAGCTGCCTGTTGATAAATCGCTAAAGCACGTCCAAAATTTCCAGATTGCACCAAAGTACGGGCATCCTGTAGCAATCGGCTCAGCTGGTCGCCGCTTGAATCGCTAGGAAGCTGATAAATAGTGTTCGTATCCGGATCGTCATATTCTTCTTCAGCTTGGGCAACGGGCGGTAACGACACCGCCATTCCTCCCCATAACAGGACACCGAATAGGAACAAGATTTGCTTTTTCACGGTAGATTTTCCTTGTGTTTCTGCCATTACGAGAGTGCTACTATTGCTTCGATATTCGATCGGGAGTAATTGGATTTGGGAACCGGCTGATTATAATAACCTTAAATGGTAATTTTATCACCCAGAGGACAAAGGATGATTGTCACAACAACTGATGTCGTCCAAGGGGCGGAAATACAAGCTTACTTAGGTATTGTCACCGCTGAAGTAGTATATGGCACTAACGCATTACGTGATTTCTTTGCTGGCATTCGAGATGTAATGGGTGGGCGTACTGGTAGCTACGAGAAGGTGTTTGAGCAGGGACAGCGCGAGGCTATAGCCGAGTTGGAAAAGCGAGCCCAGCGTCTTGGAGCTAATGCGATCGTCGGTATCGAGGTGGATACGGGCACAATTAACGTTGACCAAAGCGGTGTTTTGCTCCTGATTACTGCGATCGGCACTGCCGTCAAGCTACGTTTGTAGAGGTATCCATACAATCACAATGCCACGGAACTGGAGATGATTTCCTGTAATACTTGGGTGGTATCATTCAATTGGTCAAGAACCCGGTTAGTCTCCTGTAGAGATTCTACGGTTTGCTGGGATGCTTGGCTTAATTGCGCGATCGCAATACTGATTTGCCTAGCACCCTCAAATTGGTCTTCCATGCTGTGACTCACAATCTCAAATTGGGGCGTGAGACTCTGCACTTGTTCTATAGCTGATGCGATTTGCCCACTGATGCGACCAACCTGTTCCACATGGTTGCTTACCTGGAAGCTGAACTTATCCATTTCCATCACACCACTGGCAACAGAAGATTGTATCTCTTGAACCATCTGTTCGATTTCCTGGGCAGCTTGAGCCGCCTTATCCGCTAGCCACCGGACTTCTCTAGCGACGACGGCGAAACCTGCCCCATACTCTCCTGCCTTCTCAGCTTCAATACTGGCATTGAGTGAGAGTAAATTTGTCTGATCCGCCACTTTCGTAATCGCGGTCACCACGCTATTGATGTTATTGGCAAGTGGTAAATTTCTGGTGGTAAATCATAGAGAACCCAATGGACAAAAATCCCCATTGGTGCATCGGGGTCATCGCAAATTAAAGCGAGACTTTGGGTTTCTGCTGGTGGGGTATTCCAGCTTAAGGGTGGGGAAATATCTTGACTATCACAGGTATATTTGTGAGGAATCATCCCATCGGGAGAAAAAGCGGTACTTTCGAGTTTCATGGTTTTAAGGTTTGTTTTTAATTGAGGTTCTGGGGAACGGTTGCTGGTAGAACTACAACTCGCTAAGGATAGGGCTGCTAATCCGATTAGATTAGCACTTTGCCACAAAAAAGCTTTGCGGTTGATGAGTTTAGGCATAAATATATTTTGCCATTAGGTGGGAGAGTGCGATCGCTCCTTCCAAAATGTCTTGCTGCAACATTTAATGGAACGATGTCGCCGATTAGCTAATATATTCGATAATTAATAAACGCAGATAGTTGAGAGTTTCTGCATAGCGTTTGATTTGGGGATAATCAGAGTCTAGAGAAAAATACCACTCGGTAAAATAGCTCAGATCAAAGATTTTTAATTTTTGTAAATTATCCGCTATTTCTTGAGTATTTTCTAAATTATCGTTGGCGATAACTTGCGCGGCGTATCCGCGAATATCAGTGGTAAAAATTTCGATGACCCCTAAGATACTGAACTCTTGTGACTCTTCCCATAATGCTATTTTATGCCTCTCTTCTTTGGTGTGCTGATAATTAGTTAGCAATTGTTTTGCTACGCGATCGATATATTCTTTGGCAGTTTTGGCATTATCGAATTTGTTTTTTAGGTCTAAGTTTTGCATAGGTTTCCTCAATTTTCACCGTATGATATGATTTTTTTATCTCTTTCGATCAGAAATTCAATGCCTTTATTCCATCTGAATGTGCCATTAGGTAGGAGTTTCTTTCGCGCACCTTAACTATACGCTCGCGTAGCGCTATAGCTAATTTCCGAATCTTGTATAAAAGAATATAATCCTGTCTATTATCAGTATTAATTGGAGAGAATTTTTTTCAGTTCCAAAGTTTAATTGCAAACCATGACATATTCCGTGTCGATAGAGGCGATCTGGGATGGCCGAAATTCTAATATATTCATTGTATAAGTTAGGCACAGCAAATTGTAATGAATTCAGCATATCTGGGGCTGATTTGAAACTATTTAAAGCTTTACTATTCCATTGTTGTATCATTAGGGAAATGATTTGTCTTACATCCGGTTGTCGGCTCCATTGGTAATCCTTACGATTTTTACCCTGACTCTCTAACACATCTCCTAATAAGCCTTCTACCTGTGGTACTAGCGTTGAAACACTAGCATAGAATTGCTTATCTAGATGTGCTTTCACACCTTGATCTAGAATAGGGTATCGTTCTTTTATTAGGCTTTCTTGCTGCCAATTTAATAGAGTGTTTTCTATGCGTTTTTGATTCATTAGATGATTTATGAAAAACTTATTTATATTTTCCGAACCTCTTGATGCAAATGTAATCAAGTTATCAAAATCAGTTTTTCCATAAAATGTAGATGTAGGCCACAACCATTGGGTTGCTATCTCATTCTCAATTTTTTGTATATAATCTGTTTCTAAAGCATCGTTTTTATTAGATATTTCTTCCCATATTTCTTGTAAATTATCAAGGATATCCTTATATAGAGGTAAACTTGCTAATTCACGTTTCACCTTAATAATCTCTCCATAGGAAGGATTAAAATTCCTATCATTTATAAATCCATCAGACATTTTTAACTCTTTCTCTAATTGAGAAATTTCCCATTCAACAGGATCTTTTAAAGTAATAAACCGCTTATATTCTTTGTTGGAAATTATATTTTTACATTTCGCTATTTTCAGCAAACAAGCAAATTTATTTTCAGTGTCCTTTAAAGCTGCAATCTTCAATTGTAAATTATTCATAATCAACTTTTTAACCTCTAAACTTAGATCTTGTCAATAATCCAAAATAGGCTAAGATTTAACGGACTCCATTTTCTATTGCAGAGTTCGCTATTATACTTAGAACCGCTTCATCTGCGCCTTTGATTCCAACATTGTACAAAACTCCCTGATACTGCCATTCAATGAAAGAGTAGGCACTAGCACCACAACCAAAATTTGCGATAAAAATACCGCTAGTTCTGCGAGCTAATTGAATCGGTTTGAATCTTTCAACTGAACATCCAGTTGGCGACTGAAATTGTCCACCTCTTTGAGCAGATATAGCTCCTATTATGCACGCATTAGCTATACAGTTTGGCTGAGTTTCAAATGAAACTGTGTAACCATTTGCATTAGCTTGGGTTGGAAAGTAAACTCTCGGTGAGAAGGGTACCCGGCTAGGGAGAAATATTGGGACTCTTGTCGTGCCTCTTATCTGAGAAAGGATTTCACGCACTGGTACTGTAGTTTCTCGTTTGGTCTGTGACCGCGCCGGACTAATAGCCAATATTAGGGTTAAGGTCAATAAGAAAGAAAAAATCAACAGGCCAATAAATTTATATTTTTGCCCTTTTCTCATAAAAGTTACAGCGCGAGCGTGTGTAGACATTTAATTTTAGTATAAAAACGACTCAACACAGCACTACATAGATACGATCGCATAAGGTAGTGAGGAGGTTTTGAGTGCCTGAAACGATTCGAGTCTACGGCTATCACGGTACAAATACGGAGGTGGCGACGACAATTATTCAGCAGGGTTTTAACGTTAGTTCCAATGACTACGACTGGTTAGGAACGGGGGTTTACTTCTTTCAAGATGCACCAGTACGCGCTTGGGAATGGGCCAAGCAGCAACATCCTGCAAATCCGGCTGTAATTCGTTCCACCATTCGCTTGGAAGACTGTATCGATTTACTGGACATCAGTTGGTTTCCACTAATCAGGAATGTCTACAACTTATTTGTAGAGGAGTACAGGCAAGGGAACAGACCTTTACCTCGGCAGAATCCTGAGAGATCGAAAGCGCATCGGCTAGATTGTGCTTGCTTTAACTATATTGTTGAAGTTCTTGGTCAACAGGGTCAGATACCTCGTGCAATTCGAGCCGTTTTCGTAGAGGGTGAGCCTGTTTATCCCAATTCGGCTATTTTCGATCGCGCTCACGTGCAGATAGCGATCAGAGAAGTATCTCTGATTGAGGAGTCGCGTTTGGTAAGATTAGAATGAGGAATTTAATAATGGTAAAATGCTTGACCCTAAAAAGTGTGCTGATATTCTTTACAAACATTTCGCAGAAGTTACGCCTGAGCAGTTTTTGGATAATTTGAAAAAATACTGCCCGGAAGTTTTTGAGGATGATATTGCTGACTCAGAAATATCTCAGTCCGAGACAAATCAATCAAAAGATGAATTGGATAAAAAGGTAGCAACGGCATAAAAATTAGAGTAGGGTGGGGAATGTTTATCTGAGTGGTGCGAAGTGCGATCGCGCTATCCCAACAACCTCGCAATCTCATTCAGTACCTTTGCTAACATAGGAGCGTTTGAAGAGATTACATTATCTTCGCTGTTATCATGTTTATGATGCGGATAACTTGGAAGGTTCAGTTTTTTGTGATGATCTACGTTGTCATAGCGAAAAATCAGATTCTTTAAGGCATCCATTTACTGATATGAGTACATTTCACGGCTAATAGTCGTTTCAACATTCACAAACTCACGCAAGTAAAGAATTGAACCATCGGCAAAGTTTACTTGACCGCGAATGAAACCTCTATAAGAGCTTCGTTTCTCTGGTATGAGATTGAACGACTCCGCCAATGAAAAGGCTTCAATCACCTCACGTAATTGCCGAAAATAATCCTCAATTAACAAATTTAATTCCTCTAAAACTATCTACATCTTCTTGTAAACCTTTCAGCATTCGCGATTCCCCAATCCATTCGTCAAACTCCATGTCTAGTCGATGTTGAAGCTCATCATTTTCAAAGCGGCGCAGAAATTCCTCGGTAGATAACTGATACTTTGCTTCAAATTCACGCAGTCGTTCCTCAGTACGTTGAATGCCATCTGAAAGAGATGCAATTCTTTTTGAAAGTGCTTCTTCTATGAATTGTTTTACGGAATCTGGATACTCGCAAATAATTTTTAGTTCTGCCATATTATCCTCTCGATCGTTATCGGTCTTTCGATTATACACGACTTACAACGGTTCCTGCGGTTATGAGATGTCTATCCTGCTTTAATTAAGCGACAAGTTAGGTGTATTCATCGGGATATGGGTTACATCCAATCTATTCGCTAAAGAGTTAAATCAATATGTAAGGTGGGCAAAAGCCCACCCTACTAATTAAGCGGTGAAGTATTTCGCGGCTGGATGATAGGTGATAATCGCAGTAGTAGATTGTTCGGGATAAAGTTGTTCGCTTTCATCCATATAAAGGTTGATGCGATTTGCCCCTAACAACTCCAACTGCTTAAACTGATCTGCAATATTCGGACAAGCCGGATATCCAAAACTGTAACGCGAACCGCGATAACGCTGTGCAAGCATATCGCGAATATTATCCGGTTCATCACTTCCAAAACCCAATTCGCGACGAATGCGGGCGTGTAGCCATTCCGCCACAGCTTCCGCAGTTTGCACAGCCAAACCATGAAAATACAAATAATCAGTATATTGATTATCTGCAAACAATTTCTGTGCAAACTCCGTCGCAATATTCCCCACCGTTACCGCTTGCATCGGAAACACATCAATATGTCCAGATTCCACAGGTGCAAAGAAATCGGCAATGCACAAACGCTTTAAAGACTTTTGACGCGGAAAATTGAACGTAGCGATCGGAACCCCACCCCAACCCTCCCCGTCTACGGGGAGGGAGCTTTCTTTTTCTTGTTCCCCCCTGTTGACGGGGGGGTTAGGGGGGGTAGCCGCATCGTAGATGTGCAGTGAATTTCCCTCGGACTGACAAGGAAAATACCCATAAACTACCTGCGGATGCAACAAATTCTCCTCAATAACTCGCTGCTTCCAATGTTCTAAAACAGGATAAACTTTCTCAGCCAAAAAGCGATCGTACTCTTCTCTTGACTGTTCCTTTGGTTTGCGGAATTGCCATTGTCCAGCAATCAAAGCTTGCAAATCCAGATACCAAAATATCTCCTCTAACGAGATATCTTCCGGCTTTAAAACTTGAGTTCCCCAGAAAGGCGGAGTCGGACGTTCAATATCTACCGCCACAGCTTCCGAACGCTTTGTATCTTCTGGAGTGCTGAGTGCTTCGGCTTTAGTGCTGAGTGAAGAGGATGGTTTATCGGTGGATTTACTTGCAGATGGTGTATGTCCATTTCCATCTACTTCATCCAAAAATCCCTGCAAATCATCCCAATTAGCAGCAGATTTTGCAGGCATTAATTTCTCCATAAAATGCAAATCTGCAAACGCATCTTTGCCGTAAATCACCTTACCTT
Source organism: Oscillatoriales cyanobacterium PMM_0008 (assembly GCA_949128025.1). Classification (GTDB taxonomy): domain Bacteria; phylum Cyanobacteriota; class Cyanobacteriia; order Cyanobacteriales; family Aerosakkonemataceae; genus Argonema. The sequence continues at coordinate 9,590 of CASBRD010000081.1, read as the reverse complement.
TGTAGGTATTTTGACAATCTTGATGGACAAATTTTGGAGTCAACGCCGCGCCACCCAAAATCACTGGCACAGTAATTCCCCGTTCGTTGAATACCGCCAGATTTTCCTTCATAAATGCGGTAGATTTTACCAGCAAACCACTCATCGCAATACAATCAGCTTTATGCTTTTCGTAAGCTTCAATGATGTTATCAACTGGCTGCTTGATGCCCAAGTTCACAACTTTGTAGCCGTTATTGGAAAGGATGATATCAACCAGATTCTTACCAATATCGTGAACATCACCTTTTACTGTGGCAATTATGAAGGTTCCCTTAGCATTATTGCCAGCATCTTTATTTTCCATGAAAGGTTCTAAATATGCCACTGCTGCTTTCATGGTTTCGGCTGATTGCAATACGAAAGGTAGTTGCATTTGTCCAGATCCGAACAATTCGCCTACAACTTTCATCCCATCCAGCAAGAAAGTATTGATGATTTCGAGAGGACGATATTTTTCTAGTGCTTTTGTCAGTTGTGCTTCTAAACCAATCCGTTCGCCGTCGATAATATGTTGCTTGAGACGTTCTTCTACAGGGAGGTTATTGTCTTCGCTGCGATCGCGTTTTGTTGTTTTTCCTTCAAACAGTGTGGTTAACACTCCCAAGGGATCGTAAACGCACACATTTCCATCAAATTCCCGTTCATCAAAAATCAACTTCCGGCAAACTTCTTGATGTTCTGGCTCAATTTTCGCTAAGGGCAAAATCTTGCTTGCGCTGACAATTGCCGCATCCATACCTACTTGCATTGCTTCATGCAAAAACATGGAATTCAGCACAATTCTCGCTGCCGGATTTAAGCCGAAAGAAACATTAGAAACACCCAGAATAACATGACTTCCTGGTAATTCTTGACGGATGCGACGAATTGATTCAATTGTAGCTTTTCCATTAGCGCGATCTTCTTCAATACCTGTCGAAATTGGTAATGCTAAAGTATCGAAAAAGATTTCTTGGGGTGCGATACCATATTCTACCGCTTGACGATAAGCGCGTTGGGCAATTTGAAATTTCTTATCCGCTGTTCGCGCCATTCCATCTTCATCAATTGTACCAATTACTACACCGGCACCATACTTTTTCGCTAACTCCAAAACCTTTAAGAAACGTTCTTCACCATCTTCATAGTTGGTCGAGTTAAGTATACACTTACCTCCGGCAACTTTCAGACCCGCTTCCATTTTTTCCCATTCTGTCGAGTCCAGCATCAAGGGCAATGTCACATTTGTTACTACCCGTGACACCAATTCCCTCATGTCCCGCACGCCGTCTCGTCCCACATAATCCACGTTCACATCGAGGACATGAGCCCCTTCTCGCACTTGGGATTTCGCCAAAGACACCAATCCATCCCAATCTTCGGCGTTTAGCAAGTCGCGGCATTTCTTGGAACCGCTGGCATTTAGCCGTTCGCCTACAATCAAGAACGAGTTATCCTGTTCGTAGGGCTGTGCAGTATAAATTGATGCTGCGGATGGCTCGTAGTTGGGATGCCGTTCTTTCGGCTTGAGAATTTTGCCAATTTCTGCTAATTGTTCAATATGGTCAGGGCGAGTACCGCAACAACCGCCAATCACTTGGACGCCCCAATCTTCGACAAATTTGGTCAGCGCCATCCGTAATTCCATCGGGGTCAGCTTGTAATGTGCGTGACCGCCGATGTTTTCTGGCAAACCAGCGTTGGGGATACAGGAAACCACAAAAGGCGAGCTTTCGCAGAGATATTTGATGTGTTCGGCCATGCGATCGGGCCCGGTGGCGCAGTTTAGACCGAGAATATCGATCGGGTAACGTTCCAGAATTGTCAGTACCGCGCTGATATCGGAACCGACGAGCATTGTACCCGTAGTTTCCATTGTTACCGATACCATTAGGGGAATGCGATCGCCTTTTTTCTGGAAAACTTCCTCAATTCCATTCAGCGCCGCCTTAATTTGCAGCACATCCTGACAAGTTTCCACGATTAGTAAGTCAACGCCGCCGTCGATAAGTCCTTCTGCTTGTTCAGTAAATGCAGCTTTCAGTGTATCAAAATCGATATGTCCCAAAGTGGGTAACTTAGTTCCTGGCCCGATCGAACCAGCGACGAAGCGCGGTTTCTCTGGCGTCGAGAATTCGTTGGCGACACGCTTGGCCAGTTCCGCAGCAGTTTTGTTGAGGTAGTAGGCTTGATGTGCCAAATCATACTCTGCTAGCACTACGGAAGTAGCACCGAAGGTATCGGTTTCTACTACATCTGCACCGGCGGCGAGAAAGTCGCGATGGACGATCGCAACTGCTTCCGGTTTGGTATGTACGAGGTATTCGTTGCAACCTTCATATTCTGGCCCACCGAAGTCGGCGGCGGTGAGGTTTTGCTTTTGCAAGTTGGTTCCCATTGCGCCATCGAAGACGATGACGGGACGTTCTGGACTGTGGAGGCGTTGCAGGAAGGGATGTGTCATAGGTAGAAAACGATTTTCAAATATGGATTTGGGTTAATCTGGGAATGAGCTACTTCATCTATATTTGCAATTTTTTGAGAGTTTGGGAAGAATTTGATGAAATATAGGACAGTTGGTGAGGATGAGGGATTTGTCCGTTTAACGACTGATGAAATTAAGGATAACTTGATTGATGCGATCGCGCAAGTGATGTGCGATCGAAAGCGCTTTGTTTTACTGCAAGCTGGGGCAGAGGTAGCTGCGATCGTTCCCATTGAGGAGTTCGAGCGATTGGAGTATCTGTTGGAGAAGATTAAACCTTCACAATTCAATCATTGCGAAGAGGAATATTACGAAAATGAAGGAGCAATTCATTCTTTAAATATTGCTGAATTTCAAGCTGATTTTGATGACATAATTGCTGATGTTGCAGAGTATGGCGAGATTTATAGTTTTCTCCCTACTCCTAATTTAAGTGGCAAAGAAGTTGATATCTTTATGCCTGTGGCAGTTTTGATGTCTATCGATAAATTTTGGGTTCCAGAATACTTTATTGCTGCCGCTAAGAATGAGATATAATGGTAAAATAGAAACCGAGTTTCTAATTCAGAGCCATAGGAATAAAATATGAACGTCCAGACAGTAAATACACCGACAATTCCAAAAGAGAAGGTTTCCCTTGGAAACAGGATTGTTTTGAATGACATTAAATGGGAAACTTATAAAGCGTTGATGGCAGATGCCGGAGATGGCAGAGCGTGGAGAATTGCTTACAATGAAGGAGTGTTAGAAATCAGAATGCCATTACAAGAACACGAACAGCAAAAAATAGTGCTAGCTTATTTCGTTACAGCTATAGCCGATGAATTAGAAATAGAGACGATGGAACTCGGTGCTTTACTTCTAGAACGGGAGGATTTACGCCGTGCTATTGAACCAGATACTTGTTTCTACATCCAGAATGAATCCCTAGTCAGAAGCAAAATAATCGACTTGCAAAACGATCCACCACCTGACTTAGCGATCGAATCAGATTATACCAGTTCTTCATTGAATAAATTTACAATTTATGCTTCTCTGGGAGTGCCGGAATTGTGGAGATATCGTAACCAAAGTTTGCAAGTTTATCAACTGGTAGAGGGGAAATATGAGCAAACTGATAAAAGTTTAGCTTTTCCATTTTTACCTATTGCAGAAGTACCTGGATTTATCGATAAAAGTATAAGTATTGGACAGCGATCGGCTGTGCGTTTATTTCGATCAAGAATTAGAGAAATTTTGCAAAATAGTGAGGGATGAATGAATCAAAATTTGGAAGCGATCGCTTGCGAACCTCACCCCATCGATCCTAACGGCTTTAATCCTAATGCGAATATACCGTATAGCTGTACCACGGAACATATTCGGCTGGCGATGAATGATTTTGTTGATTTTTTAGGTTTCATCAATCAACAATTATATGGAAGAGGATTAGAACGCTTTGAGTCTATGCTAATGCCAGCTAACTTTAGCAGTTTAGTTGGCGAATTTATGATTACAAGTATCCCTAAATATTGTTCCACTATTGCCACAAATCAATATCATAACGGACATCCCGATCTAATTCCGGCAGGAATGTTTCCTAATAATGCCGTTCAATATGCCAGTGAAGGTATAGAAGTTAAAGCTTCTCGTTATTTGAGAGGATGGCAAGGTCACAACCCAGAAGCAATTTGGTTGATGGTATTTGTATTTGATAGCAACCGTCCTAGTGATACTGTTAAGAATATTCAGCCAAAACCTTTTCGTTTTGTGAAAGTTTATGGAGCGATGCTGACCAAAAATGATTGGTCTTTTTCGGGGCGTTCTGCAAATAGTCGTCGCACAATTACTGCCAGTGTCAACAATTCTGGCTACCAGAAAATGATAGCCAATTGGATTTATCAATATCCTAGTTTACCATAATGTCAATTGCTGGTGTTCTATCTCTTCAATTGGCTTTTTCAAATCACTCTTTTGCGATGAAATATCTAGTGCTGCCAGTTTGGGAATAGCAAGACAACTCATTTCGTAATACTCTGGATATCTCTCAATACCAATACAGGAAACACCCACTGCTTCTGCTGCTGCTACAGTAGAACCTGAACCCATAAAAGGGTCAACAATAATTCCTTCACCTAGAGGAAGAGAAGCATAAACTATTTGGCGCATAAAAGACTGGGGTTTGATACTTGGGTGATTGGCTATTTCCCGTTCTTGATGAGGTGTTCTTTCACTGAAGATTACATCATTAAATGGATTGCCATCGGGGTTTCTTCTTAATCCTCCAGTTTGGAATTTTCGCAAGCAATCACTCACTTTCATTCCCGAAGGTATCGGTTTGCGGAAAATACCCCAAGGTTCGTAACATCCGCGAGGCATTGAGGATACGTTAGGAAATTCTTGCTCGGCATTTTTTGGGCGATCGCCACCGCGAAGCGTTCTCACCAGGCGAATTAATTCACCGCGAAATTCTAAACCACCTTCAACTAAAGCAGCAAAAACTAACTGAGAAAGAAAAGCGTTACTGGCAATAAAAACATGACCACCAGGGAGGAGTACGCGCATTATTAATTTAGCCAACTCGATGAAAAAGCATTTCAATTTTTCTCTTTCTTTCTGAGTGAGTGCGGTAAATCTTGGCAAAGGCGATCGCTGATGTCCATCAAACGAAGGTGGAATTCTCCAAACTCCACCATTTCCGTTTTCCCGTTTGGCAATTTGCTCGAAATCATACTCTTTCACACCATAAGGCGGATCGGTAACAATTGCATGAATGCTATTTTCTGGCATTTGATTTAGCCACTCGAAGCAGTCTGCTTGTAAAATGAGAGAACGGCCTATTTGCTCGTATTTGTAGTTGAATGTAAAATCCTTCATATTTAATTTATTAGGGTTACTATTTAAACTATAGCTTTTGCTTACTGTATGTCAATTTATTTTTTTACATTTTCTCGACATATAATTGATTAATTTAGGGTTATCATTTAGATATACAATTTAATCAACAGTGCAAAATTTAGATAATGGTGAGAATGAAATGGAAATAGTAAAGACTGAAGGATACCTAATTGCTGAGGATAGCGCGATCGTTCGGATGACCGCAGCAGAAGTTAGAGTTAACTTTGATGAAACTGTCGATCGAGTTGCTTCCGGTGAAGATCGCGTAATATTGAGTAAAGACGGCAAGGATGTGGCAGCCGTAATTTCCATAGAAGAATTTTGGTTTCTAGAGCGTGTAATTGCCGAGTTGGAAGAAGAAATTGATTTAGAAGCTGTGCGTGCTGCTAGGGCGGAAAAAGAGGAAACTATCTCTTTAGCTGACTTGAAGAAAGAGCTTGGTTTATAAGGCGGCAACATGACTTATACTGTCGAAATTAAGCCTGTTGCTAAACGGCAAATTAAAAAGCTGCCCCTGGCTATCCAAGCACAAATTATCCAGAAGTTGGCAGAATTAGAGTTAGATCCCCGCCCGATAGATGTGCAAAAGTTGTCAGGTGAAGAAAATGCTTACCGTGTTCGCGTTGGTGACTATCGCATTGTCTAAGAAATCTACGATCGAGTCTTACTGGTTGTTGTAGTAAAGGTGGGAAATCGCCGCGAGGTTTATCGCAGAAAATAACCTTAAGGGAGGTAAGAAAAATGCAGTTAGAAGAATATTGCGACTTTCTCGCGCCAAATGACATTCGGATTAAAGGGACAGTTCATCGGCAAAGAGTTCGTCATAAATGTCATTTTCAGCGCTTAGCCAATCCTGATAACCTTGGGATAAAACCATCTGTTGAACAGAATTTTTTCCACTTTTGAGAGAAAGAGCTACATTTAGAAGTATCGATAATTGTTCATCTGAAAGTTGCTCGCTCGCACTCAAAAGTTTTTCGTGAATATTCATGGTATTGTCGCTCGCTATATTCAATGTATACCACAAAATGCTGAATTTTACCAGAGGAAAGAGTGCGCCGCCAACTGTTTCTGAGCTACTTGCAGAATAAGAAGATTGTAACTCATCAGCGCTCCCGCTCAATTTGTGCGATGACTCCCTACTCGCTATCCCCATTCTCCTCTTTTACATCCTCATTTCTTGGTTCGATCGCTCCATTACCCGTTTCACACTGGTCGAGCAATTCCTGCATACTTGCCGGGAACGTACCGTTCAAAACCATCTTCTGAAAAACCGCATAACAATCATTTTTATCTCCCTCTTTCCGAGGATAACCTAACCACAAAATCACTATTTCGTTCTGTTCTCCCAGTTGGGATGCTCTAAAAAACAGTCGATACCTGTTTGGTAGACCCATCCCTTTAAGACGACTATATCCCCGCAGGTCATCCTTAAGGGCAAAACGAAGAGAAAAAGGAGCTATGGGAATTTTTTCTTCAATTCCCTGCTTCACAGCCGCAAATAACTTGACCCTTGGATGAGAGCGATATTCTGTCGCTGATAATCGCCCTTTTAGCTTCGTAGCATCACTCAATAAATCATTCCACTGTTGTCGGAATAAAGGGTGGAAGCGAATATTCCACCCGTTGAAAATAAGATAACTCATTCTTCTACTATGACTCCTTCTAAAAGAGCATCGGCTTCCGCTTTCATCTCGGCTGTGTAAGGCACAAGTATAGACGGATCTTTGAGCGCATCAGCCATCAGCGCATCCAGGAATAGTCGCAGCATTTTGGGGTCTTCTTCTTCTTCATCATCCTCATCTTCAGACACTAACCGCACCAGTAGAGTGTTGTCAGATAAGACCTCAATCTTCACACTGGCATTATCCCATTGCGGATTATCTTTATAAAATGAATCTGGCACTGGTATACCCCGCAAAGAAGCAGTTTTTTTGGCATTTACAGAATAAATCTTGGCTGTCATAGTCTAGGTTTGCTTGCTGCTGTTACTACATAGTATTATCGTACCATGTCAAATTTAAAATGGAAGGTCATCATCACTTTCTATCTCTCCCTTTTTGTTCCCTAAATCAGGTAATTCCACCACTCCCGCGATCAATTTCCAACAAGGATCGCCACCTTCCCAATCAGTTGGTCGCCAAGGCATACTCAAACTAACTGTTACCAAACAATGATTTTTAGGACGATATCCTAAATCCAATTTTCTCACAAACACCGGATCGGTGATAGTTGTTGTCAATCTTTGACCATTTTCGGTCACAATTGTACCTGACCATTTTTGACTGCCTTCATATTTCACACCAAGAGGTCTAACCGATATTTCTACTGCTTTTACCAGTTCCAATGTGCGGCGCTGATAAAATGGCAACGATTGCAAATATGGGACTTCTACATATCTCTGATCGTTGTGCAAAATATATTCCTCTTTGCTACAATATTTGAGTAGGTAGGCAGGCGGAACTTGGGCCGATCGCAGCCATTTTCCCGGCAAGATGGAGAGATTTTCGCTCTCGAAACCAAAGTCAGGCCCGGTCTTGGCTAGAGGAATTTCTATAATATCTAATAACGCCGGTTCTGTTCCCCCAATCAGTCGCATTTCTCTGGGAACTTTACCATCAGGTAAATCGGAAACAGCACGAATCCACTGTCCTTTCATTGGGGTAATTCCGGCGATGCACCTCTCGCCTCGCTTCCATGAATTAGCAAGGCAAATTATCCTCGTCACAGATGGCATATTTTTACGTTTCCCCACTTTTCATTCAAATATTCTGCAACTAAGCGACGATGGCAATTATGTGGTTTAGCTTCGCTACATAGCAGACATCCTCCATTTAAAATATCTGGTGAAACTTTCTTCTCTATTTGGCGTTTGACCATTAAATCTACAAATTGTTTTTCGTAGGTGTCCCAAGCACCGCCGTTCTTTTTATAGGCATCCAAAATATCTTTGGTTGGTGCTAAATCTAAAATGTGAATGTATTCGATATTGCCAATTTTACGCAGAAAATACTCTAAGTCTTTGCGTTTGGCAAATCCTGCTAACTGGGAAACATTATTCAAACGGGTATCTATTATGCGCTGCACTCCCGCTTTGAGTAAAGTCTCAAAAAATTGCTCGGCGCTTTTTTGGGTAAAGCCGATCGTAAATAAGTTAATCTCTTGATTCATGGTCTTCTTTGACATAAGCGATTTCATTACCTTGTCGATTATAAGCTTCTTCTATGTCAATTTCATCTTTTGGTAATTCAAATAGGCTTAATTGAATTGGCTGATGCAAATTTTTGTTAAACTTGCCTAACAGTCTTTTTTCTAGTTGCTCGTGCAATTCCAAAGTACTATCTGATAAAATATGATTAATTTGCACATTTAAGTTTCGCAGTTGGCGGCAAACTAAAATAGTGCGATGACAGGTTATCGGGTCTTTTTCAGCACACATCATGGCAATTTTGTAAGTTTCTACGCCTTTAACTAAGCGTTGAATTCCTTCGGCAAATAGGTTAGTTGCGGCAATTCTTTCGTATAGCGCTTTGCCAGTACGATCGTAACAGCTTAAATCTTCCGGTCTTGCGCCTAATTCGCGACCCAGGAAAACATAGCGAATGCCAATGTTTTGTAATGAGGCTTTTAAGGCGGGTTGACTGAAGTGGGGTAAACGACGACTGTAAGGATGCGATCGCACATCTGCGATCGCCGTAATTTCATGTTGCTGAAGTAACAAAATAAAAGCTTCAATACTGAGATTTGAGTGACCGATCGTGAACAACTCTTTGTAATTGCCGATTTTCATAAGTATTTCCTGGTATTTTATTTTACTGACAGGACAAGCAGTATAAGAGGTCGCTGGAACTTTTTATGGCGATCGCATCTGGAACGCAGGAGGCAGAGCCTCCCTTAACTTAGCGCCATTCCACCATAGGATACGAAGCATACCAAAACTCCGATTGCTCTGTGGCTGTCGCTCATTTCGACAAAGTGATCGATGGATGGCAATTTACTGACATATATAACTATTCTGCTCGCTCTCAGCAGAAGAAATCAGAATGTCTCAACCTTGTATCAGCAAAACAATCTCTTTCTGCCAATATAGCGTTTTCAAATGAGTCGCGAACACATATTTAATAGTGAATGTTGGGTTACGACGCGGTCAAAGACGTATCTGTGAGCATTATTAAGTTAATTACCGCGTCTAACCCAACCTACCATT
>CASBRD010000080.1 GCA_949128025.1 Oscillatoriales cyanobacterium PMM_0008 | reverse complement strand
TCCCCTCCCCGTGGGACGGGGAGGGGTTGGGGGTGGGGTTGCCCCTCTGCGGCCATAATAATTCAGACACAACCGGAAACGATATGACTTGGTAATCCAGCGCACCATCAAGGTAGATATCTTACTAGATTCGTGCATAAAATATCCTGAATAGTCAGCTGATAGTTTAAATTAAAGATTTAAGCAAAACTTCAGGATCGGCTATAAAGCAATTTGGCAAACCAAAATGGTAGATCCGACAGATGAAATCGCAAGACAAGCTCGCCAAGGGAGCGTTGCGGCGATTATTCAATTACTGAACGAACAGCTGGCTTCTAGCGGCGTCAGAACCAGAGCAATACGCGAAAATGGTGTATTGCAAATGCTGTGCGAAGCTGAGAGCGTCGAGCAGATCGAGCAAACAACCTTGGTGCCGCGAATTCGGGAGATTCTAGAGACAATTAGGCCAAGCAATATTCGTCGGGTCAAAATTAACTGTCGAATAGTTCGAGAACAGCAGTCGCTGTGGCTGGAGGAAATTAGTCGCGACCCAGAAAATCACCGGCTTTGGTTTGAAGAAATTACCTTGACTAGGCGCAATCCCTTCAAGCGTCTGGCAACAGACTTGAGGGAGCGTAACAGTAAAACCGTAAAGCCATCTCAACTCAAACCATCTTCTCCGTTTGCGCGCGATCGAAGGCAATTGCGGCGGGGTATGCTGGGCGGAGTTCTCCTGAGCGGGGCTCTATTGTTCGCTGGCTGGGCTGCATATAAAGCGTTAGCTCCAAAACAGGGTGACCAGACGCAAGCAACAAAGCCAGAGTCTTCAGCAAACTTATCCCCAAACCAGCAGACCGTCAGTGTCGGTAACCAGACAAATAGCCCCAATGTCTCAGGAGACCCCTTTGCCGCCGCTGTGCGACTAGCTGAACAAGCTTCTGTAGATGGTAAAAAAGCGCAAACTAGGGCACAGTGGTTAGAAATAGCTAATCGTTGGCAACAGGCTTCCGATCTGATGGGCCAATTGCCAGAAACCGATCGCCGCTACCAGACAGCACTGAACCGGAAGTCAGTTTATCGTAAAAATAGCGAGTCAGCGCTGCGGCAACTGCAAAAAAGGCGCTCCTAGTACCCCCATGAGGTGAGGAACCCTCAGTACTTACGTTAAGAAGATTGTAGAAAGATCACGGATGCCACCCTGTCTTAGATAAGGATAAGCTAGTCCCATCTCTAATTAGATTGATGGCTGCTGATTAAGCTAAAGCGTTAAGCCATCTGGATTTTGGGTAACCATATTCCTAAAAATCAAAGGCGAACTGCATCATCAATCTATTTAACTGGCAACCAGAACCCTGGTTGACAGCAGAGTCGTACAGGCAGGCCATCATGCGCTCAAAAGCCCAATGTTGGAACCCATCAGAACAAGAAAGACTCCAAGCCGTGTCAGACTCAATAGCAATGGCAATCTCACAAGTGCAACTTCAGAGACAAGTACTCGCTTCATCTGGGCACCAAGCTCTGCTTAACCAGTTGACAATGGCTATCCGTAGCTGTACGGAACTAGACCAGATTCTCAAGCTGGCAATAGATGGCACGGCGCGAACCCTAATGGTCGATCGCGGCCTGATCCTGCTGTTGAAATACACAGACTCCATCCTAAAAAGGGATTCCCAAAAGCGCATTCCCAAAGCAACAGAAGTAACTGTTGTTTGCGAATGGCCCACAGCCTCCCCATCAGACGGGAATCAAAATGCTACGACTCAGTTAAACCAGTCGTTTTGTTTGTCGAAATGCGGTTTGTGCCAGGATGCTTTCACAAATGCTCCCCGCCTGATTGCGATCGCCGACAAACACAGCGTACCTAGCGGCGATACGATCGCTGAGATCGCCTCAATTTTTGATTTCAACGCCATGCCTGCCCTCCTGCTGGTGCCCCTGGAAAGCCAAGATACCGTACTTGGGTTCTTAGCACTACAGCAACGTCAGCCTCGTCCCTGGCTGAATGAGGAATTGGCACTGGTAGAATTGGTAAGCGCCCAGATGAGTACGGCCATTCTCCAGTTCCAAACATTGCGGCAAACTTCAGCCTTGGTAGAAGAGCGCACCTATCAGCTACAGTCTATTCTCAAAGTACAGGCTAAGTTGTACGAAAAAACTCGCCAACAAGTTGAGCAACTGCGCGAGTTAAATAAGATCAAGGATGAATTCATCGACACGATAAGCGATCAGCTGCGAAACCCCTTGGCTAGCATGAGAATGGCGATCCGGATGTTACGTCAACCGGGACTGTCTCCAGAACGTCAAGCTAAGTATCTGGAAATATTGGATGGGCAGTGTAACCAGGAAATCAATTTGATCGATGATATACTGGCTCTCCAAAAGCTCGAATCCAACAAATCTCCCCTACATCTCCAAAAAATAGACCTCAAGCAGATTATCTTGGGGTTGGCGGAGTTGTTTGAGAAGAAATGGGGGGCTAAGGGATTAACCCTGACAGTGGATTTACCTAAGCGGCCTTTGATGCTGCAAACCGACCTTGACAGTGTTGACCGCATCCTCCAAGAACTCTTGACTAACGCTGGCAAATACTCCGCTCCGGATACTGCTGTCCATTTGTGCGCCATTCACGAAGTCGATCCAGAAAACCCTCAAATTGTTTTAACGCTTTCTAATATTGGCCCTGGCATTTTACCTCCAGACCAAGACTATATTTTTGAGAAGTTTCATCGCGGTCAGGGTGTTAACAAACAAGTAATTCAAGGTACTGGTTTGGGACTGGCTCTGGTAAAGTGCTTGGTACAGCACTTAAATGGCACAATAACTGTTTCCAGTAACCCGATTAGCCAGGGTCAGTCGTGGTCAACTTGCTTTACCGTGACCTTGCCTCAGATGCAAGGATAATTAGGGACTAGGGGCTAGGTAAAGACAAATTGGAATGGTGGCGGTGCATAAAGTAAAAAATCATATTATGTCCATAAATGTTGCGCCTGGGCCACTACGTTGGCAACGGCCTAAATATTCCCCGCTGGCACGTCAGATAGACGTTTTTGCCGCGTCTGGAAAATTCATGTTCTATTTGTGGTGGGATGGCATCTTTGCTAATAACTCATCATTAGAGAGAAAGCGTCGGGCTCAGTGGTTAGTTCGTACTCTGCTCAATTTAGGGCCGACTTTTATTAAAATTGGACAGGCTTTGTCTACTCGTGCGGATTTGCTACCCCCAGAGTATGTGGATGCTTTGGCGCAGTTACAAGATAATGTCCCGGCATTTAGTGCTGATGTTGCGATCGCTCTAGTACAATCCGAACTGGGCGAACCTATTTATACTTTGTTTCGGGATTTCAATCATATTCCCCTTGCTGCTGCCAGTTTGGGACAGGTACACAAAGCACGTCTCCACACTGGGGAAGAAGTTGTTGTCAAAGTCCAGCGTCCCGGATTGCAAAAGTTATTTGATGTGGATGTTAAGGCTGTCTACAAAATCATGCGTTTTTGTCAGCGATATTTTGCTTGGACAAGAAAGTACGATCTAGAGCCAATCTATCATGAATTTTTTACGATTTTATATCAAGAGATAGATTACATACAAGAAGGTAAAAATGCCGAACGTTTTCGCTATAACTTTATGGATTATCCCGGCATTATTGTACCTAGAGTTTATTGGGATTATACCACTAAGAAAGTTTTGACAGTGGAATATGTTCCGGGTATTAAGGTTGACGATCTCCAAACAATAGTGGCTTGCGGCTTAGATCCTAAAAAAATTAACCAAATCGGTATTTCTTGTTACCTAAAGCAATTGTTAGTGGATGGTTTTTTTCAAGCAGATCCCCATCCGGGAAATCTGGCGGTGAATCCAGCAGACGGCAGTCTGATTTTTTATGACTTTGGCATGATGGCAGAGGTGAAGTCTCTCGCCAAAGATCAGATGGTTCGCAACTTTTTTGCCGTCTTAAGAAAGGATACGGATGAGGTACTCGATACTTTAATTAAAATGGGTTTAATTGAGCCGGTGCAGGATATGACTCCGGTGCGACGGCTGATCTCTTTTCTGTTAGAAAAGTTTACCGAAAAGCCAATAGATTTCAAAGCTTTTAGTGAAATCAAGAATGAATTGTATCTGATGTTTGAGCAGCAACCTTTTCGTTTGCCAGCACAGATGACATTCATTTTGAAATCTTTGACGACTCTGGACGGTATTGCTAGAGGGCTAGATCCTGAATACAATTTAATGGTGGCGGCTCAGCCTTTTGTGAATAGTATAGCTGTCTCTAAAGGGCGAGGAAATACGGTTGTAGAACTGGCAAGACAGACAAGGGATTTGATCAAATATAAGTTGAATCAGCCTAGTAAAACTGAAGTTTTAATTCGGCGCTTAGAAAGGCGTATTGAAGAAGGTGAACTGCAAGTGAGTGTGCGATCGATCTCTAGCGATCGTATCATCAAACGCATCAATATAGCCCTTAAAAGCCTCATTTATGCCTGTTTGACTGGTTTTACCTTGCTAGCTGGGGCGGTTTTGCTGGTCGGGGGATATCAAGGTGGTGCGATCGCCGCTTTTATGCTCTCAGGGCTAGGGTTCTTGGTTTTGCTGCGTTCTTTGATTGATTTAGGTATTAAGGAAAAACTTGACAAACTAGCTGAAAAATAAATACTCAAAAAAGTAGGGTGGGCATTGCCCACCCTACTCTTTACTTTGAAGTACCCCCAGGGGAATTCGAATCCCCGTCGCCTCCGTGAAAGGGAGGTGTCCTAGGCCTCTAGACGATGGGGGCGTTTGGTTCGCCGCAGCGCGTCGTTAGCACCTTTATTAAACTAACCGATATTTCTGAATCTGTCAATACCCAAATCTAAAAAATTTGGAAACCCCAAGCGAGTGGCTTGGGGTAGCTGGATTTTGGTGAATTCCAGCTTGCGCCTCCCTTTGCCCCTACTGGGCGGGGTCAATTTATCGCACCCTGCAATAAAGCCTGAAAGCGCTTGTTACTTCGCAATTGAGCAAAATCAGAATCGGTTTTTGCTAGGGTCTTAAATTCGCCGGGATGCAGACGGATTGCCTTTTGCAGACTTTCAATTGCCAAATCTTGATAGCCAAGTAAGGCATAGCAGCAAGCTTTGTTGTACCAGGCGTACTCGTCGTCAGGTTGAGAGGCCAAAACTTTATCGTAGCTGGCGATCGCATCATCGTAGCGTTTTAGGTAACGCAGTACATCCCCGCGCTTATACCAAGCCCAGTAGTCTGACTCTGGTTCCAGGAGGGCTCGATCGTAGCTAGCAAGGGCTTCATCGTAGCGTTTGAGGTGACGCAGGGCATCCCCGCGCCGCGACCAAGCCGAGTAATCGTGCGATCGAACGACTAGAGCTTTGTCGTAACTGGCGATCGCTTCGGAGTAGCGTTTTAGGTGACGCAGAGCCTCACCGCGCCAAAACCAACCCCAGTAGTCGGTCGGTTTGACTGCTAGGACTTTATCGAAGCTGGCAATAGCTTCTTCAAATTCATCCAAATCTTCCAGGGCTAGGCATCCCCGTTTATACCAAGTCCAGCAGTCATCCGGTCGGATGGACAGAGTTTTATCAAAACTGGCGATCGCCTCCTCGTAGCGGCCCGCATCGTGCAGTGCCTTGCTGCGTTTATACCAGGCCCAGTAGTCATCCGGTCGGAAGTAGAGCGCTTTATCAAAACAAGCGATCGCTTCTTCATAAAGCTCCCGATCCACTAGATCCTGGCCTTGAGAGAACCAGTTCCAATAGCCATCTAGATTGAGGTCTAAAATTTCGTCTTCGCCACCCATGAGCATCTGATTCATCTTTTGCAGCTTCCCAAAGCGTCATCGCTATGCCAAACTTTAGCTCAATTTTAACTTTTGGGGAGTTTGAGGGGATTTTAGTCCCGCGCCCTATCCGTAGCATGGGCGTCTGGATACACGCACCCCTCAAAGCTGTTGAGTGGAGTTCGATACCCCCTCGCACCGGCAATATCGGCCAACTTTTGATGTAGTCTCGGATTAACTCTGCCGAGGAAATGCCTTGAGTTTTTGCATTTTATTCTAACTTCTGTAACTTTTGTTCTGTGAGTCGCACTTGAAACAAGTTGTCTCTTGCCATCATCCTAGTCTATTTGTGCTAAGATGATTCGCTCAGCTAACCACTCACCAGATTGTGTGTGAAAGTCAGAGCAATCGAGACACCAAAATCAGGGGACGTTACAGAACCTTGACAATTCAGGATGTCACTTAATTAAAGCCAGAAACCGCTCATCCGATCGAATGATCTCAAAATCCAAGTCTTTTTGAGCCATTTCTCGATATACGTCGGGATTTAAATTAATAGCTTGTGACAAGCTTTCAATTGCTAGCTCAACATTGCCCTGCTGGGAATAACAGCAAGCTTTGTTATACCATGCTCTGTGTTCGTCGGGTTTAAATTCTAGGGCTTTATCGTAACTGGCGATCGCTTCTTCTAGGCGACCCACCTGGCGCAGGGCTACACCTCGGTTGTGCCAAGCTAAGTAGTCGTTGGGTTGGAATTCAAACGTTTTGTCGAAAGATGCGATCGCTTCAGAGTACCGACCTAACTTCCACAGCACAACGCCTCTGTTATACCAGGCTTGATTGTAATCCGGTTTGATTTCCAGTACTTTATTAAAACTGGCAACTGCCTTTTCATAACAGCCCCAGTCTCGGAGGGTAATGCCTCGGTTGTACCAAGCATTAAAAGCTTCTGGCTTGAACTCGATCGATCGATCGAAACTGTTGAGCGCTTCTTCGTAGCGACCGATCTTTCCCAGGGCAATGCCACGGTTGTACCATGCCCAGTAGGCATCTGGTTGCAACTGTAGGGTTCGCTCAAAGCTGATAACTGCTTTTTCATATTTACCCCAGTCGCTCAGAGTAATGCCTCGATTGTGCCAACTATTTGAAGAATCCGGGTTGAACTCGATCGCTCGATCGAAGCTGTTGAGCGCTTCTTCGTATCGACCTAATTTACCCAGCGCAATGCCCCGGTTATGCCAAACCCAGGCAGTATCCTGTCGAATCGCCAGCGCTTTGTCAAAACCGATCAGCGCTTCCTCGTGGCGGCTTAAGTTTCCTAGCGCTAAACCCCGCTGACACAAGGCATTATGATAATCTGGATCGAACTTTAGGGCGCTGTCAAAATTGGCGATCGCCTCTTGATAATTCTTTACCTCGGTTAGGCGCAATCCATGATGGAAAAAGAATTCAGCTTCAAGACTAGGAGTATGGGTCATAAAATCTGTCATCTGACTTTAGAATGATTTCTTTTTCTTTAAGATTCCCAAAAAGATAACACGATCTAACAACTAAACTGCAAATTCCTAATTGAGCAGGATTTAATGCGCGAGAAGGCTAGAGGGGGAGCGGGGAAGCAGATAGCCCAATTTTCAACCAATTAGCCCTTAAATCAAAACCCAGATGATTCTGCCTCATAGCATTCAGGTTCGGTGAAGTGGGATGATCGCATCTGAACGAGGACGCACAAAATAAGAAGATGGCTGAACAATCAAATGCGGCTTACCGTGTAGAGAAGGATTCTATGGGCTCTAGGCAAATTCCCGCCGCTGCCTACTATGGAATCCAAACTTTGCGGGCAACAGAAAATTTCCCTATCAGCGGCATCAAGCCTTTACCCACTTATGTGGATGCCTGCGTGCTAATTAAGAAAGCAGCAGCGATCGCTAACGGAGAACTCGACTGCATACCTAAAGATATTTGTCAAGCGATAATAGAGGCAGCTGATGAAGTTCTTGGCGGTAAGTTCAGGGATCAGTTTGTGGTGGATATTTACCAAGCAGGTGCCGGAACATCCCACCATATGAATATTAATGAAGTGCTGGCAAATCGGGCGCTGGAGATTTTAGGCGATCGCAAAGGCAATTATCAGCGCGTCAGCCCCAACGATCACGTTAATTATGGGCAATCTACTAATGATGTCATTCCCACAGCCATTCGCATCGGCGGTTTGTTGGCTTTGGAAAAGACACTGTTCCCAGCTTTATCGGATGCGATCGCCGCATTAGACAACAAAGCCGAAGAATTCCAAGATATCGTCAAATCCGGCAGAACCCATATGCAGGACGCCGTACCAGTGCGACTGGGCGAAAATTTCCGCGCTTGGGCCCAAATTCTCACAGAACACTCGATCAGGATAGAAACAGCCTCTGGAGATCTGACTTTACTTGGTTTAGGCGGCAGTGCGACGGGAACCGGACTCAATACTCATCCCCAGTACCGCTACAAAGTTGCCGAAATTCTCCGACGGCTAATAGAACAACCCTTGCAACCCGCACCCCACATGATGGCAGCGATGCAGAGTATGGCACCATTTGTGTATGTTTCCAGTGCTTTGCGGAACCTAGCTCAAGATTGCGTCAAAATTTCCCACGATTTGCGATTGATGGACTCTGGGCCAAAAACAGGTCTTAAGGAAATACAATTGCCGCCAGTACAACCCGGATCTTCGATTATGCCAGGAAAGTACAATCCGGTGATGGCTGAGATGACATCGATGGTCTGTTTTCAGGTGATGGGGTATGATAGTGCGATCGCACTTGCCGCTCAAGCAGGACAATTAGAACTAAATGTAATGATGCCCCTAATTGCCTATAACCTAATTCATAGCATTGAAATTCTCGGCAATGCTTTAGCCGCTTTAACTAAGCAATGTCTGGAAGGAATTACCGCCAACAGTCAACGTTGTAGAGATTATGCTGAAGGTAGTTTAGCACTCGTCACTGCCTTAAATACCCACATTGGCTATCTTAATGCAGCAGCCGTTGCTAAGGAATCTTTGGAAACTGGGAAATCTTTGCGGCAAATTGTATTAGAAAAAGGGTTGATGAACGAAGAAGAATTAGCAAAAGTGTTGGATTTGTCAAAAATGAGCGCCATGCCAACCGATAATTTAGGGATTAACAGTTAATTTTTTTTCTAGTGAGTTAAACTAGCGCTAACGCACTAGAAAAAATGGCTCTTTTGTGACTGTTATGATACTAAATTTTTTAGAATTTTTAGTCCCCTTTCAGGGGACTAAAAATTTCCGATTCTGTGTCACTATATACGTATTTCAATCCTCAATTCCCTAAAAAGAGAATTGTTAGTGTCTTGGTGGTAGTTTGTGTGTTTCTTCCAATCCTCGCCACATAGTTATCATGTCAGTCTGGAATACCAAAGCGGCCATCATAACTTAAAGCGTTCCATACTAAGATATCATTATTTTCTTTAGCTTTAGCAGCTACTTTTTCAGGCAATCGCACTGTATATTGCTGTAACTGCTGATAATCTCTTTGGTTGAGATGAGATTTATTTAAAATTCTCAGGGCTTCTTCAGTTTCCACAACAACATCAACCTTACCAGCTTCATCAATTAATTGAAATTTATTCGCTACGCTGGCAAACATCAACTTTTCTCGCATCGATTGAATTTCTTTACAATCTTTATTATTGTCCTGTAACAATTTACAAAAATAGCGATTCAAGCTGTCAGATCTTGTGAGGTCTTTTTCTTGTTGTAGTTCCTGTTTGGCAAGGTCAACTTTCTGACGGTAATCTTTTCCTGGTAAATTACCTCCAGCAAGTTGAAAAATAGTTAGAGTTGCTTGGCTATAATTACCACTGCGATTTACCCTTCCGGCTGCTTGGACAATACTATCTAAAGGCCCCAAAACGCGATAACCAGCAGCAAAATCTAGGTCAACTCCTGCTTCAATTAGTTGGGTGGCAATTAAATAAGTTGGCTGTTTAGAATCTAACCGTTGGCGAATTTCATTAATCACTCGTTTTCGATGCAAGGGATACATTCGAGTTGATAAATGAAAACAATGTTCTGGATTTAATCGCTGTTCTAATTCTATAAATCCATTGCGTGCGTCAGCAGTGGTATTAACGACTATTAAGGCAGATTGAACATTTTGAGATCGAATATCTTGTACTACATCTTCCCAGTTCCAATGACAATCATTAATATAACGATACTTAACTCGTTTCATCACATGAAAGTGCCTCTTTAGTGCTTCATCGGGAATTATTTCTTTACAGTCAATTTCAAATATTTGTTTCATCCATGCTTTAGGATTAAAACTGGCAGAACAAAATAACAAGGTGCAATCCCAATCTTTTACTAAAGCTTTGAGTATGTCCATGATTGGGTCAAGATAAGCGATGGGAAGCTTATGTGCTTCATCTAAAACAATTACGCTGTTAATAATGTGATGAAGTTTGCGACACTTGGAAGGACGGTTAGAAAATAAACTTTCAAATAATTGGTTGGGAGTTGTCACAATTATCGGATGTTCCCAGCGTAGACCCGCTAAACGATAGCGATTCAGTGCTTCGTCATCTTCTTCTAATTGATCCAAGTCAAAGTTGCTGTGATGTTCTAAAACGGCATCATTGCCAAATATATCTCGATAAATCTGGGCAGTTTGTTCGAGAATTATATTAAAAGGAGCGGTATAAATTACCATTCGTTTATTATGGGATAGGCAGTGAGTTAAGCCGAAATTCATCAAACTGCGTGTTTTTCCTCCTCCGGTGGGTGCAGTTAAACTGTAGAAACCTGGGGAAAGTTTGCCATCTAAACTGCAAAAATCATAAATTTCTTTTCTCACTTGGTTGATAGGAGTATCAACCGTTGATTTGATGAATTCTTTTTGGTTTGTTTGCAGTTGTTCGTAGAGGTCGGTAATAGTTGAAAACTGATTATCTTCCCAATTTCCAAAGTGTTTGGCTGCATCAGTATGATCGGCATCTACTAAAGCAGAAAAAATGATCCGTAGTAGTAGATCTACCTCTAGAGGAGATTTAGGGACAAGTGCAGATAAGTCTTGATCGGGTTCTAACCCATTGGGGAAATCTTGAAGGGTTTGGTTAATAGCTAAATCACAGTTATTTTGATGTTCTGCTTCTTTGACCTTTTTGAGGTCAGATAAATCGGGCATTCCGCTATGATGTCCAAAAATCGGGAAAGCGAGAATTTGACAATATCGAGCAGCCCAAACCGCACCTTGGTAGGAGTGAGGAATACCGATTCGCTGGGATCGATCGCCTGCTACTTCCTCTAAACGCTGCTGCCAAGCGGGGTTATATTTACCTAAATCATGCCATAATCCGGCATAATAAGCCAATTTATGGGCTTTTTCAGGTAATTTGTTCTGTGTTTCTTGGGCAACAGTCCGCAGATGGTCACGCAGTAATCTAGAAATGCCTGTGGGATTTTGGGAGTGCGATCGCGCTATTTTCATGTTGACGATTCCGAGTTGTTACGTATATAGTGAGGAAAGAGCTTGGTTAGAACAAATGAACTACACGGCTAAGATGAGGGTGCGAGGGGAATTCGCGCTGTTCACTCGCCCTGAATTCAAGTCAGAACGGGTGAGTTACGAGGTGATTACACCGCCAGCAGCCAAAGGCGTTTTTGAATCGATCTACTGGAAGCCGGAAATTCGCTGGGAGATTGTAGAAATTGCGATTCTCAAGTATCCTCAGCGGATGTCTTTGCTACGAAATGAAATCAAATCACGCCAAAAGCACATCGTAGCACAGCGTTGGGCGGAGTCAGGCGATCGCTTTGAGATTGAAAGCGATCGCACCCAGCGCCACAGTCTCATTTTAAAAGATGTGGATTACGTGCTGACAGCAAAAATGTATCAAATGCGTGCTGATAGTCCGTTAGCTAAACACATAGACATTTTTGAGCGGCGACTAAATCGAGGGCAGTGTTTCCAACAACCTTACTTAGGTTTACGGGAATTTGTGGCAGAGTTTGAGCCAGCAACAGGAGAGGAAAAACCGATTGATTGGACATCCGACCTTGGTTATATGCCGCTAACTTTGGGGTTTGAAACTGCTGATGATGGTAAATTTACCTTTAAACGGCACGAAGGTAATGGTGAGTGGGTGAAAGGACAAATTCGACCTCAGTTTTTTCGCGCTCATGTTGAGAGTGGCATTTTGAAAATACCAGAGGTGCAAAATGTTGCTTGAACTGGTGAAATTAGCACAAACTTTGGAAAATGAACTACCACCGCGTCTTTACAGCAAATCAAAAGTTAATTTTTTGATTGACCTCGATGCTGATGGAAATTTCATTGTTCCAATAGTTCAAATAGATCAAGATCAGCTTGTTCCCCATCTTGGTCGTAATGGTGATAAAGCTAAACTACTTGTCGATACGGCTGAATATGTTTTGGGTTTAGGCGATCGCGGATCTCGTCGTTTCCCATTGTTTGTGGAATTAGTCAAACGCTGCGCTGATGATACCCAGGAACCTAGCGTCAAAGCAGTGGTGAATTTTCTTGACAAATTACCACTTATTGAGCATGAAAACTTAACGCCTGGTAGCGTGATTGGGTTTCAGATTAAGTATAAAGATCTTAAATTTGAAAAACCGCACGATCTCCCTAGCGTCCGAGAGTTTTGGGCATCGCTATTTGAAGCGAGTAGCCAAGGAAGTCAAAAACAGCACTGCTTAGTTACGGGTAAAAACTGTATTCCTGAAACCAAAGTCCAGGCAAAAATTAAAGGGGTTCCTAATACTCAAGGTTCTGGAGCATCTTTAACTAGCGCTTTTTTGGAGTCTACTTATTCTTATGGACTTCAGCAAGCTTTGGTTGCTCCCATGTCACCTGCTACGGTCGAAGCTTACACCCAAGCACTGAACCATTTACTCAAAAGTAAAGAACACTGCTTGCGAGTTGGTGGGGTGGCTTATTTGTTGTGGCATCCTGATGGAGGAAATGAGCTAGATGTATTGAATTTTCTCGATAAACCTAGCTTAGAAGATGCTCAAAGATGGTTTGAAGCCGATCGCAAACCATCGCAGTATCGCTCTGAAATTGATGACACAGTATACGTTTTGGGATTAACTGGTGCATCGGGGCGAATTGTTGTCCGTGATTGGTTAACCCGAAAAATGCCGGAAGTACAGGAAGCAGTTAAGGAATGGCTGGCTAATCAAAGGTTGATGGATTTCCAAGGAAAATGGAGAAAACCGTTGGGGGTTTGGCAATTAGCATCTGCTGCTTATCTGAAAGGTGAAGATATCTTAGAACGGCATTTAATTGCACTTACTCGTAATGTTTTGCTGGGCAATAAATCTCCTATACCGCGTGATTTGTTGCTGCGATGTTTGGAGCGAATTAGAGCAGAACAACAACCAAGTTACCAGCAATCAGTTTTAATTCGACTTTTTCTATGTAGTGAGGGACTTTGTAAACAGATGTCTGAAATAAAAGATCCAGGTGAATATCTGGATGATTTTGCCACTGATGAACTGAAATCTGCTTATTGCTTAGGGCGGTTGTTGGCAATTTATCACGAAATTCAATCAAGTGCTCAAAGTTGGCGGACTGATACTAATGCGACTAGACGCTATGCTACGGCTTCTGTGAGTCCGATTCAGGTTTTTCCTCAACTTGACCGCATGGTTTTACACCATTTGGAATCTTTGGAGAAAAGCCAAGGCGATTTTGAGCATTTGATTAGTGAAGTACGAATTGCGATGCCAAATAAGCAATATTCTCGTAGGTTAACCCCAGAGGAACAGGCGGCTTTTGGGCAAGGTTTTTGGATTCAGCGACACCAGCCAAAACGCAATTCTAACACTGACGCAACTACTACAAAAACACAGGAAGTTTAATCATGACTGTACATCTCGATCCGAAAAAACGCCACGATTTTATTTTGTTGTTTGATGTTCAAGATGGTAATCCCAATGGCGATCCAGATGCGGGAAATGCTCCGAGAGTGGATGCTGAAACTCAAAAAGGTTTAGTTACTGATGCTTGTATTAAGCGTAAGATCCGCAACTATATTTCGATTGCTGGATCTGATATTTTCCCAGAAAATAAGCGCGATCGCGCTAAGATTTATGTGGAGGAAGGGTCTATTCTTAATAAGCAGCATGAACGCGCTTATACTGCTCTGAAACTTACTTCTAAAAATAGTAAGGGGAAGCGTCAAACAGATTCAAAAATAATCGATCCGGTTCGTGAATGGATGTGTGATAATTTCTTTGATATTCGGATGTTTGGTGCAGTAATGACTACTGAAATCAATGCCGGACAGGTAAGAGGGCCAGTTCAATTTGTATTTGGTCGTTCAATTGATCCGATCGCACCAATGGAGATAGCAGTTACTCGTTGTGCAGCAACCAACGCTTCTGAAGATAAGGAAAACAAAACAATGGGGCGTAAATGGATTGTTCCTTATGGTTTGTATCGCAGTCACGGATTTTTTAACCCAGCTTTAGCTGAACAAACTCGTGTAGATGAGGACGATCTAGCGATTTTCTGGAAGGCATTGATTAATATGTTTGAGTGCGATCGCTCTGCGGCTCGTGGTTTAATGTCTATACAGGGACTTTGGGTATTTACCCATGAGTGTAAATGGGGGAATGCCCCAGCACATAAGTTGTTTAACTTGGTAGAGTTGCACTCTCAAGTGGAAATTCCCAGAAGCTTTGATGATTATGAGGTTAAGCTTCCATCCAGAGAAGCGTTACCCCCAGGTGTGACCCTAACTCCGTTAGGATAATGCGACTATGGGTAGGTGTTTAAAAGCGACTTATGGAAAAATTGCTTGAAATGCTTATACAGCAAGAGTTCTGAGGTTTTTGGAGTGAAAATGACGGTCGCACCTTATCTGGCGGGACTTTCAGCCATTTTGGTATCTTACGCAGTGGCTGAATTGGGAAACGGGATGGCGATCGTCGCAACCAGTCCTTTAAACTCTTGTTTTATAATGGCTTTGGCATTTAGGGGTAACAATTCCCTTTTTAGGGAATTGAGGATTGAAAC
>CASBRD010000079.1 GCA_949128025.1 Oscillatoriales cyanobacterium PMM_0008 | reverse complement strand
TTTCAGCACTTTAGCGTGTCTGGTTTGCAGGAAGGTCGAACTCGAGTATCACCATTTTATAACGAACAAAATTATCTACTTGGCAACCCCGATGTGAGTGCAGCCGTTAATGCTGGGGTTTTTAGATCTGGGTTGCAACACTACTTCCTCGCGGGATTCGATGAGGGTCGTTCTGGTATTTTTGGCAGTTTTTTCAACGAGAGTGCTTATTTAGGTGCAAATCCAGATATAGCGGCTGCTGTGGCTGCTGGTTCTTTAACCTCTGGGTTCCAACACTATATAACGAATGGACAGGCCGAGAACCGCCAGGGAACTTTTGCTGGCACCAGCGTGAATGATGTTATTAATGGCACAGGAAATGTCACGCAAATTCTCGGAGTTGACATCAACGTTGATTCTACTGGCTTTACAAGATACGGTAGTTTTGGAGCAGGAGAAGTTGATGTTCTGATTGGGGGAGCCGGAAGAGATACATTCATTCTGGGTGCAGGTAGTGAATTACCAGGTGTTGACCCTCAACCGTTCTATGTGGATGGCGGTAATAATGACTACGCGCTAATTCGGAATTTTACCCCTGGCACTGATTCTATCCAGCTAGCAGGAAACCCAGAAGACTACATTCCTCAAGTTGCTAATGGAAGTATCAATATTGTTACATCCTTGGGAGACTTAGTTGGTATTGTGCAAGGAGCAACATCTCTGAGTATCATCAGTGAATCTCCCGGCAATGCGACTTTCCTTGCTGGCTAGTAATGTCATGTCGGGTCGATTGCCATAATGAAATATTTGGTATGTTGTTGCGCTTCAGCGCTTTCAGGACTAGGCCAACTGTCACACTTAAACCAACTTGTAGGGTGCGTCAGACGAAGTTATATAGCTAGGGACTAGGGGCTAGGGGCTAGGCACTAGGGAAGAGGGAAGAGGAAAAAGCTTACTCTGTAAGGGATTATGGACTAAAGGTAACAGTTGGAGTTGCCTTAATCGCCCTGGCGGTTGCTATATATCGATAGAATAAGAGTCTGTGCCTCTGACGTACCCTACTCTATGTGCCAGTTTCGTAAATCCTAGCTTTTTATAGCAACCGCTCTCGTCGGTTAGGGCAACTCCAACTCTTACTTCTTTTCCAAATCCCTTACGGAGTAACCTTTTCCCTCTCCCCTCAACGCTAGCCCCTAGCCCCTAGCCCCTAGCTATAAGATAGCGCTGAAGCGCAACAACATACCTAAGTGCTGAGTACAAACACAGCACTCAACACTTTGCTATATAGAAATTCCCCGATAAAATTATCGTTCCCAGGTTCAACCCAAGAACGATAATTTCAAGGCTAACTAATAGTTAATAGCTAACAGCTACCCACTTTTTCTAACATCAGCTTGGAGCGTCTCACTAGCTCCGGAACTGGTATGGGATAATCGCCTGTGAAGCAGGCAGAACAGAAACTGCTGGGGTCTTCTCCTGTGGCTTTGAGCATACCATCCCAACTCAGATAAGCTAGGGAGTCAACGTCGATTTGTTTGCCAATCTCTGCCACAGACTTGGTGGCGGCAATCAGCTGATCTTGACTATCGGTGTCAATACCGTAGAAGCAGGGGTGAGTCACTGGCGGCGATGAAATCCGCATATGAACTTCGGTAGCACCGGCATCCCGCAATGTCTTGACGAGTTTGCGACTGGTGGTTCCCCGAACAATGGAGTCATCCACAATTACGATGCGTTTGCCAGCCAAAACATCTTTGAGGGGATTTAGCTTCATGCGGAGACCAGTCTCGCGCATTTTTTGAGTTGGCTGGATGAAGGTGCGACCGACGTAGCGATTTTTAATCAAACCTTCGGCGTAGGGAATGCCAGAGGTTTGGGAAAAGCCTATGGCAGCAGGAATGCCTGAATCTGGTACGCCGATAACGATGTCGGCATCAACTGGTGATTCTTCTGCTAGCCGACGCCCCAGTCGCAGCCGGTAGCTGTATAGACTCTCGCCCTCCATGATGCTATCTGGACGGGCAAAGTAGATCATTTCAAAGATGCAGAGTTTGCGTTTTGGCTGCTGAGTCCAGTGGAAGGAAGCCAAACCCGCTTCAGTGATCCAAACTAATTCTCCTGGTTCCACATCTCGCAGGTATTCGGCACCGATGATGTCTAAACCGCAAGTTTCGGAGGCGAGGACGTAGCGTTTAGTACGGGTGGCTTCTCCTGTCTCGATCGTACCAATGACCAGGGGACGAATGCCGTTGGGGTCGCGGACGCCCATCAGGCCAGCAGGGGTGCCGATCGCTAAACTAAAGGCTCCCTGACACTTGTGAAATGCTCGGATCGCGCCTTCTAACCAATCTTTGCCTTCGTTGATTTCTTCGGCGATCGCATGAGCGATCATTTCTGAATCGGTTGTGCTGACTAAAATACAGTCACGCCGCAGCAATTCCTCCCGTAATTCCGGTGTATTGACCAGATTACCATTGTGTGCTAAGGCAATCGAACCCAGGCGAGTTTCTACCACTGCTGGCTGGGCGTTGACAACGCGACTGGAACCAGTAGTAGAGTAACGGGTGTGACCAACTGCTAAATTGCCTGTCAGGCTATTCAAGATGGTTTCGTTAAAGACTTGCGACACCAATCCCATCTCTTTGTGCAAATGCACGCTTGAGCCGTCAAAGGTGGCGATACCAGCCGATTCTTGACCTCGGTGCTGTAAGGCGTACAGCCCAAAGTAAGTTAACTTGGCGACATCTTCTCCGGGTGCATAGATGCCAAAAACACCACAGGCTTCCTCTGGTTTATCGTTTTGCGCCTCGTTGCTCATGCCGGGATACTCGTCACAAGAGAGGGGATCGTTGGGGGTCATGCTACGGCTTCGCTCCTAATAAGGATATTGAGTCAGAGG
>CASBRD010000078.1 GCA_949128025.1 Oscillatoriales cyanobacterium PMM_0008 | reverse complement strand
GGAATAGAGGGGGGAATAGAGGGGGGAATAGAGGGTTGGTTGGGGACGCTGCCGCATATGGGCGCGATCGCAGCTGCTCGTCAAATCGGTGCAACTGGGCCAGTGTTGGCACCGATGGCGGCTTGTGCTACGGGGATTTGGGCTCTAGCACAAGGTTTTGAGTTAATCCAAACTGGTCAATGTGAGATGGTTATTGCTGGTGCGGTGGAGGCACCAATTACACCGCTGACTTTGGCTGGGTTTAAGCAGATGGGCGCTTTGGCGCAAACTGGGGCTTATCCGTTCGATCGACATCGGGAAGGTTTGGTGTTGGGAGAGGGTGCGGCGGTGTTGGTGCTGGAATCGGCCCAGTCTGCTAGGCGTCGAGGTGCAAGGGTTTATGGAGAAGTTTTGGGTTTTGGCTTGACAAATGATGCACGTTATGCTAATTCTCCAGAAATGGGAGGGAGGAGTGCGATCGCATCTATCAAACAATGTCTGGAACGCAGCCATCTTTCTACCAGTGATATTGATTACATTCACGCTCACGGTACGGCGACTCAACTAAATGACCAAAATGAAGCGCAGGTGATTCAATATTTGTTTCCCCAAGGTGTGCCAGTTAGTTCTACTAAAGGAGCGACAGGTCATACACTGGGAGCATCTGGTGCGTTGGGAGCAGCTTTCTGTCTAATGGCTTTAAAGTATCAAATTTTACCGCCTTGTATTGGCTTAAAAGAATCAGAATTTGATTTGGATTTTGTCAGAGTGGCGCGTCGGAGTGATATTCGCAATGTGCTTTGTTTAAGTTTTGGATTTGGGGGTCAGAATGCGGCGATCGCTTTTTCTCGATCCCAAAATTCTTCTATTTATTGAGAGAATTGAAGCGTAGTTTTACCCATGTATTGACGTGCTTTAGAGAGCCGAACGAGAGCCGAACGAGTAAACTCGCGGCTACACAAACGAAGCCTGCCTACGCAGGCTGAAGAAAACAGTGATATATTTAGTCCGCGTAGGCGGACTTTGTTCGTATAGCCGCGAGTTTACTCGTTCGGCTACTCGTTCGGCTACTCTTATGTTACGTAAGTCATGAATCAGCTAATTTCCCAGTCGGAGATGAAAGATTTTTGCTGATGGTGCGTGGCTTGGTTGCGGATGTAATTAGCTACTTGATCGATGTTTTGGCGACTGACTGTAAATGCACCGTAACCGCCTTGCCATTTGAAAAACTGTCCGGGTTTGATTTCATGGGTGATCAAATGGGATGAACTGCCTTTAGCTTTGCCGAGCAGTTCTGATCCAGTTAAGGTGGGTGGAAAATCAGTTAATAGATGAATATGATCTGCTACACCCCCAATAGCAATTACTGTGCATCCTAATTGACGGCATTGACTAACAATTGCTGCATAAATCACCTCTTGAATATCTGGCGTGACTAACGGCAATCTATCCCTAGTTCCCCAAACAAAATGAAGGTACAGTTGCGTAAAATTTCTGTGCATCTTTCTTAGCCTGCGAAGGCAGGCTTCGTTTGTGTAGCCGCGAGTTTACTCGTTGGTCTGGTTGGTCTTCGTATGATTGTCCGTTAGCTGCTATAAAAGTAAAACCCGAAAGTCCTTGATCTTCAACATTATCAACTCTCGTTCCCAGCCAAGTCACATCCGCAATAATTGTTTGACCTTGACGAGCGCGAAAAATGTAAGTATCTTTGTTACCTAGCACTACCGATCCATTAATCGTAGTTGATGTACTTCCGCGTGCAAACTGTACGCGCCGAGTTACACCTCTTCTTGACTGCGCTGCAACTGGTAGAAAGGAATTAGCACCACAAACAGCCAAACCTATGCCAAAGTAAAGTAGCGAGCGCCTTTTCATAAATTCCTCCCTCATTAACAAAAACTTAATGCGGTTATATCAGTTCCTAATTTTCCGAATCTACCAAATTAAAAACCTTGGAATAAAACGATCGCCCTGTCTCAGATCCAGGAATGCGAAGCTTTAACTGAGCATTATTAAGTGTAACCCGAAAACTAATACCAGAACCCAATTCAATCCAATTTGTGCTTTTACAGTCGCGCCTCATCACACTACCGTCGGGTCGATAGCAGGAGTCTCCTTTGTCTCCTCTCCAAGCAACCTGTCCATTGCTATAAAAAACATCATTTCCTAAACTGCCTCTCCAAGCAACCTGTCCGTTACTGTGGAAGACAATGTTATTGTTTTCTGGACTACCTCTCCAAGCAACCTGTCCGTTTTCGTGGAAAACACTGTCCCCTACATTTCCTCGCCAAACCACTTGTCCGTTGGAGTAATATATCGGTGGGTCTGCTACCGCCTTGACGCTGGAAAAGATCGGCGCTGTGCAAGTGATGATTAGCAGTGCCGTGAAGCGATTTAATCGATTTTTGCCCTTGCGTAGCTCAAGATGAGTTGCCAAATCTCCTAACCTCTAAAAATCAGTCAATTTACTAAAATTTTGCTGCTTATCTCCTATTTTACCGATAATTTCAGATTTTAGATTTAAAAAGGCAGATTTTTGGTTAAGCTGCTACGCACCTAATTAACCCCGCAGAAATATTGAGTATAAATACTTGTGTAAACCTTTACACAGCGCAAGACTGTGGGAACTACAGTTGCGATCGCCTGTTTCCGGGTTGATAATAACGAAATGTAGGGTCTTACCCCACACCACATCTGCCTTAAGATAGGATAAGACAACTTTTTTATGTTAATGAAGTAGGTATTCGAGCATGGATCTGAAAGAACATCAGTTTATTTCCTATTTTGAACCGGAGCAAGCAGACCAACTCTGTAGGCTGGCTATTGTCGAGAATTTTAATGCTCAAAAAATAATTTTTGAAGAAGGCGAAATACCAGATTTTTTGTATCTAATTTTAGCAGGTCAAGTCGAATTTAGAAAAATTTCTGCTAGCGAAAAATATCAAACATTTGCCTTAGCTAAACCGAACGAGTTTTTTGGGGAATTTGGGGTGTTGGATGGACAACCCCGTAGCGCTCAAGCGATTGTTTGCGGTGAAGCAACTTTGGCAAAAATTCCCCGCGACAGTCTGATGGAAATTTTGAATAACACAAAAGGTAGCGTGGTTCTCAAACTGCTTGGTTACATTGTCCAGCAGTTACGAGCCACAACATCGCCATATGTCAATCAGATGATTCACCAAGAAAAAATGGCATTAGTGGGAGAGATGGTCAACACAATTATTCACGATTTCAGAAGTCCTGTTACCGGCATACATTTAGCTAGTGTAATGCTCAAAGAACAGCATCCCGATGAAGAAACAATTGAATGGTGCGATATAATTCAAGCCCAAGTTAAGCGAATGTTGGGTATGGCAGAAGAAGCGTTAGAATTTGCTAGCGGCAATGCCTTAGTGAATAAAGAACCTGTCAACCTAACTTTGTTTGTGCAACATTTTGAAAAGCTGAATCGTCTTTATTTTAAAGATACTAAAGTAGAGTTTGCGTTTAAGGCAACAGATGTAGTCGCGAACGTTGATGAAAACAAGTTAATGCGTGTTTTGCAAAACTTAGTGGGGAACGCAGTCGAAGCTTTTAACGGTCGTGGCGGGCGGATCGAGATATCGGTTTGGGCAAAAGATAAATGGGCAGAACTTACAATTTCCGACAACGGCCCCGGCATTCCCGAAGCGATTCGGGAGCGGTTATTCGATCCATTTGTGACCTATGGAAAACGTGGAGGTACGGGATTGGGAACTTCGAT
>CASBRD010000077.1 GCA_949128025.1 Oscillatoriales cyanobacterium PMM_0008 | reverse complement strand
TGTGGTGACATCCAAGCACGGATGCCCTCGTTGAGCAAAATGTTCTTGGTGTAAAAGGTTTCAAATTCGGGGTCGGCAGCCGCCCGCAACTCTTGGGATACGAAGTCGTAAGCCCGCAGGTTGAGTGCTAAACCGACAATGCCTATAGAACTCATCCACAAGCCGGTGACTGGCACGAACAGCATGAAGAAGTGCAGCCAGCGCTTGTTGGAGAAGGCAATTCCGAAGATTTGCGACCAGAAGCGGTTGGCGGTCACCATACTGTAGGTTTCTTCTGCTTGGGTGGGGTTGAAGGCACGGAAGGTGTTGGCTCCTTCGCCGTCTTCAAATAGGGTGTTTTCAACTGTAGCACCGTGGATGGCGCACAGTAAGGCTCCTCCGAGTACGCCCGCTACGCCCATCATGTGGAAGGGGTTGAGCGTCCAGTTGTGGAATCCTTGCAGGAATAGGATGAAGCGGAAGATTCCGGCTACTCCGAAGCTGGGGCCGAAGAACCAGCTGGATTGCCCCAAGGGGTACATGAGGAAGACGGAAACGAAGACGGAGATGGGTGCGGAAAATGCGATCGCGTTGTAGGGACGAATTCCTACTAAACGTGCGATTTCAAATTGCCGCAGCATGAAGCCGATCAGGGCGAAGGCTCCGTGCAGGGCGACAAATGCCCACAAGCCACCGATTTGGCACCAACGGGTGAAGTTCCATCCAGCTTCAGGTCCCCACAGGAATAGCAGGGAGTGTCCCATGCTGTCTGCTGGTGAGGATACGGCGGCGGTGAGGAAGTTGCAGCCTTCTAGGTAGGAGGAGGCGAGTCCGTGGGTGTACCAGGAGGTGACGAAGGTGGTGCCGGTCAGCCATCCGCCAAGCGCTAGGTAGGCGCAGGGGAATAGGAGGATGCCGGACCAGCCGACGAATACGAAGCGATCGCGCTTTAACCAGTCGTCGAGGACGTCAAACCATCCTCTTGAGGCTCCAGCACGTCCGACAGCAATAGTCATTGATTCAAACCCTCTTGCTTTGTTAAATCTGGGAGGTTTTTAAGTAAGTTAACATAACTATATATTAATTTGTAGCCAAAATTAGTAAACCCCCTAGATTCTATTAATAGACAATAGGTTATGGGGCATGGCAAGGCGCAGGTGAGCAGAGGAGATAAGCATAATTACCTCTAGCCAATGACCAATTACCAATTCTGAAGTTAATTAGAAGGAAGTGAGAATATTATCTCTATGACGACACAAACAATCTCCGCAAGCGATCGCGTACTCCGCCAGCAGATTTTAGGATCTCGTCGTTTCAGTAATTACTGGTGGGCAACGATCGTCTCCATAGGAGGCATCGGCTTTTTATTGGCCGGTCTTTCCAGTTACCTACATAAAAATCTGTTGCCTTTTGGTGATGCCACTGGGCTGATCTTTGTCCCCCAAGGGCTGGCAATGACCTTTTATGGGACAGCCGGGACGCTTTTGGCACTTTATCTCTGGTTGGCGATCTTTTTGGATTTTGGGGGCGGTTACAACGAATTTAATCAAGAAACAGGCTTCGTTAAAATTTTCCGGTGGGGGTTTCCCGGCAAAAATCGTCGGATTGAGATTAGCAGCCGCACTGAGGATGTACAGGCGATCCGCGTTGAGATTAGGGAAGGTCTGAATCCTCGCCGCGCTCTATATCTGCGAATTAAAGGCCGCAGAGATGTTCCCCTGACGCGAGTCGGAGAACCGATGTCTTTGTCTGAACTGGAAAATCAGGGGGCTCAGCTAGCCCGGTTCTTGGGAGTGCCTCTAGAAGGTTTATGATCGGCTGGGTTGACCTTTTTTATGTTGGCTCTCACCGAAAATGCAAATGAAGCTCGGACACTGGTTGGTGTCAATTATAATCGTGGGTGCATTGCTGCTGGGGGGATGCACGCAGTCACAAGATGCTTCGATCGCATCGCAAAATCCTTCAGCAACTGAAACTTCTGCACCTGTTACTCAAGCAAGCAATCCTCAAATGGCTAACTTACCTCGTCTGGAAGGAAAGGCTACTGTCGTCATGGTGGTGAAAGGTTCACCCATTACGATCGAAGTCGATGGCACGAATGCCCCCGTCACGGCTGGCAATTTCGTAGATCTCGTCCAGCAAGGCGTCTACGATGGTTTGGTGTTTCACCGGGTGGTGCGAGACCCACAACCGTTTGTAGCTCAAGGTGGCGACCCACAAGGTAAAGACCCTAACTTCCGGGGTCAGCTCGGCACTGGCGGTTTTGTCGAGCCAGCAACAGGTAAAGAACGCCGTATTCCGCTGGAAATTACGCCTAAAGGGGCAGACAGTCCGGTTTACAGCAAGACGATTACTCAGCCGCCGCTTTTGCAGCATAAGCGCGGTGCTGTGGCGATGGCTCGATCGCAGTCTCCAGATTCTGCTTCTTCGCAGTTCTACTTTGCTTTGGCGGATCTGTCGTTCTTGGATGGCAGCTATGCTGTGTTTGGGTACGTGACCCAAGGTATGGATGTTGTTGACAAGATTCAGCAGGGCGATCGCATAGAATCAGCTAAGGTAACTGAAGGCGCTGAAAATCTGAAGAAATAGTCATTAGTTATTAGTCATTAGTCATTGGTTGGTTTAATAACGAATGACTAATGACCGATCGACGTGAAGATTTTTGTTACTGGCATTGGTTTAATTTCATCTTTGGGTACACTGGAAACTAGCTGGCAACATCTAATTGCCAGTCGTTCTGGTATTCTGCTGCATCAACCTTTTCCTGAATTAAAACCGCTTCCTTTGGCGCTAATTGGAAATAAGCCAGCCGAGTTAGTAACCCTAACTCGGCTGGTTGTTGTTTCGGCGTTGGAAGATGCAGGTTTAGAAGTACCTTTGCTGAATTGTGGGGTGGTTATAGGATCTAGTCGCTCTCAGCAAGCTGTTTGGGAGAAATTGGCGGGGTTTACCCCACCCCCTAACCCCCTCCCCGTTGACGGGGAGGGGGGAATAGAGGGGGGAATAG
>CASBRD010000076.1 GCA_949128025.1 Oscillatoriales cyanobacterium PMM_0008 | reverse complement strand
GTCGTTAGCGATCCAATGACCAATTCCCCAATCCCCAGTCCCCAATCCCCAATTCCCAATGACTATTCATTCTGGTATTTTACCAGTAATTCCGGTATGTAGTCATATCCATCCACCCCAATAAGGGGAATAATCTTAGATCGATATTTATTCAGGACATTCTGGAAAGCTTCTTTTCCTATCTGTCCTTGCAAAATCGTCAGCAATCCCGCCGTTTGACGCCACTGAGGAGAATAAATCTGCTCTAAAAGATACATCCCCAAACTACCCGTGTAGATGGCTTTTTCTATTTGTTGCAGGCTATAGTTAGCTTCAGCTAAATAAATTAAATTTAGCCCTTGAAGATACAAATCGCCGGACATTTGGGCAGCTTGCAAACCAAATTCTAAGTATGGAATAGCAGCTTGCGGTTGAGACAAAACAATATATGCAATACCGAGACTGCTGTAACAGAGAGATTTACTTTGCTGTAAGACGTATTGTATTCCGTAGCCATCGCTTAATCGCTCCGAGATCTGCAATCCTTGTTGGAGATAATTAATAGCCGTCTCGTAAACCTCTGGTTCTACCCGTTCCAATTGTTGGGCTTGCAGGACTTCGCTGTAGCCCAAATTTGCCAGGGCGTTTGCTTCTCCTAAACGCTCTCCGGTTTGGCGACTCAAAATTAATGCCCGTTGACTGTAATTGATAGCTTCGGTATAATTTTTCTGAGCTACATAGATGCGGCTGATGTGATTGAGATTGGCAATTTCACAAGGAATATCCCCCGCAGTTCGGGCTATCTCCAAAGCTTGCTGATGGAATGAATGCGCCTGCTGATATTCCCCTACTGCTCCCATTGAATAGCCCAGCAATGTTAAAATGCGAGCTTTTTCTTGGGTGCCTTCAACATATCGAAGTGGTTCATCCAGATAATTCAGAGCCGAACGGAGATAATCCCCGCTGAATGAAGCAAAAATACCGCCGTAGAGGGGAAAGTATTTCTGTAGGGTAAATGTGCGGAAAATTTGCAGCGTTATTTGAAAACAGGCGTTAGTTAGGGAAGTGATATAAATAGAATTTCCCGCCCGATTAAAGCCACTGGCTAATTGCGACCAAATGACTGCAAAAGTAAGAAAGGTGGAAATCGACAGCTTTGCTCCCACTTTGGCGTCGTAAATGAGTTTGTCAAACCAGTTGACTAGCCCTCGTTGCAAGCACTGTAAAATGACAGCAAGTTCGACTAATTCATTTAGTTGCAAATGTTGTTTTGCTGCGAGTTCAACGATCGACTGATTCAGTGCTAAAGTTTGGAACAGTGCTTTTGGAAAGGGACTATTGACTTGCTTTGCCCATAATGCCCAAGGGCCATTTTGTTCTGGTGCGCCTTCAAATCCGAGTTTTTCTCGATTTTGCTCGTAAATCCAACTAACTAAATGTTCTTGCAATCTTTGCCAAGATTTTAAACCTTCAGTTAAGCCTTCTGATAATTGCTGAAGTTCGATCGCTCGATCGGAATCGGAACTTGTTTGAGCTTGTTGCTGAAGAGATTTTGCTAATTGCTGTACTTGGTCTAAGTTTAACGCCTGGGCTTGATTGGGATCGATCGCCTGCAACAAAGCGCTCAATCTATGCTCCGGTTCTGCTTTTGCGATCGCATCCGTCGCTGCTGTAATAGCATTCGATCCGCGATTTTCGGCCTGATATCGTTCCCATTCCGCTTGGATGGTTTGGATCGCTCTCAAGCTGCGGGTTGCTTTCGCTTGCTTGAGTTCATCCTTAGTATTGTCTATCTCGGACTGGGTAGTGGTGATGCGCGAACTCAAGCATCGCTCGAAAATTTCCCCTTCTCCGGCGCTGACACCTTGCAACAGCATTTGATAAACCTGCTGTTTCGAGCGGATCTTGCCCTTGAGGGTCATCTGCACGATTTCGTCGATTAAAGCGAAGTAGCGATCTAGAGAGTCTGACATAGGCTGGTGCGATCGGTTCTGGCAATAAGCATAGCCTGGAAATTACCCATTTGGCTGGTAAACTTTCCTTTAGACCTTTGAATACTATAATCTGTAAAACTTTTGTATTCAAAGCTCTAACTTGTTGTTCATGCAGTTGAACAAGTTAGATCGATTTTTAGGGCTAGAGATACAACGCCGTCGTACAGAAAAGGGTTGGTCTCAGGAATATCTGGCAGAAATTTCAGGTCTGCACAGAACTTACATCAGCCAGTTAGAACGCGGACTGAAAAGCCCATCTGTGAGAGTTCTCAGTCATATTACTACTGCGTTAGGCATGACAATGAGCGAATTTTTGCAAGCAGTTGAGGAAGCATTAAGTGCTGACAGACGAAGAGATTGAAAGATTGAGGCAAAGTATTATTGCTACCGTTGCATCTCCGTTAATAGGTTCGATTGAAGATTATGCTTGGGAAGCAATTTTTCATTACGTTAAGAATCTTCCCCTGTCAGATCCGGCATCAGGACGGAGCAAACTTCTTTATGATGCTGTTGATATTGCAACTGGAACTGGTTGGTCGCTTAAGTCTCTTCAGTTAAGCAGTCTCGCTGTTGGGGCTACTTTTTTCTTCGTAATTCAAAGAGCAGATGTTATAAAAAAAGCTGACCAACTTGGTTTTCCAGGTCTGACAGAGAAATCCTCACCGCAAGACCTTGGCGCAGCTATTATCCAACATTGGAACGAAAAAATAATTACGAGTTGTTTAGTGCAGGGTGTCACGAACAGCTATGAGGGTATATTGTTGAAAACGATTAGAGGTAACGAATACGTTTATTGTGAATACCCACTCTATTTATTAGAGTCAACAGCTTTTTCTTGGGCTTGGACGGTGGACAGAAGCACTAGAAAACAAGGTGTAGGTTTACAGGGAACTGTGGCAGGCAGAACTGAGTTAGTATGGTACAAAAATCAGAAACAACTTTTCAGAGCAAAAATTATTCCGCCGTCAGCAGTTCGCGTAACTATTGAACGAACTCGCCTTACACTTAACAGGTATGTAGAAACTATTTTGTTATCTCTACAGGAACAACTTCGCATAGAGTCTTCCGATCGCAATCAAGATCCTTGAGGATAGTTGCAGCGATCGCACTAGCCAGAAGAGGCGGTACAGATTCTCCAATTTGACCAGCCATATCAGTATATGTTCCTAAGAAGTGAAAGCGATCTGGGTAAGAATGCAATCTCGCCGCTTCGCGTATTGTAATTGTTCTGTCCTGTGTAGGATGAAAAAATCTACCAGAACCAGGATGAAAAACCCATTTCGTGATCGTTCTAGCTGGTTTATCCCAGCAGAGTCTTCCATACGCACCGCTGTAATGTTTTTTTGGAGCTAATTCAGGCGGTAGATCTCTAGCATCTTGTCCTTCCCTCAATGCGCGTACTCTAGCCATCTGAGTTGGACTCAAAGCACGCGCCACATGATTAACCAATTTTTGACTTCCACTACGCATTAATATCTGGTAGTTAGTTTCCGGAGGATATGGATACTTTTTATCTGTATATTCCTGTCCTGCATCTAATGGTGGCAAATCTCCGAGCGCATCCTTGACTGTAAGAATCGGAGATTCTATCAGATCTAGTAAGTTCAACTGAGTGTTAGGTTTGGTAGATCTTAAATCGCTTCTGATATTACCATAATTTGTAGGTTCCGGTAAGGTAGGACAGCGATCCAAACTAGCAATAAAAAAAGCTCTAGCTCTCGTTTGAGGTACTCCGTAGTGGGCAGAATTTAAGGAGACAGATCTAACTTTGTATCCGAGCAACTCTAGTTTTTCTATTATCTCATCTCTGACTACGCCATTGTACGCTTTCAATATTTCAGGTACATTTTCCATCACAACATACAAAGGTCTGAATTCTTTTACAAACTCCAGAAAAGTTTGATATAACTGATTGCGAGGATCGTTCAGATATCGATACCCAGCCGGAATATTGCGTGAGAATCCTTGACATGGAGGCCCACCAATCAATGCTGTCAGTGTTTCTTTCGGTAAACCAAGTTGCGATCGAAGATCTGAAGGCTCGACTGTACGAATATCATTATTGACGACTTCTGTAGTAGGGGAATTGTGCTTATATGTCGCCAAAGCCTTCTTGTTTATGTCAATGGCGCAAAGAGACTTGAAGCCTGCTAAATGAAAACCTGTAGTCAAGCCGCCTGCGCCTGCAAATAAATCGATAACTGTGTGTGTCATAATTGAATACTATAGTATTTTATAGATAAAGTCAACTACTGAGGTGAAAAAATATTCATGTTAATTAGTGGTTATGCGGTTGTTTATCATGGGTATCCCCGCGCTACTGGTTTGCCAGGATTTAGGAATGGTTACCAAACAGTGCTGCCTCTACCAGTATCCTGACGTCCTATATAGGTTCAGAATAGGGCTAAATATCGGCTGAATGTTTAAGATTGTATGCCAAGTCTGTCGCGGTTTAATTAACTGTTTCAAAATTCTGCTGATGAATCTGGGTGACTCACAGGCATTGCGATCGCTGACCTTGTAGGTTGGGTTGACTTCATGAAACCCAACCTCTTTTTCCACTCACAATCTTATCCATTTCCACCATTACCATGCGATCGCGTAGCGGCGCTACGGCATTCGTACCTCACAGCAAATACCAACCGTATGATTGCACGAATAGCGATCGGACCCCTACTTATCTAATTGTTATCACGGCTATCCTGGTGCTAGCGATCGCATCAATATTTGGAATTAAATTAATTATTAAAATACTTGTCAACCAAGATTTGACACTCCTCATTTAATCGACTTATAATTTTCTCTTGCATATCAGCGCTAAGCATAGTAAAAAACGTTGCATAATCTTCATAAAAGCTTTCCCTTACGTCGCTTGCCAACAATTCCTCAACTGTCTGTTGTTCCCTCCGTTCGACTCGGCCAATTTTCGATATCAAATTATTCAATCTCGTTTCGGTAACAAGTGACAGCATCGCCTGCGTTAACTCAGTTTCTCTACTCAAACTTTGACTTGTATGCGTCGCCGTGAAATGAGTCCACTTTGTCGCCTGATGAAATCTGCTATCTTCGGCAAACTCCGGTATTTTTATCTTCAGTATCGGTCGGATTCTTCCCTTGGTAGTTTCCAAATAAAAGGATTTCATAGGTTTAATCACAACACCTTCTGCCTTATTGGGTGATGGTAACTTCGGTAATCCTAATAAGGCAGGTATAGTAGAATTAAATTCTATATTATAAGCAAGTGCTGACTCATATTTACCAATAAATAACGGTTGAGCGCACATCATGTCTACTCG